>NZ_JAKJSI010000039.1:0-75603 GCF_050336695.1 Photobacterium minamisatsumaniensis | reverse complement strand
ATCGAACTACCTGAAGGCGTAGAAATGGTAATGCCTGGTGATAACATCGCTATGACTGTTACTCTAATCGCACCTATCGCGATGGACGAAGGTCTACGTTTTGCTATCCGTGAAGGTGGCCGTACTGTTGGTGCTGGTGTTGTAGCAACAATCGTTGAATAATATTTGACGAAACGGTACCAAAAAGGGCATCATTTGATGCCCTTTTTCTGCGCTATCTCTTGAAGTAGTGTATTTTTTGCTCAAGAATGCAGAAGAAAACATTTTTACTATGAAGTTTTTTAACATGTAATCAAGGCATTAGTGCTTTCCTTCATAATTAGCCTCGCCAACGCGGGGTTATTTTCGTCTATATTGAGACTAGTTACAGGTTGGTTGTATGAAAGCGAATGCCGAAAACCAAAGCAGTTCAAGCAGTATGGATGGCCTAAAGTGGGTCACTATATTTGCTTTGCTAGCTGCCGCTGTGGTTGGTAATTACCTGTACAGTGATGTTTCTGTAGTGCTGCGTGCTGCTGCGGTTGTTGCTCTTGTGGCAATGGCTGGTGGTCTTGCTGCATTTACAGCAAAAGGTAAAACCGCGATCACGTTTGCACGCGAATCGCGCATGGAAGTCCGCAAGGTAGTATGGCCTACTCGTCAGGAAGCTACGCAGACAACCTTTATCGTATTAGCAGTCACTGTCATTATGGCGTTAGCCTTGTGGGGTATTGACGGTATCATGGTCCGTCTAGTCCGCTTAGTTACCGGTGTGTGAGGTAAAAGTTCATGAGCGAAGCTCCAAAAAAACGATGGTATGTAGTGCAGGCATTTTCTGGCTTTGAAGGCCGTGTCGCACAATCTCTACGCGAGCATATCAAAATGCACAGCATGGAAGACTACTTTGATGAGGTACTAGTACCTACAGAGGAAGTGGTTGAAGTGCGTGCAGGCCAGCGCCGTAAGAGCGAACGTAAGTTCTTTCCAGGCTATGTGCTAGTACAGATGGTAATGAATGATGAAACATGGCACTTGGTACGTAGTATCCCTCGTGTTATGGGTTTCATCGGCGGTACATCAGATCGTCCTGCGCCAATCTCGGATAAAGAAGCGGATGCTATTCTTAATCGTCTAGAGAAAGCAAGCGAGTCACCTGTTCACAAAACAATGTTTGAACCAGGTGAAGTTGTACGTGTTACCGATGGACCGTTTGCAGACTTTAACGGCGTTGTGGAAGAAGTCGATTACGACAAGAGCCGCGTTAAAGTGTCTGTCTCTATTTTCGGCCGTGCTACTCCAGTAGAATTGGAGTTCGGACAGGTTGAAAAGAGTTGATCAATAAGTAATCAACTCTGGTTGTCAGGGGCGTGAAATTAGACTATAATTTCGCGCCCTTTCGTTAGACGGGGAGTCTGTTTGTAGAAAATAGACGTTTGAACCCAAATTTAGGTATATAGCAATGGCTAAAAAAGTAGAAGCTTACATCAAACTGCAAGTTGCAGCTGGTGCAGCAAACCCAAGTCCACCGGTTGGTCCAGCTCTTGGTCAACATGGTGTAAACATCATGGAATTCTGTAAGGCGTTTAACGCTAAGACTGACTCAATTGAGAAAGGTCTACCGACTCCAGTTGTTATCACAGTATACAATGACCGTTCTTTCACGTTCATTACTAAGACTCCACCTGCTGCTGTTCTTCTTAAGAAAGCTGCTGGCGTTAAGTCTGGTTCTGGCCGTCCGAACACTGAGAAAGTTGGTACTGTAACTGACGCTCAGATCCAAGAGATCGCAGAAACTAAAGCTGCGGACATGACAGGTGCTGACATCGAAGCTATGAAGCGTTCGATTGCTGGTACTGCTCGTTCAATGGGTCTAGTGGTAGAGGGTTAAGACAATGGCAAAACTAACTAAGCGTATGCGCGTAATCCGCGAGAAAGTTGAAGTTGCACGTGAGTACGACATCAATGAAGCTGTTGCTCTTCTAAAAGAACTAGCTACTGCTAAATTTACTGAAAGTGTTGACGTTGCTGTTAACCTTGGTATCGATGCACGTAAATCTGACCAGAACGTTCGTGGCGCAACTGTGCTACCACACGGTACTGGCCGTGAAATCCGCGTTGCGGTATTCACTCAGGGTGCAAATGCTGAAGCTGCTAAAGAAGCTGGTGCTGATCTAGTAGGTATGGAAGATCTTGCTGAGCAAGTTAAGAAAGGCGAAATGAACTTCGACGTTGTTGTTGCATCTCCTGATGCAATGCGTGTTGTTGGTCAGCTTGGTACTATTCTTGGTCCTCGCGGTCTAATGCCAAACCCTAAAGTTGGTACTGTAACTCCTAATGTTGCTCAAGCTGTTAAAAATGCTAAAGCTGGTCAGGTTCGTTACCGTAACGACAAAAACGGCATCATCCACACTACTATCGGTAAAGTGGACTTTGATGCTGCACAACTTAAAGAGAACCTTGAGTCTCTTCTAGTTGCTCTGAAGAAAGCTAAGCCTTCTTCAGCGAAAGGTCACTTCATTAAGAAAGTGAGCATCTCTACCACTATGGGTGCAGGTGTAGCGCTAGACCAGAACTCTCTGGAAACGAACGCACAATAATTTGCAGAAACGTCAAATTAGTGTATAATTTGGCGTTCACAAATTCATGGCTGAGGTTGATTGTTCGTCAATTAACCTTCGTCCAAGACCGTAGGTGCCCTTTTTAGAGCTTAATTTACCTACGTAGACGGTGCCAGAACATGATTGATGTAAATCTATCTTGGATCTGCGCCGTAAATACTCTCCTGTCATACTGGCAGTGAGTGGTGTAATGACTGGGGAAACCCAGCAAAATCCAGGAGCTATTCCAATGGCATTAAATCTTCAAGACAAAAAAGCAATTGTTGCTGAAGTCAACGAAGCTGCCAATGGTGCCCTGTCTGCAGTTGTTGCTGACTCTCGTGGCGTTGCAGTTGGTGCGATGACTTCTCTACGTAAACAAGCTCGTGAAAACGGCGTTTACCTGAAAGTTGTTCGTAACACACTAGCACGTCGTGCAGTTGAAGGTACTGATTTCGAATGTCTAAAAGACGTTTTCGTTGGTCCTTCACTAATCGGTTTCTCTAATGAGCACCCAGGTGCTGCAGCTCGTCTTTTCAAAGACTTTGCTAAAGAGAATAAAGATTTTGAGTTCAAAGCAGCCGCATTCGAAGGCGCTGTTGTTGACGCAGAAGTACTTGCGACACTACCAACTTACGACGAAGCTATTGCACGCCTAATGATGTGCATGAAAGAAGCTTCAGCTGGCAAGCTGGTACGTACTATCGCAGCTGTACGCGATCAGAAAGAAGAAGCAGCGGCTTAATTGTCCCTGTTTTATCTGAACGCTATATTAAATTAATTGTTGATTTCAAAGAGAATTGTTATGTCTATCACTAACGAGCAAATCCTAGACGCAGTTGCAGAAATGTCTGTAATGCAAGTTGTTGAGCTTATCGAAGCTATGGAAGAAAAATTCGGTGTTACTGCTGCAGCTGCAGTTGTAGCAGGCGGCGCAGCAGCAGAAGCTGCTGAAGAGCAAACTGAGTTTGACGTAATCCTAACAGCTGCTGGCGCACAGAAAGTACAAGTTATCAAAGCTGTACGTGGCGCAACTGGCCTAGGTCTTAAAGAAGCTAAAGCTCTAGTAGACAACGCTCCTTCTGCACTAAAAGAAGGCGTTGACCAAGCTGAAGCTGACGCTCTTAAAGCACAGCTAGAAGAAGTTGGTGCTTCTGTTGAAATTAAGTAATAATTACTTAATTTCTTAGCCTTAATTGGCTAATGGCTGGTGGCTAATTGCCACCGGCCTTTTTGCGCTGTAGGGTAGTGGTGTTTTTCACATTGTTTTGCGACCACTATTCGTGCAAAAAAACAGTTTTTTCATAAAGCTGTTCCTACAATAAACAGTGTCATTAGTCACTGCTCCTCGTTTTGAGCAGTTTGGATCACTTATCAGCGATCTGAGGAACCTATGGTTTACTCTTATACCGAGAAAAAGCGTATCCGTAAGGATTTTGGTAAGCGTCCACAAGTGTTGGACATACCATACTTGCTGTCGATCCAGCTTGAGTCTTTTAAAAAGTTCATCGAGCAGGATCCAGAAGGGCATTACGGTCTAGAAGCTGCCTTTCGTTCTGTTTTTCCAATTCAGAGCTATAACGGCAATTCCGAGCTGCAATACGTTAGCTATCGTCTCGGTGAGCCGGTCTTCGATGTTAAAGAATGTCAAATTCGTGGCGTAACTTATTCAGCTCCGCTACGTGTAAAGCTTCGTCTTGTTATGTACGACAAAGACGCACCTGCTGGCACAGTTAAAGACATCAAAGAACAAGAAGTTTACATGGGCGAAATTCCGCTCATGACTGATAACGGTACTTTCGTTATTAACGGTACCGAGAGGGTTATCGTATCCCAGCTGCACCGTAGCCCGGGTGTCTTCTTCGACAGCGATAAGGGTAAAACCCACTCCTCAGGTAAAGTGCTATATAACGCACGCGTAATCCCATACCGTGGTTCATGGTTGGATTTCGAATTTGATCCTAAGGATAACGTATTCGTACGTATCGACCGTCGTCGTAAGCTTCCAGCTTCAATTATTCTTCGTGCTCTAGGCTACACAACTGAGCAGATCCTTGACATGTTCTTCGATAAAGTAAACTTCGAAGTACAGGGCAAGTCTCTGGTTATGGAGCTAGTACCAGAACGCCTACGTGGTGAAACTGCAAGTTTCAACATTGAAGCAAATGGTAAATTGTACGTAGAACAAGGCCGCCGTATCACCGCACGTCATATTCGCCAGCTTGGCAAAGACGGTGTTGATCACATCGAAGTGCCTGTTGAATACATCGTTGGTAAAATCGCTGCACGTGATTACGTGAACGAAGATACTGGCGAGCTAATTGCTGCTGCGAACCAAGAATTGAGCCTAGAGGCACTTGCTCTGCTTTCTCAAGCAGGCCACAAGTCTCTTGAAGTTCTATTCACCAATGATTTGGATTACGGTCCGTACATGTCTGACACAATTCGTGTCGATAGTACGACTGACCGTCTGAGTGCGTTAGTTGAAATCTACCGCATGATGCGTCCTGGTGAGCCACCAACACGTGAAGCTGCTGAGCAGTTGTTCGAGAGCTTGTTCTTCTCTGAAGACCGCTACGATCTATCTGCTGTGGGCCGTATGAAGTTCAACAGCTCACTTCTACGTGAAGAAACAACAGGTGCCGGTATTCTTGATCACAGCGATATTATCGAAGTGATGAAGAAACTGATTGAGATCCGTAACGGCCGTGGTGAAGTTGATGATATCGACCACCTGGGTAACCGTCGTATCCGTTCTGTTGGTGAAATGGCTGAAAACCAGTTCCGCGTTGGTTTAGTTCGTGTTGAGCGTGCTGTTAAAGAGCGTCTAAGTTTAGGCGATCTTGATGCAATCATGCCTCAGGACCTAATTAATGCGAAACCAATTTCTGCGGCAGTAAAAGAGTTCTTTGGCTCTTCTCAGCTGTCTCAGTTTATGGACCAGAACAACCCACTGTCAGAAGTTACTCACAAACGTCGTATCTCGGCGCTTGGTCCAGGTGGTCTGACTCGTGAACGTGCAGGTTTTGAAGTTCGAGATGTACACGCGACTCACTATGGTCGTCTATGTCCAATCGAAACTCCTGAAGGTCCAAACATCGGTCTGATTAACTCACTGTCTGCATTTGCGCAGTGTAACCCTTACGGTTTCTTGGAAACTCCATACCGTAAAGTGGTTGATGGCAAGGTAACCGAGGATATCGAGTACCTATCAGCTATCGAAGAAGGCCAGTATGTTATCGCTCAGGCAAACGCCGCGCTTAATGACGATGGTTCATTCACTGATGAACTAATCACTGCTCGCCAGAAAGGTGATTCAGGTCTGCACCCACGTGACCATGTTCAATACATGGACGTTGCAACCAACCAGGTTGTATCTGTGGCGGCATCTCTGATCCCATTCCTAGAGCACGATGATGCTAACCGTGCCCTAATGGGTGCGAACATGCAACGTCAGGCTGTTCCAACACTACGTGCTGATAAGCCGTTAGTTGGTACAGGTATTGAGCGTAACGTAGCCGTTGACTCCGGTGTAACAGCCGTAGCTAAACGTGGCGGTCAAGTACAGTCAGTAGATGCTTCTCGTATCGTTATCAAAGTTAACGAAGACGAGCTAGTACCAGGTGAAGCTGGTATCGATATCTATAACCTGACTAAGTACACCCGTTCTAACCAGAACACATGTATCAACCAGCGTCCAACTGTGATGCCTGGCGAGCCTGTGTCACGTGGCGATGTACTTGCAGATGGTCCTTCAACAGACCTTGGTGAACTAGCCCTTGGCCAGAACATGCGTATCGCGTTCATGCCTTGGAATGGTTACAACTTTGAGGATTCCATCTTAGTATCAGAGCGTGTTGTTCAGGAAGATCGCCTGACAACTATCCACATTCAAGAGCTTTCTTGTGTGGCGCGTGATACGAAGCTAGGTGCTGAAGAAATTACTGCTGATATCCCTAACGTGGGTGAAGCGGCTCTTTCTAAGCTGGATGAGTCAGGTATCGTTTACATTGGTGCTGAAGTTAAGGGTGGTGACATCCTCGTTGGTAAAGTGACACCTAAAGGTGAAACTCAGCTAACGCCTGAAGAGAAGCTACTACGTGCTATCTTCGGTGAAAAAGCATCGGATGTTAAAGATTCTTCACTACGTGTACCAAACTCTGTGTCTGGTACGATCATCGACGTGCAAGTATTTACACGTGATGGCGTAGAAAAAGACAAGCGTGCTCTTGAAATTGAAGAGATGCAGCTGAAAGAAGCGAAGAAAGATATCACAGAAGAATTCCAGATCCTTGAGGGTGGTCTTCTTGCTCGTGTTCGTACGCTTCTACTTTCTGCTGGTTACAGCGAAGATAAACTATCTTCAATGAACCGCGAAACGCTGTTTGCACAAACGCTTGACGATGAAGCTTTGCAGAATCAACTGGAACAGCTTGCTGAACAGTATGACGAGCTAAAAGCTGAATTTGATAAGAAGTTTGAAACCAAGCGTCGTAAGATCACTCAGGGTGATGACCTAGCACCAGGTGTCCTTAAAATTGTTAAGGTTTACCTAGCTGTTAAGCGTCGTATCCAACCTGGTGATAAGATGGCGGGTCGTCACGGTAACAAAGGTGTAATCTCTAAGATTAACCCTGTTGAAGACATGCCGTACGATGAAAAAGGTCAAACTGTAGACATCGTACTTAACCCATTGGGTGTACCGTCTCGTATGAACATCGGTCAGATCCTGGAGACTCACTTAGGTCTTGCAGCGAAAGGTATCGGTGACAAACTTAACGAGATGCTTAAGCAACAGCAGGAGTTACATAAGTTCCGTAACTTCCTACAGAAAGTTTACGATCTTGGTGATACTCGCCAGAACGTAGATATTGCTGAGTTGTCTGATGATCAAGTTCGCACTCTAGTTCAGAACTTACGTGCGGGTCTACCGATTGCAACACCAGTATTTGATGGTGCTCCTGAGTCATCTATCAAAGAACTGTTGAAGCTTGGTGATCTACCTGAATCTGGTCAGTTGAAATTGTTTGACGGTCGCACCGGTGACATGTTTGAGCGTCCTGTAACCGTTGGTTACATGTACATGCTGAAACTGAACCACTTGGTTGATGACAAGATGCATGCCCGTTCTACCGGTTCTTACAGCCTTGTTACTCAGCAGCCGCTGGGTGGTAAAGCTCAGTTCGGTGGTCAGCGTTTCGGTGAGATGGAAGTATGGGCACTAGAAGCATATGGTGCTGCTTACACTCTACAGGAAATGCTAACTGTTAAGTCGGATGACGTTAACGGCCGTACGAAGATGTATAAGAACATCGTCGATGGCGACCATCGTATGGAACCTGGTATGCCGGAATCGTTCAACGTATTGTTGAAAGAAATCCGCTCGTTGGGTATCAACATCGAGCTGGAAGACGAATAAGCACGGCATTGCCAACCTTATTAGTTACTCCGGTATAAATATGAAGGCGCCAGCAGACTGGCGCCTTTATGGGTCAACTCCTCACAGGAGCCAAATGTGAAAGACTTACTTAAGTTTCTGAAAGCACAACACAAGACTGAAGAATTTGATGCAATCAAAATCGGTCTTGCTTCACCTGACATGATCCGTTCATGGTCTTTTGGTGAAGTTAAAAAACCAGAAACCATCAACTACCGTACTTTTAAGCCTGAGCGTGACGGTCTATTCTGTGCACGTATCTTTGGCCCAGTAAAAGACTACGAGTGTCTTTGTGGCAAATACAAACGCCTGAAGCACCGTGGTGTTATCTGTGAAAAATGTGGTGTTGAGGTTACTCAGACCAAAGTTCGCCGTGAACGTATGGGTCACATCGAACTAGCTTCACCTGTTGCCCACATCTGGTTCCTTAAGTCACTGCCATCTCGTATCGGTCTGTTAATGGACATGCCGCTACGTGATATCGAGCGTGTACTTTACTTCGAATCATATGTTGTTGTTGAACCTGGTATGACCAACCTTGAGCGTAGTCAGTTACTGTCAGAAGAACAGTACCTTGATGCACTTGAAGAGTGGGGCGACGAGTTCGACGCGAAGATGGGTGCAGAAGCGGTTAAAGCATTATTGGGTAACATGGACCTAAATGCTGAAATCGAACTTATGCGTGAAGAGCTAGAAGAAACTAACTCTGAAACTAAGCGTAAGAAACTAACCAAGCGTCTTAAGCTTGTAGAAGCATTCCTACAGTCAGGTAACAACCCAGAGTGGATGATCCTGTCTGTATTGCCAGTTCTGCCGCCGGATCTACGTCCGTTGGTACCGCTAGATGGTGGTCGATTCGCTACTTCAGATCTGAATGATCTGTACCGTCGCGTAATCAACCGTAACAACCGTCTGAAGCGTCTTTTAGATCTGGCTGCTCCTGATATTATCGTACGTAACGAAAAGCGTATGCTTCAGGAATCTGTTGATGCATTGCTAGATAACGGTCGTCGTGGCCGCGCTATCACTGGCTCTAACAAGCGTCCTCTGAAATCTTTGGCTGATATGATCAAAGGTAAGCAGGGTCGTTTCCGTCAGAACCTTCTTGGTAAGCGTGTAGACTACTCAGGTCGTTCTGTTATCACAGTAGGTCCATACCTACGCCTGCATCAGTGTGGTCTTCCTAAGAAGATGGCACTAGAGCTATTTAAGCCATTCATCTACGGTAAGCTAGAAACTCGTGGTCTTGCGACAACGATCAAAGCTGCTAAGAAAATGGTAGAGCGCGAAGAAGCTGTTGTTTGGGATATCCTAGACGAAGTGATTCGTGAACACCCAGTAATGCTTAACCGTGCACCAACATTGCACCGTCTAGGTATTCAGGCATTTGAACCAGTACTAATCGAAGGTAAAGCGATTCAGCTTCACCCACTAGTGTGTGCGGCATATAACGCCGACTTCGATGGTGACCAGATGGCGGTACACGTACCTCTAACACTGGAAGCACAGCTAGAAGCTCGTGCACTGATGATGTCTACTAATAACATCCTATCGCCAGCGTCTGGTGATCCAATCATCGTACCTTCTCAGGATGTTGTATTGGGTCTTTACTACATGACGCGTGAGAAAATCAACGCGAAGGGTGAAGGCATGTACCTTGCTGGACCTGCAGAAGCAGAGAAAGCATATCGTACTAAGAATGCAGAGCTGCATGCTCGCGTTAAAGTTCGTATTACAGAGCACAGCTACGATGAGCAAGGCAACCTAGTTGCTGATACTAAGCTTATCGACACAACTGTTGGCCGTGCAATGCTATGGACGATTGTTCCAAAAGGTCTTTCTTATGACCTTGTGAACACTGAAGCGCTAGGCAAGAAGCAGATTTCTAAGTTGCTGAACACTTGTTACCGTGAATTGGGCATGAAAGAGACAGTCGTCTTTGCTGACCAAATCATGTACACAGGTTTTGCTTACGCTGCACTCTCTGGTGTATCTGTTGGTATCGATGATATGGTCGTTCCTGCAGCTAAATACACTAAGATCGCTGAAGCTGAAGCTGAAGTTGCAGAAATTCAAGAGCAGTTCCAATCTGGTCTTGTAACTGCTGGCGAACGTTACAACAAAGTTATCGATATCTGGGCAACAGCCAATGAGCAGGTTGCTAAAGCGATGATGGATAACCTGTCTGTCGAAACCGTAATTAACCGTGACGGCGAAGAAGAACAGCAGAAATCGTTCAACAGCGTATACATGATGGCCGACTCTGGTGCTCGTGGTTCTGCTGCGCAGATTCGTCAGCTTGCTGGTATGCGTGGTCTGATGGCTAAGCCGGATGGCTCAATCATCGAAACGCCGATCACTGCGAACTTTAAAGAAGGTTTGAACGTACTTCAGTACTTCATCTCGACTCACGGTGCTCGTAAGGGTCTTGCGGATACCGCACTTAAGACAGCTAACTCCGGTTACCTAACTCGTCGTCTAGTTGACGTAGCACAGGACGTAGTAATTACTGCGGACGATTGTGGTACTCATGCTGGTATCACCATGACACCTCTAGTTGAAGGTGGTGATGTTAAAGAGCAGCTAGGTGATCGTGTTCTTGGTCGTGTTGTTGCTGAAGACGTTATTAAGCCAGGTACTGATGAAATTCTTGCTCCACGTAACACGCTTCTTGATGAGAAGTGGTGTGACATTCTGGAAGAGAACTCAGTAGACCAGGTGAAAGTACGCTCGGTTGTAACGTGTGAGAATGACTTCGGTTGTTGTAAACTATGTTACGGTCGTGATTTAGCACGTGGTCACTTGATTAACACGGGTGAGGCAGTCGGTGTTGTTGCTGCTCAGTCAATCGGTGAACCAGGTACACAGCTAACAATGCGTACGTTCCACATTGGTGGTGCGGCATCTGCAGCTGCTGCTGAAAACAGCATCCAGGTTAAGAACAACGGTTCGATGAAACTACATAATGCCAAGTTTGTTACTAACAACGAAGGCAAGCTAGTTATCACTTCTCGTGCGTCAGAAATGAGCGTTATCGATGAGTTTGGTCGTACTAAAGAAAACTACAAACTGCCATACGGCTCACACCTAACTAAAGGTGATGCTGCGGAAGTTAAAGCTGGCGAAATTATCGCTAACTGGGACCCGCATACAATGCCAATCATCACTGAAGTGGCAGGTCGTATCCAATTTGTTGACCTAATTGATGGCGTAACTGTTTCTCGTCAAACTGATGATTTAACAGGTCTGTCTATGATCACTGTACTAGACGCTGCAGAGCGTACCGGTGCGGGTAAAGACATGCGTCCAACAGTTAAGCTCGTTGATGAAAACGGTCATGATGTAATGATCGCCGGTACAGATGTACCAGCTCAATACTTCCTACCGGGCAAAGCAATCATCCAGCTAGAAGATGGCGCAATGGTTGGTATTGGTGATACGTTAGCGCGTATTCCTCAAGCATCTGGCGGTACGAAAGATATCACGGGTGGTCTACCACGAGTTGCTGACCTGTTCGAAGCACGTAAGCCGAAAGAGCCAGCAATTCTTGCTGAAATCACGGGTCTTGTTTCGTTCGGTAAAGAGACGAAAGGTAAACGTCGCCTAATCATCACGCCTTCTGAAGGCAACGCATACGAAGAAATGGTTCCTAAGTGGCGTCAGTTGAACGTATTCGAAGGTGAGAAGGTTGAGAAAGGTGATGTAATCGCCGATGGTCCAGAAGCTCCGCACGATATCCTGCGTCTACGTGGTGTTCACGCAGTTGCAGAATACATCGTAAACGAGGTTCAGGAAGTTTACCGTCTACAGGGCGTTAAGATTAACGATAAGCACATCGAGACAATTATTCGTCAGATGCTGCGTAAAGTTACTATCGTAACGGCTGGTGACTCTGAGTTCTTACCTGGTGAGCAGCTAGAGTACTCTCGTGTAACAATTACTAACCGTAAGCTTGAAGCTGAAGGTAAGTTGATTGCAACATACGAGCGTGATCTACTGGGTATCACTAAGGCATCGCTTGCAACTGAATCGTTCATTTCAGCGGCATCGTTCCAGGAAACGACTCGCGTACTAACAGAAGCTGCGGTTTCTGGTAAGCGTGATGAATTACGTGGCCTGAAAGAGAACGTTATCGTTGGTCGTCTGATCCCTGCTGGTACTGGTTATGCGTACCATCAGAAACGTCAACGTGATCGTGATGCAGAGCTAGAGCCAGTAGCACCTCAGGTTGATGCTGAGCAAGCATCTCAAGACCTAGCGGCACTACTTAACGCAGGCCTAAGCGACGATTAATCATCGTTGTTTATGTTAGCTTAAAAGGGCACCCTTCGGGGTGCCTTTTTGTTGCCTGCTATTTGGTATACAGAAGTCAAATACAATAGAGGTCGGTTTAAATGCATGACATAAATCAGGTACTAGAAGGAGGGAATAAATAGTTAGATGAGTGAAATTCGGCATGTAAAATGCCAGCCTAACTATTGCTAGGCTGGTGGAGGGCTGTTGTATGAAAGTCTATGCGCCCGGAGGGCAGGCTAGGCTTTCACTGATCAATTCAATTAATCTATCTTCAAGCGCGAAACGTATTTCGATAAGCTCACCAATACCAGATAGATCTGCATCAAAATCATCGAGCTGATTACCTTCGTTAGTGTCGCAGTATTTCTCTGAGAAATTTAACAGTGGATCAGTTGTCTGGGTGATTTGTGTATACAACTGGGCAATTTCTTCTGTTGGTGAATAGCCCGTCGCATTCCAGCGTTCCATGACCATATCGTAGATCTTGAAGTGACCTTCAGAGATATAGTCGACTAATTGTTGGCTAAAAAGTTGCAGTTGTGCAGATGTGGGAAGCTGTCGATTATTTTGCTCGAAAGGGGGAAGACCTGCTAACTTGCAGTAATCGATGAGTAATTGCTGTCGTGACAGTAGCCAGTGATCAATAACGTCACTTGTACCACCCCATTGCTTTTGAACTTGCTCAAATTTGCTTAACATGACCATGCCCTCATGATCTACAGTACCGAGACAGGGGTACTGAAAACGATACCTGTCAATCTCTTATATAAGAGTACCTTGTATTATACCTCGTTGATGAATTTTTCAGTGAGGTATCGCGGATTCATTTCCGCTACTAAGTTTAGATTGCCAGTAAAAACGATACCCTGCAAGGATGGATGTAACATTGATGTTAAAAAAACAAGAATTGGCCTATTGGTGCGTAGTTAAAAATCGCACATTATATTTGCAAAACCATACACTTCCGCTGCTCACCCGTAAAGAGTTGCCTATAGATAGTGCAAACGCTTTAAAAATTGGTGAATACCAAGATCATCCTGTTTATTGGTTAGATGCGCCCCAAAATATGCCTGCTGAAGGGTTTCATAGCCAGCGAGAATTACTGTCTCTCGATGGTAAACTGTTTAATTTGGCGGGAAAAGCGACGCAGCTTTCTTATATGCGTGAGAGCCAGCGCTATTGTGCGCAATGTGGTGGAGAGTGCCTGCTAGGCGAGAAAGAAACCGCAATGGTATGCGGGCAATGCCATACCCACCACTACCCAAGGTTGTCACCGTGTGTCATTGTGGCTGTACGTAAGGGCGATAAAATATTACTTGCTCAGCACCCTCGGCATAAAACAGGCATGTACACGGTCATTGCGGGTTTCGTTGAAGCCGGTGAAACCTTGGAAGAGTGTGTTGCCCGGGAAGTGCAAGAAGAAACGGGGATAACCGTTACGAATATACGTTACTTTGGTAGCCAGCCGTGGGCCTTTCCCTCGAACCTAATGATGGGCTTTCTGGCTGACTATGATGGTGGTGATCTAAAGCCTGATTATGAAGAGTTAAGCGATGCCATTTGGGCTCCTGCAGAACAGCTACCTGACTTGGCTCCGCCTGGTACTATTGCACGTGATCTTATCGAGCATACGATAAAATTAATGACTGAAAAATAGAATAAAAAAACCCTCCGAAAGGAGGGGTAAGGTGCAGTTATTTTGCTTTCTGGAAGCAAAGTTATTGTTATTATTACTAGCGCGCAGATTTTGTACCATGAGAGCCCTAGTGGCCGCAAATATGGTGATATGATTGTTGCTATAAACTTGATCCGGTTAACAAATGGGCACTTTTGTTGTCCGCCGAGAGTGATACAATACGCCGCAGAATTAATCCATGGAGTCCCCAATGAGCGAATTAAAGAATGACCGCTATCTACGTGCTTTACTAAAGCAGCCGGTAGACTGTACGCCAGTATGGATGATGCGCCAAGCAGGTCGATATCTGCCAGAGTACCGTGCAACCCGTAGTGTAGCCGGAGACTTTATGTCGCTGTGTAAGAATGCTGAACTCGCGAGCGAAGTAACATTACAGCCGTTACGCCGTTTCCCGTTAGATGCCGCTATCTTATTTTCAGATATTTTGACTATCCCTGATGCGATGGGATTGGGATTATATTTCGAAGCAGGCGAAGGGCCGAAGTTTGAACGTCCAATCACTTGTAAGGCTGATGTGGATAAAATCGGTTTACCGGATCCAGAAGGTGAGCTGCAGTATGTAATGAATGCAGTTCGTCAAATCCGTAAGGATCTACAAGGCGAAGTGCCTCTTATTGGCTTCTCTGGTAGCCCATGGACACTTGCAACATACATGGTTGAAGGTGGTAGCTCTAAAGCATTCACTAAGATCAAAAAGATGATGTATGCAGAGCCTGCGACGTTACACCTGTTGCTTGATAAGCTGGCTGATAGCGTGATTGAGTACTTGAACGCTCAAATTAAAGCTGGCGCGCAGTCTGTGATGGTATTTGATACTTGGGGTGGTGTGCTGACACCGCGTGATTACAATGAGTTCTCGTTGCGTTACATGCACAAAATCGTTGATGCTTTGATCCGTGAAAACGAAGGTCGACGTGTTCCTGTGACTCTATTTACCAAAAATGGTGGTATGTGGCTAGAGCAAATCGCAGCAACTGGCTGTGATGCTGTTGGCCTAGACTGGACCATTAACATTGCGGATGCGAAGAAGCGTATCGGTGATAAAGTTGCCCTACAAGGCAACATGGATCCATCAATGCTATACGCTCAACCTGAACGTATTCGTCAGGAAGTCGCCACGATTCTTGAAGGTTACGGTGACGAAGGTACAGGTCACGTATTTAACTTAGGCCATGGTATTCACCTTGATGTACCGCCTGAAAATGCCGGTGTATTCGTTGAAGCGGTGCATGAGTTATCTAAGCCTTACCACAAATAAAACTATTTGTAGGCTCTTCGGTTCTTAGCTCCGAGGAAAAGCATTATGAGCCCATACAGTTTACTGTGTGGGCTTTTTTGTGAGTGAAACATTCGCTTTTTATTGAGATAAATGCTGGTGGACGTACTCGCGTATGTAAGGCACCACATCTTCTTCAAACCACGGGTTTCTCTTTAGCCATAAGGTATTGCGGGGAGAAGGGTGGGGCATGGGTATGTACTTCGGTGCCCACTGACGCCACGCTCTCACCGTGTCGGTCAGCGTCTTGGGTTTGTTTGCTAGGTAGCGTTGTTGAGCATATTGACCTATTACTAGCGTCATACCGATATTGGGCAGCAATGGCAACACCTGTGGGTGCCAGTGCGGTGCGCACTCTGGACGTGGAGGCAAATCCCCAGACTTTCCTTTCCCTGGGTAGCACAAGCCCATCGGCATGATCGCGATTTGATTGGGGTCGTAGAAGGTCTCCGAGTCTAAATCGAGCCAGCGGCGTAGGCGATCACCGCTTGGGTCATTCCAAGGGATCCCAGTTTCATGCACTTTTGTACCCGGTGCTTGGCCGATAATCATCAGCTTCGCACTGCTTGCTGCTTGAATAATTGGTCTTGGCCCCAACGGGAGGTGATCTTGGCAGATCGAGCACTGGCGAACTTGATCGAGCAGGTTATCAAGTTGTTGCTTGGTCATGGTTGCCTTCCGGTTTAGTAGCCGCGATCAAAGTCTATTTGGTAGCATAGTGGTTGTTGAGCTACCCAGCGGGTATAGTTTTCAATAAAGATAGTCATTACCTGCTCTGGAAAGCTCTCTGCGGCGATATGTGGTGTGACCGTAATATTCGGATGCAGCCAGAACGGGTGGCTCTTAGGTAGGGGCTCCTGCTTGAATACATCAAGAATTGCATGCCGAATAGCACCACTGTTAATGGTCTCGAGCAACCCCTGCTCACAGATGGCATTCCCCCGACCAACATTGAACAGTAACGTATTGCGGCAATGGTTTAAGCTTTTACCATTTAGGAGGTTATCAGTCTGATCAGTGGCAGGGAGGGTTGAAACCAATACATCTGCTTGGCTGAGTGCTTCTGTGAGTTGTTCAAGGCGGTAGATCGAACTAAAAGCGGTACATGACGTTCCGCCCGAGCGGTTCACACCGATAACATGCATCCCCATGACTGCAGCCACTTGAGCTAAGTGGCTTCCGATACTCCCCGTACCGAGGATCACCATGGTTTGACCTGCAATGGTGCGGTAGGGCTTGGGTTGCCAGTTAATTTGAGTTTGCTGCTTGTGGTAATGGCTAAAGTGACGACTGTGCTCAAGGAGTTCTCCAATCACATATTCGGCGATAAGTTGACCGAAGCAACCCTTGATATTGGTTAGCGCATAATTTTGGCGCAGGCCGGGTTGGGTGAGGGCATCTATTCCGGCAAAGGTTGATTGTAGCCAGCGCAAGTTAGGGTATTGATCAAGTTGGCTTACGATCTTTGGGGGATCGGCTAAAATAATGGACGCCAGTTTAGGATCTTGAGTGAGTTCAAGCGCTGGCAGTTGTGCTTTTATCAATAAGTTTTCGTAGATCGCCTGTTGGCGCGAGACAACCAAGACTTTATTCATGTTTTTTCCTTTGACTCGACGGTTTTATCCTTAGTTCACATGTTGAAGTGGCTGGGGGATACAAGTAAGATCCGGGTCAAACCACTATTGCAGACTATTCCATGCTAAAGAATCCTGTTCAGCTTCGTGTAGAAAAACTAGAACCATGGCAACACATTACCTTTATGGTTTCCCTTTGTGAAAGAATGTACCCGAATTATGCGTTCTTTTGTCAGGAAACGGAGTTTGCCAATGAGCAAAAATACCGCTCTATTTTGGATAGTATTTGGGAAATCCTGACAGTCAAAACGGCCAAAATTAATTTCGAAAACCAGTTGGAGAAATTAGAAGAGCTAGTACCAAGCAGCGACGATCATGATCTTTATGCAGTTAACCCTGCGATTGATGCGTGCGTTGCGCTGGCGGATTTACTGCATGCGATGCTTGATCGTGATTTAATGGTTGAAACCCTAGAAAAGATAAGCTCTTTGTCAGCAGAAACAGTTGCAGATCTTGAATTTGCACAGACTGGAATTGAGATCACCAACGAAAACCAAAAAGAAAATGAAGCCATTTGTGCTGAGTGGGATATGCAGTGGGCGATTTTCCGTGCTCTGAAAGAAGCAGAGCGCCGCGATATTGAGTTGATTAAAGACTTACGCCAAGAGTTACGAGATGAGCCTGTGAGTAATATTGGTATTGAACTATAACGTACTGAAATGAAGAGAGGAGCCTTTAGGCTCCTTTTTTTATCGCTATATCTTCAAGCATTGTACTTGTTACTTTTAGGTTAAGTTAATTAATCCGATTTTTGGTTTAAATTCGAAGCTAAATATCGATAATCGTGTGAATATCGGTTTTTAATATTTATATTCTTTTGTGGGTTGTTTTCTTATTCGGTGTCCGTTTATAACAAGTGTTGTTGAGAGCCAAGTGGCTCTGTCTTTTTTGACCTGTTTTAGAGTAGGAATGAGCGTGATTACATTAAAGCCTCATAGTATTGCGAACACCAATAGCCGATGTGCTATTGCGTCTAGCCTTCTCCTCCTGCTCTCTCTGAATCTCGTTCGGGGCTGACAGGCCATACTTTTTTCTGTCAGCTTGTGATGAAGCTGACAGGTCTAAATCTCCTTGTATTTTCCCCTCTCTGTTTCCTCCAAGCTGAATGCTGTTCGAGGAATATTATGTTAAGCATACGCAATATCGCCGCTTTGGGCTTCATGACGTTCGCCATGTATTTAGGGGCTGGAAACCTTATTTTTCCACCTTTTCTTGGCTATCAATCCGGAGGTAATGTCTTTAGCGGGATGGTTGGTTTCTTGCTTACAGGGGTCGGGTTACCTGCTTTTGCTTTGGTTATGGTGGCGCTGGTAAAAGGCTCCGATAACCTGACGTCAATGTTACCTCAATCATTAGCGACCAGCTTTTGGGTATTAGTTTTCATTGTTATTGGCCCTGCCTTTGTGATCCCCCGTGCGATCACGGTTGCTTATCAGTTTAGCTTTGCCCCATTTTTAGGTGATAGCGCCTTGTTGCCATTTACGCTGGCTTTTTGCTTAGTGACGGTAGGGTTTTCGCTGTACCCCGGTAAATTGATTAACAGCTTGGGGAAATGGCTGACACCTGCACTGTTGGTGATATTAACCATCATGGCGATTTTTGCTTGCGTGTTTCCTGGCGGGGAGGTGTTAGAAGTCAAAGGTGCTTATATCAATGGTGCGATGGCGGAAGGGCTAACCCAAGGCTACATGACAATGGATGCTTTGGGTTCCATAGGCTTTGGTTGGGTGATCTTTCGAGCAATAGAAAGCATGGGGGTTAAATGCCCGAAAGCGACCGCTAAATACACCTTAATCGCGGCGATGATATATGCAGTCGGCATGGCATTGGTCTATATCGTTTTAGCTTACATTGGTGTGACGAGTGCCAATTTAGGCACTGACTTTTCTAATGGTGGAGAAATACTAACAGCATTTACCACCTTTCATTTTGGTGTGCTTGGTACGCTGTTGTTGGGTAGCGTTATGCTATTGGCCTGTTTGACCACGTCAATTGGGGTGGCAACTGCCGGCAGCGAATTCTATAGCCGTACATTTTCAGCGGTGTCTTACCGGAAAAGTGTTTGGTTGACGATGCTACTTGCGGGGGTTATCGCAAACATGGGGCTGGAGCAGTTGCTAGCCATCACATTGCCAGTGGTCGTCGCCCTTCATCCAATTGCGATAGCGCTTTTATTGATAGCCCCATTACAAAAATACATTTCATCCCGTGCGGTGCTTGGGGTAATGCTGGTTGCAACGGTATTTGGCGCGATGGATGCGGTGCATATCCTAGGGTACATGCCGACAGAAATGAATGATTTTTATGCCTCCTATTTACCGCTGTATAACGAATTTGCGGGATGGGTTACCCCAACGGTTATTGCGATAGGGTTAGGATTAATGCTCTCGATGCTAGTTGGGCGTAATGCTTCTTCTGGCAATGCCACCATCAGTGATTGAGTGATTTAATAAAAAAGGGGCGAAACGCCCCTTTATGGTATGAATTGATTTAACGATAAAAATTATTCGTCGTCTTTGCTCTCGATGACGCCATGCGTTTTTTTCCAAGCCTCCCAGCGTTGGAACGCCAGCTGCTGCATATCGGTATTTTTATCGGCTTCATCGACAATCTCTTCGCCAACGAGGCTTTCAAAGATGTCTTCCATCGTTACCAAGCCTTGTACTGTGCCGTATTCATCAACCACCAAAATCAGCTGTGAGCGCTCTTTCATGAGTTGCTCGAAAGCTTTTGGTACGCTCGATGTGTTCATGATCACAGGTAATGGGCGCATCAATGTCCCTAATTCCTGCTGACCACGACCAGCTTGGCTTTCGGCAAACAGTTCAAGGCGGTGAACAAAGCCAAGTATATTGTCTTTTTGCTCGCTATATACCAGCGGGCGCGAAAACGGACTGTCTTTGTGTTTCGACAGAAACTCGTTGATCGGCTGCTCGGCCTCGATACGGAACAACACTGGGCGAGGTGTCATGATTTTGTTCACGTTTACATCACGGAACTGGAGCAGGTTGGTCATAATTTTTGATTCACCTTCAGCCAGCTCGCCAGACTCTATTGCCAGCATCGCCATCGCAGAGAGCTCATCGCGTAATTTAGGTGCCTGATGACCGCGTGATAGCCGGCGGGTAATTTGCTCTGACACCCAAACAAACGGTGTCAGTGCCCACACCATCCAACGAAGCAATGAAGCTGAAGCCGGTGCAAGCTGTCGCCAGTAGGTCGCGCCAATGGTTTTGGGAATAATTTCAGAGAACAGCAAAATCGCGATCGTTAGCACGCCGGAGAAAACCCCGAGCCATTGACTACCGAATACAACAGCGGCTTGAGCACCCGCGGTTGCGGCACCGATAGTATGCGCAATGGTATTTAGCGTTAGGATCGACGCCAATGGGCGGTCGATATTATCTTTTAGGGCTGCGAGGCGCGGTGCCGCAGGGTGGTTTTGTTGGCGCAAAGTGCCAATGTAGCTTGGGGAAATACTAAGTAGTACGGCTTCAAGAACCGAACAAATAAACGAAACACCAATCGCCACGGCGATGTAAATCGTAAGGAGTATCATGCTTACCTTGTTAGCTGTTAACGGGATTACAGCTATATTAATCGGGGAACGAGCGAATAAATACAACTATTTCATCTGTGATATTAGTAACATTTTGTGAACTTGCGCTCAGTTTATGGTTAAAGAGTCCTCACCTAAGCACATGATTGCCGACAAACCTTTGCCACACGGGCTTCTTTTGAATTAGAGTTGATGCGTCTATAAAGAAAAACCTTAGAAGGGAAAACGAATGAACAAGACCCAACTGATTGACCTGATCGCTGAAAAAGCAGATCTTTCTAAAGCTCAAGCAAAAGTTGCACTAGAGTCGACTCTAGACGGTATTACTGATGCGCTGAAAGAAGGTGAGCAGGTTCAACTAATTGGCTTTGGTACTTTTAAAGTGAACCACCGCGCTGCACGTACTGGCCGTAACCCACAAACGGGTCAAGAAATCCAGATCGCTGCTGCAAATGTTCCTGCATTCGTATCAGGTAAAGCACTGAAAGACGCAGTGAAATAATCTATACTCCGCCAGGCATCTCTTATCTGGCGGAGTTTTTCATGAAACGCTTATTGACTATTCTTACCATCTCGCTTTTAGCTGGGTGTGCTTCTAATCCGACTGTTCCTGAAAATACCCTTACGCCAATCTTGACCCATACTGGCGGTCAGAGTCTCGGCGATACCACTTCACTTTATTGGTTTACCTCGCAGCAGAATCGTCCTGTGAAGCTTGCTGAGCGTGTCATGGCCGGAGATTATGGCCACTATCAATCTGATTACCGTTGGCGCGATGGTAAATTAAGAGAAATTAAACGCGAAGGGGAAATGCTCGATGAGCAAGAGCTTAAGCCTTTTGCTTTGCATGTACGCTATGACACTCGGGGCAGCGCGGTATTTCAGCGCTATAGCGTAGGGAATGAAGTGATCCCGCTAACCAATGCTGAACTCGACCAGCTGCTTGATGAAGCTCGGCAAGGCACGAATGCCGTGAGGCAGCAACGTAGAGACGATCAGTCTTTGATTCAAGGTTATTGGCGACAGGGGGAGTTTTACCGCTGTGGTGATGATCGAAAGCTTGATGTGACGTTTAGCCCAGCACTTCCTGACTTTTCAGTAGAGCAATTGAATGAGCTTGAACAAAAAGGGTACATGATGGTGACTGGTAAGGTTCGCCGCAATTCGCTAACAGCAAGTCGCTTGCTCATGCTCAATAATACCCAGCCAGCCTGTCTTGGGGCGCCATCTTTGCTGGATTAAGATCAGGGGCACCGAAAAAGTTAACTGTGCTTTCAGTCAGGCTTTCAATAAAAAAACGCGCCACGGGCGCGTTTTTTTATTAGTAGGGCAGAAGTTGAAACGTTTATGCCTCTTGTTCGCGCTCAATGGCACGGTAACCGATGTCATTGCGGTGGAACATACCATTCCAGCTAACTTGCTTCGTTAGCGCGTAAGCACGTTCCTGAGCCTCAGAAACCGTGTTACCCAATGCCGTTGCACAAAGTACACGGCCGCCGTTTGTCACAACGTCGCCAGCTTCGTTATTTGTGGTACCCGCGTGGAAGACTTTCTGGCCTTCAACTTCGCTAGTTGGTAGCGAAATAACATCGCCTTTTGCGTAGTCAGCAGGGTAACCGCCAGCAGCAAGAACAACGCCAATAGAAGCGCGTGGATCCCATTTAGATTCGGCTTCATCAAGCTTCTCGTCGATAGCCATCAAACAAAGCTCAACAAGATCCGACTCCATACGCATCATGATAGGCTGCGTTTCAGGATCGCCAAATCGGCAGTTATATTCGATGACTTTCGGTGTACCGTCAGCATCGATCATCAAACCCGCGTATAGGAAGCCAGTGTAAGGAGCGCCTTCTGCATCCATACCACGTACTGTTGGGTAGATAACTTCCTCAAGGATACGGTTGTGGATTTCTGGAGTCACAACTGGAGCTGGAGAGTAAGCACCCATGCCGCCCGTGTTAGGGCCTGTGTCTTTGTCGCCAACACGTTTGTGGTCTTGGCTGGTGGCCATAGGAAGTACGCTAGAGCCGTCAACCATCACGATGAAGCTTGCTTCTTCGCCTTCAAGGAACTCTTCGATCACTACGCGGCTGCCCGCTTCGCCAAATGCGTTGCCCGCTAGCATGTCTTTGATTGCGTCTTCGGCTTCTTCAAGCGTCATTGCAACGATAACGCCTTTACCTGCGGCAAGACCGTCAGCTTTCACGACGATTGGCGCGCCTTGTTCGCGTACATAAGCGATAGCTGGCTCAATCTCAGTGAAGTTTGAGTAGTAACCTGTCGGGATATCATGACGAGCTAGGAAGTCTTTGGTGAATGCTTTAGACCCTTCTAGCTGTGCTGCTGCTTGAGTTGGACCAAAGATTGGCAGGCCTACTTCGCGGAATGCGTCAACCACGCCAATAACCAATGGCGCTTCAGGACCAACGATGGTTAGTTCGATTTTTTTCTCTTGAGCAAACGCGACTAACCCCGCGATGTCTTCAACGCCGATGTTTATGTTCTTAAGTTTAGGCTCAAGTGCAGTACCTGCGTTACCCGGAGCGATGAATACGGTTTCAACGTTTGGGTTTTGTGCTGCTTTCCAACCAAGTGCGTGCTCACGACCACCGGCACCAATAATCAATACATTCATGTTTTAAAATCCTTATAGCTGCGTCAGTGTCTTTATTTCTGTGTCAAACATGCTCACTTATGGTCATAAGCTCCGCGTGTTTTCCTTGAACTAAAGCCACTGACTTGCTCTAACGTATTTCAAATATCGGAATATTTAAAAAACAAAATTATAAGTTTTGCTCAAAGCAGTTAACGACGCCACAGTGCCAAATACGATGAGGAAATTAGTGGCGGAAGTGGCGCATGCCAGTGAAGATCATCGCCATGCCGTGTTCGTCGGCTGCATCAATCACTTCTTGGTCGCGCATCGAGCCGCCTGGCTGGATAACACACTTAATACCAGCTTCTGCTGCAGCATCAATACCATCACGGAATGGGAAGAATGCATCCGACGCCATCACACAACCTTCAACTTGAAGACCTTCGTCAGCCGCTTTAATACCTGCAATTTTTGCTGAGTAAACACGGCTCATTTGGCCCGCGCCCACACCAATAGTCATGTCACCCTTAGAGTAAACAATTGCGTTTGATTTAACGTATTTTGCTACTTTCCAGCAGAATAGTGCATCTTTCAGCTCTTCTTCTGTTGGTTGACGCTTAGATACTACTTTCAAGTCGTCAGCAGAAACCATGCCTTGGTCACGATCTTGAACCAGTAGGCCGCCGTTAACGCGCTTGACGTCAAAGCCTGTTGTCTTCGCTGACCATTCGCCACACTCAAGTAGACGAAGGTTTTTCTTAGCGGCAACGATTTCAACGGCCTCAGCGGAAACAGAAGGTGCAATGATAACCTCAACAAATTGACGTTCCGTAATTGCTGTTGCTGTTGCTGCATCTAATTCGCGGTTGAATGCGATGATGCCGCCAAATGCTGACGTTGGGTCTGTTTTGAAAGCACGGTCGTAAGCTTCTAGGATGTCTTCACCTAGCGCAACGCCACATGGGTTTGCGTGCTTAACGATCACACAGGCTGGTTCGTTAAACTCTTTCACACACTCAAGTGCTGCGTCAGTATCAGCGATGTTGTTGTAAGACAGCGCTTTACCTTGGATTTGACGAGCTGTTGAAACAGATGCTTCTTCTGGGTTTGCTTCCACATAGAATGCGGCTGCTTGGTGGCTGTTTTCGCCGTAGCGCATGTCTTGCTTTTTCTCGAACTGCTGGTTGAATGTGCGAGGGAATTTGCTTTCCTCATCACCTTCTTTGTTCTCGCCGTAGCTTGGAACCATTGTGCCGAAGTAGTTTGCGATCATGCCGTCGTATGCTGCGGTATGCTCAAATGCAGCAATCGCTAGGTCGAAACGTGTCTCTAGCGTTACAGACTTGTCGTTAGCATCCATTTCAGCAACAACGCGGTCGTAGTCGTGTGCGTTTACCACGATAGTGACGTCTTTGTGGTTTTTCGCTGCAGAGCGAACCATTGTTGGACCACCGATATCGATGTTCTCAACAGCGTCAGCAAGCGTGCAGCCTTCTTTTGCTACGGTTTCAGCGAATGGGTATAGGTTTACGACAACGATATCAATTGGGTTGATACCGTGCTGCTCCATGATGCCATCATCTTGGCCACGACGGCCTAGAACACCACCATGAACTTTAGGGTGCAACGTTTTAACTCGGCCATCCATCATTTCAGGGAAGCCAGTGTAGTCAGATACTTCTGTAACAGAGATGCCTTTTTCAGCAAGCAGGCGAGCTGTGCCACCGGTAGATAGAATATCTACACCACGATCGGCAAGAGCTTGTGCGAATTCAACAATACCAGTTTTGTCTGACACGCTAATTAGCGCGCGGCGGATAGGACGAGTGTTTTCCATTGCAACCATCTCTTTATATACACAGGGGAATATTTGCCAAAACCCAATCGTAAATAGGCTAGATTTTGGTAAATACTCTCGGCTAGAATCGAGGGATAAAGTGTATCGTTATCGTGATCTACGCGACGTATTTTACATTAATTTCAGCATTGCGCAAACGTTTGCTTTTGTTTGTGCCATCGAAAAAGAAAGGTCGATATGTATTTAATAGGGCAACTGGCAAAACGGTGTGAAGTAAGCAGCGATACCCTACGTTTTTACGAAAAAAATGGCTTACTCGTGCCTGCGGGGCGCAGTGATAGTGGTTATCGACTGTACAGTGAGGATGATCTATCGCGGATTAAATTTATTATCCGTGCAAAGGCGGTTGGTTTAAGCCTTGATGAGATTCGTGAGCTATTAGATATACGATTAGAAGCGAGCCAGCATAGTTGCGCAGAGGTTAAGGCCATAACCCAAGCTAAATTGGCGGAAGTCGATATGAAAATGGCGGAGTTGCAACGCATTCGTGATGCGTTGAAAAAAATCAATGATGCCTGCTGTGGCCATGCCGATGATAACGCCAGCCACTGCTCGATTCTTGAGGCGTTAGGAGAGCAAGATAGCCATTCAGAGCATGAGGCCTCTGGAGCCCAATGCTGTTCTGGACGCTGCAAAGCATAAACCGATGAGCCTCCCGCATCCCCTTTAGGTATATAGCATCGATGAGATAGGTGCTACTTAGTGCTTTGAACCCTGCTTCGTGAGTGGCTATTGGGTGTCGACATTCTGGTCTTTAGAAATGAGACAAAGCGGGATGCTTTTCACTAGGGAAAGCTAAATAGTTATGGTAGTTTCGAAGTATCACGTTGTTATTGATAAGGATAATCATGCTTAAAGTGAATGAATATTTTGATAGCCAAGTAAAATCGATCGGCTTTGAAACCTCTGGCGAGCGTACCAGCGTGGGTGTGATGGCACCGGGGGAATATACCTTCGGTACAGCTGCCCCTGAGCGTATGACGGTGGTAAAAGGCGAGTTGACGGTGAAACTACCGGGTCATATTGATTGGGAAACCTATGGTGCTGGTGATGATTTTGAAGTACCGGGTGATTCGTCATTCGAGGTTAAAGTTGAAAACCCAACCGCTTACCTGTGCGATTATCTTTAGTCTTTTTAGATCTACCAGATAAAAAGCTTCGCTGATGCGAAGCTTTTTTGATACTGGCGACTATTCCTCGGCTGGGATGAGTACCGTATCTACAATGTGGATCACGCCGTTGCTGGCTGGAATATCAGGGATCAGTATTTTGGCGCCATTAATGGTGATATCGCCATCGTTATTCTCAACTGTCACCGTGCTGCCTTGGATGGTTTCAGGTAGCTTTAACTTCGCAATTTCTTCTGCGGTTAATGCACCGGGAAGAAGGTGGTAGGTCAGAACGGCTTGGAGCTGTTCCTTATTCTCTGGGTCAAGCAGTTGTGCTAACGCTCCTTCAGGTAGCTTCTCAAAAGCTTCATCAAGTGGGGCGAGTAAGGTAAATGGCCCTTTTCCTTCTAGGGTACCCACTAAGTCAGCAGCTTTCAGTGTCATAACAAGTGTTTGGAAATCGCTATTGTTGGCAGCAACTTGCACTAAGTTTTTTTCCGCTTTTTCGGCTTTTTCTTCATGGTGGGCAGCCAAACTGGTGGCTGAGATCAGTAAGGTTGTTATAGAGATGAAGAGATAACGGATAATGTTGTTCATTGAAATGACCTTCTGTTTGAGAGTAACAAAGCAATCGCGTATTCAGAAAGACAGTATGGCTGAGGAAGAGAAGTTGGCGACTTCAATAATGAGAACGGAAACAGAGGTATGTGTGAGGGCTTTTTCAGCGTATGGGTCTAGCGATACAGTGAATTGAGGCTATAAAAAAGGCCTGATAGTCATCAGGCCTAAGTATTTGTGCGTAAACTAAATACTTAGTTCATGCCATATTTTTTTAGTTTCTTGCGAAGAGTACCGCGGTTGATACCCATCATAGTAGCTGCACGAGTTTGATTACCGCGTGTGTACTGCATGATAGTATCCAGTAGTGGCTGCTCAACTTCAGCAAGCACTAGCTCGTACAGATCATCGACTTCCTGACCGTTTAACTGAGCCAGGTAGTTTTTTAGCGACGCTTTTACAGAGTCACGTAGTGGCTTCTGTGTGATTTGGTCTTGTGAAGTTACAGTTGTCACTGTTAATGCTTCGGAAGTCAGATTTTGTTCGAACATATTCTGTAAGCTCTTCTAGTATTTATGCAACGTTTTCGAAGTAGCCTTGCAGCGCATCGAGTTGCTGTTGGGCATCCTCGATAGCGTTGAAGGTCTGGCGGAAGCCACCTGCTGGTGCGTGTTCTTTCAAGTACCAAGACACATGCTTACGAGCAATGCGTAACCCAAGATACTCACCGTAGAAACGGTGTAATTCATGAACATGACCCAGCATAATGCTACCAACCTCATCCATAGATGGTGCTGGTAGGTGTTCGCCAGTTGTTAAGTAGTGGTGGATTTCGTTAAAAATCCACGGGCGACCTTGCGCAGGACGTCCAATCATCAAAGCATCGGCACCGGTGTAATCCAGTACAAAGCGTGCCTTTTCCGGTGAGTCGATATCACCGTTCGCTATAACCGGAATCGAAATCGCTTCTTTCGCCGCTTTGATGTAATCGTATTCTGCCTCGCCTTTGTACATACAAGCTTTGGTTCTGCCATGCAGTGCCAGTGCTTGAATGCCACATTGTTCGGCTAGTTTGGCAATATCAACACAGTTTCGGTTATCCAGATCCCAACCTGTCCGCGTTTTCAGCGTAACGGGTACATCAACAGCATCTACTACTGTGCGAAGAATATCTTCGATCAGTGCTGGGTGCTGTAGCAGGGCGGAGCCTGCTAGGCGTTTATTGACCTTTTTAGCGGGACAACCCATATTGATATCGATGATTTGTGCACCGTTTTCAACACTAAATTGTGCCGCTTCAGCCATCAGCTTGGGATCTGCGCCTGCAATTTGCACAGAACGGATCCCTGACTCGCCTTCGTGAACCATACGGTTCTGAGATTTGGCGGTTTTCCACAGGTCTGGATTCGACGACATCATCTCGCTAACAGCCATGCCAGCACCGTAGCGCAAGCATAATTCACGAAATGGCCGATCGGTCACACCTGCCATGGGTGCGACTATCAGTTGGTTCTTAAGTTGATATGGACCGATCTTCAAACGTCTATTCCTGACTATGCCAGTAAGGGCGCGCATTTTACGCATTTTTTCCCTTCGTGAAAAGACCAATAATTGAGCATTTCATTTTTGAATTGCAAAAATGTACGTTTTTCAATCAATTGGCTAATTCATAAACAGAAAATTTCTGTTTCTAGGTGCTAGTTTTACGCTTTATTACCCGCGATACGGCACCAGTCTTCACGTACTGCTAGTGGGTCAAGCGTTAGCTCATCACTGTAGTATGTCGCGACGTCTTCAGCTTGCGTTTCTAGTACGCCAGAAATCGCTAATTGGCCACCGTCTTTCACTAGGCTTTTAATCACAGGCGAAAGCTCACGTAATGGCCCTGCTAGGATGTTGGCAACCACCACGTCGGCCTGAATGTTTTCAGGTTGGTTCTGTGGTAGGAATAGCTCTAGTTGATCAGCCACGCCATTACGCTCTGCGTTGTCGCGCGAGGCTAAAATGGCTTGCGGGTCAATATCAATACCGATCACTTTCGCAGCACCAAGTTTGATAGCGGCAATGGCTAAAATGCCAGAACCACAGCCGAAGTCGATCACGGTTTTACCGTTTAAATCTTGTCCGTCTAGCCACTCAAGACACAATGATGTCGTTGGGTGTGTACCTGTACCGAAAGCCAACCCAGGGTCTAACATGACATTCACTGCGTCAGGCTCAGGCACTTCACGCCAGCTTGGGCAGATCCATAGACGACGACCGAAGCGCATAGGGTGGAAGTTTTCCATCCATTCTCGTTCCCAGTCCTTGTCTTCTAATTGCTCCACTTTATGGGCAAAGCCGTCAGCAATCAGCGGGCTGTTATTCAACATGTCCAAGACGAAATTCATATCGGTTTCAGCATCATACAGACCGATAACATCGGTATCACCCCAGAGGCGGGTTTCACCCGGCAGCGGCTCGAATACTGGTGTATCTTGGGCATCCAAGAAAGTGACTGATAAGGCACCAGTTTCTTCCATAAGCATGTCGCCGATAGCTTCAGCATTTTCAGCAGTTGCGTTCAGTTTAATTTGAATCCAAGGCATGGTTAGTTCGCTTTTTGGTTGACTACGGTTCAAGGGGGCGGAGTCTAGCATGATTTTTAGCCAGTATAAAAAAAGATAGCACTCTGGGGTGCTATCTTTCGGCTGAACAAATTTAAACGTGTTGCGGGGAAGGGAGCCGCACGGGTTTCGCTAGGCTACCGATGATGAACGTAATAAGTCCGATAGCCAGTGTTGGCACAATGGCGTGAATACCACCGAGGTCGGGTTTGATAACAGACAGGCCGATATAGCACAGCAAACCACTGACCATGGAAGCAAGCGCACCTGTTGCTGAGGCTTTTTTCCAATATAGTCCAAGTACGAGCGGCCATAAGAATACGGCCTGCATACCACCAAAGGCCAATAAATTGAGCCAAATAATCATTTCTGGCGGGTTGGTTGCAGCGACAAACACCAAGGCTGAGAAAATCCCAGTTACCCATAATGAAAGCTTGGATAATTTACTGTCGGCGTTTGGTCCTTCAGCGGCTTTGGGGTTGATGTAGTTGAGATACAGATCTTTCAACAGCGTTGCAGAGGCTTGAATGAGCTGTGAGTCGATGGTCGACATAATGGCAGCCATTGGACCCGCCAGAAAAACACCAGCAAAGGCTGGCGGCAGTACCGTCATCATCAAAGTTGGCATGATTTGATCAGGGCTGGCAATATCAGGCACGATAGCCCGTCCAAACGCCCCTGCAAGGTGCATTCCGAGCATTAGGAAGGCAACCATCGCGGTGCTAATCACCATGCCGCGATGGAGCGATTGGGTTGATTTGTACGACATGCAGCGTACCGCGGCATGTGGTAATCCAATGACGCCAAAACATACCAAGACCCAAAAACTGAGCATGAAGGGTTGGCTCAGGAAATTATCAGGGCCATAGGGCGTGATCAATGCTGGATCAATTTGATGAAGATCGCTGATCAACGTGCCGACACCTCCACCAGCATGAACAATGCCGACCAACAGGGCAATGGTGCCGATGATCATCATGACCCCCTGAACGGTATCGGTCATGACCACGGCACGGAAGCCACCGATCGTGGTGTATAAGCCGACAGTAATGGCAAATAGCATTAAGCCGTGAGAATAAGAGAGGCCCGTAACGGTTTGTAATAGGCGAGCACCGCCAACAAACTGCACCACCATGGTGCCGAAAAAGGCCAGCAGTAACGCGACTGAAGCAAGGATAACGACCGCTCTATTTTTGTATCGAGCATACAGAATATCATTGAGGGTTAAGGCATTATGACGCCTTGCCTCGATGGCGAATTTTTTGCCGAGTACGCCGAGAGTTAGCCATGCTGCAGGGAGTTGGATCATGGCCAATAAAACCCAGCCAAGCCCCATTTTATACGCGGCGCCAGGCCCCCCGATGAATGAGCTGGCACTGGCATAGGTTGCCGCCAGTGTCATTGCCAGTACGAACCCGCCCATACTGCGGTTACCCACCAGATATTCGTTGAGGAAGCCGCTTTCGCTGTTACGGTGGCGGCGGGTGTAAATGGCTAAGGCAAAGACGGCCATAAGATAGATCACCAACGGGATCAGCAGCTGACTATTCATCGGTAGCCTCCGGCTCTATTTCAAGTGACATATCTTGATAGACGTATTTCACCATTAAAGCGCAGAGTATGGTGAATAGAATTGGGCCAATAATACAGGCAAGGAAGAACCACAGTGGAAAGCCCCAATAGAGGGTAGGTAATATTTCTTCGGCGGCAGATGGTGCAAACATATAGGCAGAAAAATACCACCAAGCGAAATAGGCCAGAGCAAGGCCGATTGCCCATTTGGCCTCTTTATGAGCCTGACGGTAGCGCGCAGAAAGCGTTTTCATGGTGTCGTGTCCAGTGAATTTAAGCAATTGTGCGTGCAAGCTATTGATTTTGCATGCAACGCTGATTCTTCATACAAATAAGGGAGGATATTGTGGCAAAAGTTAGCAGGGAGTGCCAGATGCAGAGGGTTTTTGTCGGGTTTGATATAAAAATAGGCTGCCGAGGCAGCCTATTTATCTGAAAAGGACTTTGCTTATTGTAAGCCGAGTTTCTTTTCTAGGTAGTGGATGTTCGCACCACCATGCTGGAAGTTCTCATCAGCCATGATTTCTTGCTGAAGCGGTACGTTGGTTTTGATGCCATCAATGATCATCTCACCCAGCGCATTCTTCATACGAACAATTGCCACATCACGGTTTTCACCAAAGGTGATCAGTTTACCGATCATGGAATCGTAGTACGGCGGAACCGTATAGCCGGTGTAGATGTGTGATTCCCAACGAACACCCATACCACCAGGTGAATGGAAGCGTTCGATCTTACCTGGACAAGGTAAGAATCGCTCAGGATCTTCAGCGTTGATACGACACTCTACAGCGTGGCCGCTGATCTTGATATCGTCTTGGGTGAAAGACAACGGTTGGCCTGCGGCAATACGGAGCTGCTCTTTGATCAAGTCAACGCCTGTAACCATTTCAGTCACTGGGTGCTCAACTTGAATACGGGTGTTCATTTCAATGAAATAGAACTCGCCGTTTTCGTATAGGAACTCAAACGTACCTGCGCCGCGGTAACCAATTTCAAGACATGCACGTGTACAACGTTCACCGATGTACTTACGCATTTCTTCAGTAATACCAGGTGCTGGTGCTTCTTCGACCACTTTCTGGTGGCGACGTTGCATTGAACAGTCACGCTCACCTAAGTGGATTGCCCCACCTTGGCCGTCAGCCAAAACTTGAACTTCGATATGACGAGGGTTTTCAAGGAATTTCTCCATGTAAACCATATCATTGTTGAAGGCGGCTTTTGATTCAGCACGGGTCATTGCGATAGCTTCGATCAGATCGGCTTCGCTACGAACAACACGCATACCACGACCACCGCCACCACCAGAGGCTTTGATGATCACTGGGTAACCAATGCGCTTAGCAAAGGCTTTGTTCTTACCTTCGTCGTCGTCAAGAGGGCCATCAGAGCCTGGTACACAAGGTACACCCGCTTTTTTCATCGACGAGATAGCTGCTACTTTATCACCCATAATACGGATGGTTTCAGCTTTTGGGCCAACGAAAACAAAGCCAGAACGCTCAACTTGCTCAGCAAAGTCAGCATTTTCTGATAAGAAGCCGTAGCCAGGGTGAATGGCAACAGCCCCTGTAATTTCAGCTGCGCTGATAATACGTGGGATGTTTAGGTAGCTTTCAGTACCTTTTGCTGGGCCAATACAGATTGACTCATCAGCAAGCAGTACATGTTTTAGATCGCGGTCAGCCGTAGAGTGAACCGCAACGGTCTTGATACCTAGCTCTTTACACGCACGTAAAATACGCAGTGCAATTTCGCCTCGGTTGGCAATAACTAATTTATCTAACATAAAAAGCCCCGGTTACTCGATGATAACTAGCGGCTGGTCGAACTCGACTGCGTCACCGTCTTCAGCAAGGATAGCCACAACAGTACCGGCCTTGTCTGATTCAATTTGGTTCATCATTTTCATCGCTTCAACGATACATAATGTATCGCCAACATTAACTGATTGACCAACTTCAACAAATGCTTTTGCCTCAGGGCTTGGTGCACGGTAGAAGCTACCCACCATTGGAGAAAGAACCTGATGGCCAGCAGGTGCTGCTGGAGCGGCAGGTGCCGCCATTGCCGCAGGTGCTTCGACTGGTGCAGCCACAGGCGCGGCAACAGGTGCTGGTGCATATTGTACTGGTACTGCAGCTGGTGGCACGGCACGGCTGATGCGTACAGATTCTTCACCTTCAGAGATTTCAAGTTCAGCAATACCAGACTCTTCAACTAGCTCAATCAGTTTTTTGATTTTACGAATATCCATTTATCTTTCTCTTATAATGTTTATTTAGCGTCTGCTTGTAGGCGGCGAACCGCAGACTGCAGGGCGAATTCATAGCCATCAGGGCCTAAACCACAGATCACACCAACAGCCTTATCTGAAAGATAAGAGTGATGACGGAACGGCTCTCGAGCGTGGACGTTAGATAGATGCACTTCAATAAACGGAATACTGACCCCCAGTAGGGCATCTCGGATCGCAACGCTTGTATGCGTAAACGCGGCCGGGTTGATAATGATGAAATCAACGTTGCCATAGGCATTGTGGATTGCATCGATCAGTGTATGTTCTGCGTTTGATTGGATGTGTTCTAGTTCCACACCTAGTTCAGTTGCTTTGGCAGTTAAATGCGTCACGATTTGGGCCAGAGACTGCTGGCCGTAATGTCCCGGCTCTCGTAAACCGAGTAGGTTTAGATTCGGGCCATTAATGAGTAATATGCGTTGAACGGTCGACATCTTGACGTTATATCACTTGTTTTTGAGGTTTTACTCTAACAACATGCAGAAAACTGCAGCGTTGCTTCCGTGTGGTCCGTTTTTATCTGCCAAAACATGCTTGATGAGCAATTATAGAGAATTCACCGCAAATCGCAGCAAAATACTGGTCTAATCACCAATTTTAATATGAACACCTGTAGAAGGTGATGGATGACAGAAAAAGTGACGAGTTGGCAATTACCCTACAAGAATCAGCCTTTGAGCATGGTGGTTAGCTACCATTACAGGATAAAAGCGGTCATATTTTCTTATTCTTAAAGGCATGGTTTGCAGTCACCATGACCTTTTTTAGGCTATTTCGAACAGTCAGTACCGAATTTTGAGTGCTCGAGGTTGGAGCTGATTTTATTTATTCGGGTGCAAAGTCATCATGCTTGAGCGATGTCGGTTAGACAATAGCAACGTAAATTCGGAGTGTAACTTTTAGCGGTTGATCAAAAAAGCCGTCTCACGACGGCTTTTGAACACTCTAATACTTAATTAAAGTACTTTTTGTTTTTCGGCAATCAGTTTGTCGACCACGCTTGGATCGGCAAGGGTTGATGTATCACCAAGGGTTGCAGTGTCGCCTGTAGCGATCTTACGTAAGATTCGGCGCATAATTTTCCCTGAACGAGTCTTTGGTAGAGCCTCTGTCCAATGCAAGAAGTCAGGTGTTGCAATCGGGCCAATTTCTTTACGCACCCAGTTTTTCACTTCTTTATGCAATTCGGCACTTGGGATCTCGCCATCATTGAGGGTGATATAGGCGTAGATAGCCTGACCTTTAATATCGTGAGGTACACCGACAATCGCGGCTTCCGCTATTTTATCGAATGCGACAAGGGCTGATTCAATTTCAGCGGTCCCCATACGGTGACCCGAGATATTCAGTACATCATCGACACGACCAGTGATCCAGTAGTAGCCATCTTCATCACGGCGAGCACCGTCACCCGTGAAATACATGCCTTGGAAGGTTGAAAAGTATGTTTGCTCAAAGCGCTCATGATCGCCCCATAGTGTACGCATCTGGCCTGGCCAAGAGTCGATCATCACTAGGTTACCTTCTGTTGCGCCGTCGAGAATATTCCCCATATTATCAACAATGGCAGGTTGTACGCCAAAGAATGGGCGAGTGGCAGAGCCGGGTTTCAAGGCCGTTGCGCCAGGAAGCGGTGTGATTAAGATACCGCCCGTTTCTGTTTGCCACCAGGTATCAACGATTGGACAGCGGCTGTCACCAATGGTGCGGTGATACCATTCCCATGCTTCAGGGTTAATCGGCTCGCCGACTGAGCCCATAACACGTAATGACGAGCGACTTGTACCAGCAACGGCTTCATCACCTTTAGCCATCAGAGCACGAATGGCGGTTGGAGCCGTGTATAGGATATTAACTTGGTGCTTATCAACTACTTCGCTCATGCGGCTGGTTGACGGGTAATTTGGTACACCTTCAAACAGTAGGGTGGTGGCACCGTTTGCCAGTGGTCCATAAACCAAGTAACTGTGGCCTGTGATCCAACCAACATCAGCAGTACACCAGTACACCTCACCTTCTTGGTAATCAAAAACATGTTTGAAGGTCATGGTCGCGTAGACCAAATAGCCACCTGTGGTATGCAACACACCCTTAGGTTTACCGGTTGAACCCGAGGTATAAAGAATAAACAGAGGATCTTCGGCATTCATTGCTTCTGGTTCGCAATGGCTTGAAGCAACGGCGGTAGCATCGTGCCACCAAACATCACGCTCGCTGTTCCATTCAACGTTGCCGCCTGTGCGTTTTAGTACCAGTACTTTTTCAACGCAGGTGACGTTAGGGTTTGCAAGGGCATCATCGACATTCTTTTTCAGAGGCACCGCGCGACCAGCACGTACGCCTTCGTCTGCGGTTACCACTACTTTGGCGTTAGAATCAATAATACGGCCTGCGAGTGCTTCTGGTGAGAAACCACCAAAGACTATAGTGTGAACGGCACCAATTCGGGTGCAAGCCAGCATCGCGACTGCCGCTTCCGCAACCATAGGCATGTAAAGGCAAACAACATCACCCTTACGCACGCCTTGGCTCTTTAGTGCATTGGCAAATTTACATACTTCTTCATGAAGCTCGCTATAGGTCAGTGTGGCATCGTCGGTTGGGTCGTCGCCTTCCCAAATAATCGCGGGCTGATCGCCTCGCGTGGCAAGATGGCGGTCAAGGCAGTTTGCTGAGACATTAAGTTCGCCGTCTTCAAACCAGTTAATGTTGACATGCCCAGTATCGAAAGACGTGCTCTTTACTTTGGAAAATGGGGTGATCCAATCGACAATTTGCCCATGCTCACGCCAGAAACCCTCTGGATTAATCACTGATTGCTGATACATCTCGCGGTATTGCTCATCAGTAATGTGTGCGTTAGCGGCAATGTCCTGATTTACTGGATACACGTGAACTTCACTCATCCTATTCTCCTTGATGTTCCGTTTTTGTCCTTACTGGACCGGATTATTCTGTATGCAGGTTTATTTTGCTTGCGTAGTACTAACTTCCAATAGATCGAAGCCAGTCTCAATTAGACTTTAGGATGAGAGGGCGATAAAAATAGCCAAGTGATTGTTGTTGCAGTGAAGTTTCAATCAAAAACTTGCACTTAGCCAAGGGTTTGATTCTTGAACAACACAATGAAACGCTGTTGTCCGTAAAAATGAACGACAGCAAGTTTGGTTGCTTTTAGCAAGTTCGAACCGATGGGCTTGGCATGTCACCGTGCTTGAGCCGAACGTAAATCATCGCTGCGGTAATCGTATCTTGCAGTGCGTCATGACGCGGAGGGACGGGTAAGTCGAGGTGGCGACTTATCGCCTCAAGGCTTAAGTCGAAATAAGCATTGGGTAACTGGCGCTCTAATTGTTCGTGATAAAGGTGGCTGACTTCGACCATTTTATTCGGTAGCGAAAAACCGTAATGCCGACGGAAATAGCGGTCGAGGATCGTTTTATCATAGCGGATGTGGTAACCGACCAGAGGCCGATTACCGATGAAATCGAGTAGTTTTTCTAACGCCTGCTCTTCGTTAAGGCCTTGATTGAGATCTTGATGGCGGAGGCGGTGGATGGTGACGGAGCCAGCATCTAAACTCGCCGGTGCGCGAAGCGTTAGGTGAATGGATTGGCTGGTAAGGATCCGATTCTCCTGTATACGGGTTGCTGCAATCGTGACTAATTCAGCGCTGTGCGGATCAAGGCTGGTGGTTTCGCAGTCGAGTGAGACAAGCTCTTCGCCTTTGTAGCGATCAAAGAGGGGACGGTAAGGGCTGTACCTTAATTTATGCTGATACCACCAACGCTGTAGAATATTCATAACGGCTTCTGCCTTAAATGATGAGTAAGAATGGCCAAGGGAGTTGCTTAGTCTCGAATTTGATAGTGGTAGCCCAGCCACTCTTTAAATTTTTTAACAACGTGTAGGCTATGGCGAAGGAGGTCGCGATCAGGACGGCTGAGGCGTTCGACGTAAATATGCTGCTGAAGGCCGCCTGATGGGTGATCAAGTTGTTGGCGTAGGCGTAATTTGATGAAGAGTTTGAGTGCTTCACTAAGGTTGGAGCCAGTACTGGGCTCAAGTACTTTACGCTCGACGAGCTGTTCAATACGCTCGAACGTGTTGTTGTGTTCGACGTTGTGTTCGAGAGCTAACGCGCGGCAGCCATGCACAATTGGGAAAATACCCCCTTGCTTGATATCTAACCCGTGTTTGTTCGCTTTTAGTTTGCCAAAGAGCGAAAGCGGTACGCTGAAACGTAATACTGGCCGAGTGAATATGGTGAGTAGGCGCTCTTGTGCAATCATTTGTTGGTGGAGTTGTTGCTTGATAGGAACCAATAATTCGCGGTTACCTGCGACAGCGTGGCTGTCGGCTAAAATGGCCAGCTCCATCATGTCGGTATCATTTCCCCGAGATATTAAGGCCTTTATAGTATGTAACCACTCACTTTTATGTTTGACCCATTTGGGGTTGTTGACCATGACATTACCGGGGCAAAGCGGGTAGCCGAGCTTATTTAGGGTTTCGGTTAAGGCGTGCATGGTTTGTGAGAGTGTGGGCCACTCGACACCGTCGTCGAGGATCAAGGCATTGTCTTGATCGGTTTTTAAGATTTGCTCCCCACGCCCTTCAGATCCCATGACCACAAAACAGCAATGATCATGCATGACTTGCGGCACGATAAGTTGAAAGGCTTTTTCGATAATCTGTTCATTGACGGTCGCGATAAGTTCCATGACAAACCGGGTATGAATGCCGTTGTTAAAGAGTGTTTCGACCAGTCGAGATTGGCTGCTTGCTGCCAGCGCCAGTTCTTCGACAGAATTAGCGCGAGCGATACGCAATGTTAATACATGGGAATGCGTCGAGAATAAGCTCAATACTTGGGTTAAATCGAGCATACCGACAATGTTACCCTCGTCGAGCACCGACACCCGTTTTACTTTGTGGCGAGTCATGGCAAGCATGGCATTGAACAGGTAATCCCCTTTTTTGACGCTGATCACAGGGGCGGTTGCGACTTGTCCGACAGCGGTGGATGGCGAAAGGTCATCGAGCATCGTGGCATGGAGTAAATTGGTTCGGGTTACAATGCCATAAGGGTGGTTGTCGTCGGCTTTGACGAGTGCGGCATCCATGCCCATGGCTTGTAGTTGTTCAGTAACCGCTCGCAGTGAGGTCTCACGAGGTAATACAAGGCAGGGTTGAATGCTGTCGTCGTCAACTTTTGTCAGGATAAATTCAGCTAAATTTTGTTGGCGATGCGCCTCTTCTAGCAATTGCTGTCGGCGAGCAAGGTTACTTTCAAAGTAGGCGGCAAATTGTCCGTTGGCTTGGTATAGCGTATTGAAGACGTCTTTGGGGAGCAGATAGCACAACGTGTCTTCAAGTGCGGTATAGCGGTGGCGACATTGTGGCTCAAGCATCGCCCGCACATCAAATATGTCATCAGCGGTATAATGGGCATAAACTTCGCCATCCCCTACAGCGCTACTTTCTTCGACGCTGCCTTTAATGATGATAAATAATTGATGGCATGACGTATCGGCTTCAATCAAGGAATCCCCCTGACGATAATAAGCGACATCCAACGCCCCTACTAAGGTTTGAAGTTGAGTCGGGCTCAGGCGATCAAATGGGGGCAGCGAGGTGTCGAAGGTCTCTGACATGATGCTCTCCTGAGTAAGGTGAAAGGGGGGATTGAGTTATGACAGTGTCCGCTGGTTATCATCAAAGCTCCAGACGACTTTAGTCTATGCCGTATAGCAAGGTGAAAGGGTGTCGTGCTGATGGTTAAGAGTAGGAGAGGTGATATTGATAGATTAATTCATTGGGGCTGTTGTGAGTTATAGGCATAATAGGCGCAATTATTCTCTTCGCTTAATAGGACAAGGCATGTTTCGTAGTAGCCCCTATGGATGGACGTCGCAATATCTGTTTGGTTTTTTCTTTAATTACGGTGTTTATCTGCCATTTTGGGCGCTTTGGTTTGCGCATTTAGGGGTCAATGCTTCTAATATCGGTTTGCTACTGGGTTTAGGGCTAGGCGTTCGCTGTTTAGCGAATCTTGTGATTACACCCCGCATTCATAAAGTGGAGTATTTAATTCCAGCGTTACGTTGGCTTGGTGTCGCGGCACTTATGAGTTGTATTGCTTATATTTATTGCGGAGGCAGTCTGTGGGCATTGGCATTTATGACGGTGCTGTACAACATGATGGTTGGGCCGATTGTTCCCCTGTCAGATGCACTAGCCAATCATTATGCTAAAGAAGGCCATCTAGACTATGGTCGTACGCGACTATGGGGGTCAATTGCATTTATTGCCGGTTCGACGGTCGTTGGTCTATTGGCGGCAAAATATAGTCCAGATGTGATCCCGTGGGTTGCCGCGGTAGGTTTGGTGGTTGCATTGGTCTTTGCTATGCGCACACCAACAATATTGCCAGTTTCTGAACCTGACAGCCATGATCAACCTCGTCCAGCATTAAGGGCGATCTTACGCGATCCGAAAGTGATCCGCTTCTTGTCGATAGTTGCATTGTTACAAGGCAGTCATGCCGCTTATTACAGTTTTAGTGCTATTTACTGGAAGGAAGTGGGTTATGGCGAAGACATTATTGGTTATCTATGGAGCTTCAGTGTTGTCGCTGAGGTGGCTGTATTCGCCTTGAGCGCACGACTGTTTGCCGGTTGGAGTATCGGTGGCATGTTTCGCCTAGCGGCCGTCGGCGTATTGGTTCGCTGGGGGATCACCGCGAGCATGGTTGAGCTACCTATGCTGTTTGCCTCTCAAGCTCTGCATGGTGTTACATTTGCAGCGGCACACTTGGCGACTATTCGTTATATCCAGAAAGTGCCTAGTAACCAAATGGTTGCCCTGCAAGCGCTGTACAACGCCTTGCCTATGGGCGCATTCATGGCGTTAATGACGGCATTAAGTGGTTGGTTATACGGTATGTGGGGTGCCAATATCTTCTGGTTGATGGCATTGATGGGTGTACCTGCGTTATTGATGAAAATCGAAGCGATCCCCCGCCGTCGTATCGTAAAAGAAAGCTAATACTATAGCGGCTGCGTCATGGGCAGCCGCTAAGAAGTGTGATCCCTCGTATTGGTGAGTGCCAGTGGTTTCGTTACACTGGTGCCCACAAAATATTTACTAGGGATTAACAATGGCGCAGGGATGGATCGTCGTGCCGGTCTCACTGGCCTATCTTGGACTGTTATTTTTTATCGCGTGGTACGGTGATAAAAAAACACAGTGGATGGCAAGGTGGCGACCGTGGATTTACAGCCTTTCAATTGCAGTATATTGCACCTCTTGGACCTTTTACGGCACTGTCGGTCAGGCCAGTCGAGATATTTGGTCATTTCTACCTATCTATATCGCACCTATTATCGTCTTTACGTTTGGGTGGCGTATCCTGGCTAGGCTGATCTTAATTGCAAAACGTGAGCATATAACCTCGATCGCCGACTTTATTGCTGCGCGCTATGGTAAGTCTCAAGGGCTAGCAGTACTGGTCACCCTGATAGCTGTCGTGGGGATATTACCCTATATCGCGCTGCAATTACGTGGTATCACCATGGGGTTGGAGCTGATTGCACCCAGTTTAGGTCAAGGCGCTGACGGCTCAAGTATGGGCGATAAAACTGATATTGCCTGGCTCGTGACCTTGTCGTTAGCGGCTTTTACCGTGTTATTTGGTACGCGCCATATCGATACGACCGAGCATCATCGAGGTATGATGATGGCAGTAGCGTTTGAGTCTTTGGTCAAACTCGCTGCCTTTTTGGTTGTCGGGGTCTTTGCTGTTAGTTTGTTGATGGATGTGCCAAACCTTAATGTGGTGAGCCAAGAGCTATTGCAGCCAACACTTCCCAATACCGGCAGTTTGTTGATCCATACCTTGCTAACCATGGCCGCCATTATTTGCTTACCGCGCCAATTCCACACCATTGTGGTTGAAAATAACAGGCCGCAAGATCTGCATAAAGCCCGTTGGGTATTCCCGTTATATTTGGTGTTGATGGGGATCTTTGTGGTGCCATTGGCCATGGCGGGGCAAGCATTATTGCCCCACATAGCTGCCGATACCTATGTGATCAACCTGCCTTTGTTGCAAGGGGCCGATAGCATTGCGCTGCTGGCCTTTGTCGGGGGAACATCCGCTGCCAGTGGTATGGTGATAGTTTCGACTATCGCATTGGCGATCATGGTGTCGAATGACTTGGTATTGCCATTATTGCTCCGCCGGTTGCGTGTGTCTGGGCGTAACTTCAATGCCTTTTCTGGCATTCTTTTAAATATACGCCGTGGTCTTATTTTATTGTTATTGCTGGCAGCTTGGGGCTTTTATCAGGTTCTCGGTAATATTCCATCGCTGTCTGCGATTGGCTTGCTTTCTTTTGCGGCAATCGCCCAATTTTCCCCTGCATTACTGGGGGGGATTTATTGGCGTGAGGGGAATCGCAATGGCGTTTATGCGGGATTACTTGGTGGTGCCAGCATTTGGATTGTGACCATGATGGGGCAAACCAATATGTTGGCTGGCACGGCTGAGACTAACCTATTGCTTTGGTTGCTCACCCCTCCTGCGTGGCCTATCTTGCACGATCTGACGGTGGTTGACTGGGGGATGCTACTCAGCATGACGGTCAATATTTCGCTTTATGTTAGTGTGTCTTTACTTACGCGTTCATCCCTGACAGAACGTTTGCAAGCCGCTTCGTTTGTTGGGGCTCCGCTACCTGAAACTGAAGACGCAAGTCTATATCAAACCCGTGTGACAGTGGCCGAATTGGAAATGTTAGCGGCCCGTTTTGTCGGCCGAAAACGGGTGCGATATGCGTTTAGTCAATATGCCGAACAACACCATCAAGTAACCGAGCCGCACCAACAAGCTCCCGCCAGTTTAATTCGTCATACCGAGCGGGTGCTGGCTGGCGTTTTTGGCGCATCGTCAGCAAGGTTGGTATTAACGTCCGCACTGCAAGGGCGCAATATGCAGCTTGAAGAGGTTGCAACGATTGTTGATGAAGCCTCTGAGCTGTTTGATTTCAGCCGAGGGTTACTGCAAGGGGCGATAGAGCATATTAGCCAAGGTATTGCGGTGGTTGATAAGCAGTTAAGGCTGGTGGCGTGGAACCAGCGTTATCTTGAACTCTTTACCTTTCCGGCTGGGTTGATCCAAGTCGGCCGACCGATTGCTGATGTAATACGGCATAATGCTGAGTTGGGACTATGTGGTCCTGGCGATCCCGAGGCACATGTTGCTAAACGGGTTGAGCACTTGTTGCGTGGCACGGCACATACTTCGTCGCGAATTCGTCAAGATGGCCGGGTTATCGAAGTGCAGGGTAATCCGATGCCAGGTGGAGGCTTTGTCATGAGCTTCACCGATATTACCGAGTTTCGCAATGCTGAGCAGGCATTAAAAGAGGCCAATGAGACGTTGGAAGTTAGGGTTAGAAAGCGTACTCGAGAGCTTGAGCAACTTAACCGACAGTTGGTGAGTGCCACCCAACATGCTGAGCAGCAAGCACACTCGAAAGGACGTTTTTTAGCAGCGGTCAGCCATGACTTGATGCAGCCATTAAACGCCGCCCGGCTATTTTCATCTTCTTTATCAGAAGTGACTCAAGACGAAGAAAGTGCCAAATTAGCCCGGCACATTGAAAGTGCGTTAGGTGCTGCTGAAGATTTGATCGGTGACTTGTTGGATGTCTCGCGGTTGGAGGCGGGCAAGTTACAAGTGAATGTGCACCCTTTCAAAGTAAGTGAAGTGCTTAATACGCTGGGGGCAGAGTTTGGTGCATTAGCCCGTAAACAAGGAATAAACTTTGAAGTTGTACACAGTGATGCGGTGATAGTGTCAGATCCCAAGCTACTACGCCGAGCATTACAAAATTTTCTGACCAATGCTTTTCGTTATAACCCCAATGGCAAGGTTGTATTAGGGGTGAGGCGTAAAAGTGGGCAGCTTCAAATCGAAGTTTGGGATAATGGCCCAGGCATACCGGAATCCAAACAAGCGCATATCTTTGATGAATTCACACGCATTGAACGCAGCGGGTTGGATCATGGTTTAGGCCTTGGATTAGCGATTGCCCGTGGGATCAGCCGAGTACTCGACCATCATTTATCTCTGCGCTCCTGGCCTGGGCAAGGTACCGTTTTTGAGTTAGCCGTAAAGCGTGGCGTACTTCGGCCTTCAGTATTAACGGGTCCTGAGGTTGAGTGCAAGGTGGCGCCGCTCGCCGGGCTGAAGGTACTGTGTGTTGATAATGAGCCTGACATTTTATTAGGCATGGAAACCTTACTGTCGCGCTGGGGGTGCGAGATCCGGCTGGCAGAATCGGTTGTTGGTGCAATAAAGCAATTGGATGATGGCTGGTGTCCTGACTTTGTGCTCAGTGATTATCACCTTGCAAACGAGCAAACGGGCTTACAGGTACTTCAGCAATGTAGCTTGCGGCTTGGTAATACATTTAGAGGGGCGGTGATCAGTGCCGATCGTACCACTGAAACTCGGAAAATGATCACTGGCCACGGCTTTGTTTTTATTAGTAAACCCGTTAAACCGTTAAAGCTTAGAACGCTGCTTAATCAGCATGATTTAAGTAAAGTGTAAGGGGTATTTTAGCGATAAAAAAACGGAGCGAATGCTCCGTTTTTTATGGGTACCTCTCTGAATAACGGAGTAACCCGTTAGCCAGAGGTTGACCGATTAGTGGTCGTGAGCTTCACCCGCGCCTTTCGGATAACGAATTGACTCAACCATGTCTTGTACTTCTTTTGGTACTTCTGCTGTGAACTTGTTCACCACAATTGAAACAACAAAGTTTAAACACATACCTAGCGTACCGATGCCTTCAGGGCTGATACCGAACCACCAGTTTTCTGGGGTGCTTGCTGCTGGGTTAATGAACTTGAAGTAAATGATGTAGCTAGCAGTGAAGGCAATACCCGTTAACATACCTGCTATTGCACCTTCCTTGTTCATCTTCTTGTAGAAGATACCCAAGATGATGGCAGGGAAGAAGGATGCAGCGGCTAAGCCGAAGGCAAAAGCAACAACCTGTGCGACGAACCCTGGCGGATTTATACCCAAGTAACCGGCACCGACAATCGCGACCATTGCAGCCAAACGTGCGGCTAATAGCTCTTGCTTGTCTGTCATGTTTGGCCTGAAGCCTTTCTTCAGTAAATCATGAGAGATAGACGTTGAGATAACCAATAGCAGGCCAGCTGCCGTTGAAAGTGCTGCTGCTAACCCACCGGCTGCGAGTAACGCTACAACCCAGTTTGGCAGTTTCGCCAGTTCAGGTGATGCCAGTACAATAATGTCGCGGTTGATCGTCATCTCGTTGCGCTCATCGCCCGAGTAGAACATTTTGCCGTCACCGTTCTTATCTTCCCAGCTGACTAAGCCTGTGCTTTCCCAGTTCTGGTACCAGCTTGGGGCTTCTGCGGCTGGAACACCTTGCATGTCAGGGCCGTTAAGGGTCTCAATCATATTTACACGGGCAAATGCGGCAACACCTGGTGCTGTTGTGTATAGCAAAGAGATGAAAAGTAGTGCCCAACCAGCGGAGATACGTGCATCACGCACTTTTGGTACCGTGAAGAAACGAATGATTACGTGTGGTAACCCTGCTGTACCAACCATCAGTGCTGCACAAATAAAGAAGACATCGACGGTGCTCTTGTTGCCTTCTGTATAGGCGGTAAAGCCGAGCTCTTCGGTTAAGCCGTCCAATTTATCCAGTAGATAAACATCTGTACCTGAGATAGTCGACCCCATACCAATTTGTGGAAGTGGATTACCCGTCATCATGATAGAGGTGAAGATTGCTGGTACAAGGAAAGCGAAAATAAGGACACAGAATTGAGCAACCTGCGTATAAGTGATGCCTTTCATGCCGCCAAGTACAGCGTAGAAGAACACTATACCCATACCAATAATGATACCGAGGTTAATGTCGACTTCTAGGAAGCGGGAGAATACAACACCCACTCCACGCATTTGGCCTGCAACGTAGGTAAAAGAAACGAAGATGGCACAGAAGACAGCAACCATACGTGCAGTTTTAGAGTAGTAACGTTCACCGATGAAATCTGGCACTGTAAATTGGCCAAACTTACGTAAGTAAGGTGCAAGGCAGAGTGCCAGTAGGACATAACCGCCAGTCCAGCCCATAAGGTAAACCGTACCGTCGTAACCAACGAACGAGATGATACCTGCCATTGAGATGAATGATGCAGCCGACATCCAGTCAGCAGCCGTTGCCATACCATTGGCAACAGGGTGTACACCGCCGCCCGCTACATAAAATTCACTGGTTGAGCCAGCACGGGCCCAGATAGCGATGCCAATATATACTGCAAAAGTAATACCGACGAGAATAAACGTCCAAGTTTGAATATCCATGTTCTAACCTCTAGTCTTCCTGTACGTTGTATTTTTTGTCGAGCGCATTCATGCGCACTACGTAAATAAATATCAGCGCCACGAAGGTATAAATCGAGCCTTGCTGAGCGAACCAAAACCCTAGCTTAAAACCGCCAAATTGAATGGTATTGAGGGCATCAACAAATAAGATGCCTGCGCCGTAAGACACTACAAACCAGACCGTGAGTAGTGTTCCCATGATTCCCAAGTTTTCCTTCCAGTAGGCTTGAGCATGTTCTGTGGATTCGAACGCCATTGTTATCTCCTTTCACGTCGTCATAAGCGTGTTAATGAAATGTTACACAATGACAATAGCAATGATTGGTAAAGGAAACAGTGCAACTTTAGTCGAGCGGAAAACGCAAAAATCGCCGTAATGACGGCGATTCTGTGAAGTTTGCTGGTTTCTTTTGATGTTATGGAGTTGTTGCGTTAGCCGAAGGTCTAAGGCGGAGTATAAATAATTTTACTTTACGATGTCAGATCCATTTGTTGCAGAAGAATAACGGCCTGGGTACGATTTTTTACATTGAGCTTGCGGAAAATAGCCGTCATATGCGCTTTGATTGTCGCTTCTGATACATTGAGTTCGTAGGCGATTTGTTTATTGAGCAAGCCATCAGAGAGCATGCTCAAGACTTTATATTGCTGAGGCGTTAGCGCTGCAATACGTTCATTGAGATCGTTATATTCTTCGTTATCTTCGCCAAGCCCCTCGGGGAAAACAGGCTCACCATCAAGCACTTGATTGAGTGAGCCAATCAGTGCCCGCATATCGCTGGATTTTGGAATAAAGCCAAATGCCCCATGGCGCCTAACTTGTCGGACGACATTGGGCTCTTCACTGGCTGAAATCACCACCACAGGAAGATCGGGGTGTTGATTACGGAGCTGGATCAATCCCGACATGCCATTGGCTCCTGGCATTTTGAGGTCGAGGAGTAACAAGTCAACATCAGGTTCTTTATCGAGTAGGCTGAGCAGGCTGTCGAGCGAATCGGCTTCCAGCAAATTCGCGCCGCTTATCGCCATATGCACCGATTGAAATAAGGCATTGCGAAATAGCGGATGATCATCGGCAATAACGATAGTGTACTGAGCGTCCATGGCAGTCACTTTTGGTGGTTTTTAACTACGCTATCACTGGATATTGCCCAGATCAATTTGTTAACACCTAAGATCTGAGCTGGATCGGTTCTGAGTGAGACAAATTTTGCGATTAGTTCAATAAGTGTGATTAAGCGGTTGTTTTATCTTAAAGCGAGCACTCGATAACCGTCAAACATTCAGCTATGCCGCTAGGGTATGAAAGGGGTGGACTGCAGTATTACCGCTACTCAATGAGGGCATTAAAAACACAAAAAAAGCGCCCAAATGGCGCTTTTTTAGGTTTTATTGCTGAGTTTATTCACTCACTTGGCGAGCTGGTACCCTTCAAGGTGAGAAAGGAACGGTTTTGCTTTCATAAAGCCCGTCAGCCTTGCACCTTCAAGGCGGTTGCCTTGTTTGTCCCAGAAATCAATTGTGGGTAGGCCGAGTACATTCATCTGCTGTAATAACGCAATATCTGTAGGGGTACTTTTGGTGACATCTGCTTGCAGTAATACAAAGGGCTGTAGCTGCTTAGCTACCTCAGGATCATGAAAAGTGTACTTCTCAAACTCTTTACAGGCGACGCACCAGTCAGCATAAAAGTCGAGCATGACGGGCATGCCTTTCGCCTTCGCCTCAGCCAATGCAAGCTCAAGATCATCAATGCTGCTCACACGTTCAAATTCAACCGTCATTGCTGGCGTTGAGTCAGCGGATGTTGAACTTGAGCTATTAACCCCCGTAACTAATGGATAAAGAGGCTGAACGGAGATGAATAGACCGACAATGGCAATAACCGCAAGCGTGCTACTGCGCCATGAAACTGCTAATGTGTTCTTAACATGATATAGCCAACCAAACGCCGCGATGCCCAATACCGACCAAAGGTATGGCATCAGATGCGCGGGTAAAATACGCTCTAGTAAGAACAGCGGCACAGCGAGTAGCACAAAACCAAAGAACACCTTAACGTGATTCATCCAACCACCTGCTTTCGGAAGTAACTTATTACCAAACATAGCAGCTAAAATCAGCGGGATCCCCATACCAATGGCCAACGCGTAGAGCGCAATGGCACCTGTCAGCAAGTCACCACTTTGCGCCACATAAATTAGCGCACCAGAAAGGGGAGCGGTAGTACAAGGTGAGCAAACCAACCCTGATATCGCTCCCATGGCAAAGACACCACCAGTATGGCCGCCTTGTTGTTTATTACTCAGTCCATTGAGCCAGGTTTGCATGCTGCTAGGCAGTTGTATGGTGTAGGCTCCGAACATCGACAGGGCTAGCACCACAAACAGTACACTTAAGCCAATTAGAATATAGGGATGTTGTAATGCAGCTTGGAATTGCATGCCTGCTGAAGCAACAACTAACCCCAATAATGTATAAGTCAGTGCCATGCCTTGCACATAGGTAAAAGCAAGGCGAAAAGTTCGACCATGGCTTTGCTGACCGTTACCTAGCACGATGCCACTTAAAATCGGATACATCGGTAGTACACAGGGGGTAAACGCCAAGCCGATCCCTAATGCGAGGAAAACAAGCGGGGTCCACCACTGATCGGCTAAGTCACCCGCCAGTTTATCTTGTTGCGATGTTGGCGTCGTTGAAGCAACAATGTTTGCTGGGTTATTGTTAGTACTTACTACCGCTGCTTCTTTAGTTGTATCAGAGCCAGATGTACCTGTCTGTGTCGCATTGGTGCCTGCGGTAACCGCATTTAAGGGGATCGTTCTGATTTCCGGAGGGTAGCAGAATCCTGCCTTGGCACAGCCTTGATAACGCACTGTAAGGGTGTCACTGCTGGCAGCATTGAGCACAGGCACGCTCAGCGTGAGTGGCTCGGTATAGATATTGACCTCACCAAAAAATTCATCTTGATAGGGCTGACCTGCAGGGATATTGATATTGCCTAACTCGGCATTCTCTGAGGTGACAGACAACTGATGTTGATAGAGGTAGTAGTCTGGTTTGATTTGCCAATCGAGATAGACCCGATCGCCTTGCTGGCTGAAGTTGAACATGAATGCTTGATCAACAGGCACAAACTGGTTCTGGTTGCTCGACAACCCCGGAATGTTAAAAGCCAATGTTGGCAGGCTGGTGAGCAGCAGCCCGAGAAGCGCAAATACGGCAAAAAAGCGACGCGGTATACCGCGATATCGTTGTAATAATGTCATCTGATTTGGCTGAGTCTTTGATTAACTTATTTTAACTATACTCTCTCAGACCGTGTTAATCAGCGTTTGGTTTCATTTGCTTAGGTTTTTGTTTCACCACCCAGAGCATCGCGCATGAAGTCAGTAAATTGGCGAATGTGGGCAGGAATATACCCGAGACGCTGATACAGCATATAAATAGGGCGTGGTGGGGAATACCAGCTGTCCATCATTGTACAGAGCTGGCCTGTTTGAATTGCATCAGCAACCACATAGTTGGGTAGGCAGGCAATGCCAAGGCTGTTAATGGCAGCTTGCTTGATACTGTTTAGATCCGCGATTGCCATTTTTACCGGTGAGTTCAACCACACCGTTTCACTATTGTTAGTAAGTGCCCACTCAAATTCTGGCACACTGGCAAGTCGGGCATGCTGGTTGATGTCGTCTGGGTGCTGTGGTGTACCATTATTTGCTAGGTAGTATGGGCTGGCAACGAGAATACGTTGTGACTCGCCTATCTTGGCGGCAGCGAAGCTGGAATCTGGTTGCTGGCCGACACGAAAGACCACGTCATATTGCTCAGGGCTGTAGTCGTGATGTTGGTTCGACAGATGAGTTAGCGACAAGGTGACATCTGGATGCATCGCCAAGAATTGGTTAAACAGTGGCATGAGCTGATGGGTCAACAAACCGACAGGTGCCGAGACACGCAGTGCACCGCGGGGACTGGTGTGGCTGCTATCTAGAAGTTCATCAGTGGCAGTTTCAAGCTCTTCAAGTAATGGCTGGCATCGTTCGAAATAGCTGACCCCTAATGGGGTGAGTGAGACATTACGGCTGTCTCTTATCACCAGCTGGCTACCAAGCGTATCTTCGAGTCGTTGAAGACGGCGGCTGAGCGTCGCGGGTGGAATCTCTAGTACACTGGCTGCTGCTCTGAAACTTCCTTGTTGGGCTATTGCAATCAGGGTGCGTAGGTCGTCTAACTTCATACCATTTTTGCATCGCTGCATAACGCTTTTACCTCTATCGCCAAGCGGGCTCAATTACTATTATTAACGGGCAGGCTTTCCTGTCTTGCCTGCTCTGTAGCAAAAGAGACATGATACCGGATTCATCGTCGGGATTGACGCTGAAATCGGTTAGAACAAGTACGTTGGAATCCGTAGTTGTTCATAGTCTTCGCCCTAGGATGGGGCGGAGACATTAAATTAACACTTCATTTTACGCTTCTTATTGCTCTATTTCCTGAACCGTTAGTGACTAACTGAGTCACCAAGCAAGACGTTTCATGGCGCACAATCTTGATCATTACTCTCCTGTATATTCTTGTCACCCTATCAAAGCATTATTTACCATATCAACAATGATACCAGTACAGTTAAATTGACGTATTGTCTGGCTCATCGCCGCATAGAACTGACGCCTGCCTTACACTCTATTTTTAGCCACTTATCGACATCTCCGCATATGGATTTTATCTCTGCAGCTTATGGTTGTGGTGACACCTTAGTGAACAGCTAAGAGGGAGTTAAGGGGGTAATTAGAGGTAAGATATTGTTTGTAGTGTGTAAAAAAGGCTGCCCGAAGGCAGCCTCTATGATAGTTAATCCTAAATCGAAATTACAGGATGATGCCACCGAATACGAAGCCTAGTGCTACAGAAGTACTGATAGTCACCACACCCGGGATAAAGAATGGGTGGTTGAAGACAAGGTTACCGATACGGGTTGAACCCGTGTCATCCATTTCTACTGCCGCAAGTAGCGTTGGGTAAGTTGGTAGTACGAATAGCGCACTTACTGCTGCGAAAGAAGCAATTGCAGTTAGTGGAGCAACACCGATAGCCAATGCCGCTGGCATTAGTGCAGTTGTAGTCGCGCCTTGTGAGTACAGCAGCATAGAAGCAAAGAACAGTACCAGTGCTAGCATCCATGGGTAGTCACTTAGTAGTGAGCCTGCCACTTCTTTGATGCCATCAACGTGTGCGTTAACGAACGTAGAACCAAGCCATGCTACACCCAGTACACAGATACATGCTGTCATACCTGAACGGAAGGTTGGCGCCGCTGCAATTTTAGATGCATCGATTTTTGTGAAAGTAACAATAGCCGCTGCTGCTGCTAGCATTACTGTCATGATTGCTTCGTTACGACCAAGCGCAGGGTTTTCAATCAGGCCTACTGAGCCAGAGATTGCTGCTGCATATAAAACAACAAAGCCGATAGCACCAAGGAAGATGAAAGTAGCAGGTTTTGCAGTCGGTAGAATTTCGCGCTTGCCAGAACCTTTAAGCTTGATAAGGCCTTTCTCTAGACGTTCTTGATACACAGGATCGTCTTTTAGTTCACAGCCTAGGAAGTTCGCGACAAATGCACCAACCATACAAGCAAGGAATGTAGTTGGAATACAGATTGCTAGTAGCGTTAGGTAACCGACACCTAGTGGCTCCAGAATGCCTGAGAAGAAAACAACCGCGGCAGAGATTGGCGATGCTGTGATCGCAATCTGAGAAGCAACAACCGCAATAGACAGCGGACGAGAAGGACGGATGCCTTGCTCTTTCGCGACTTCTGCGATAACTGGTAGGGTTGAGAATGCAGTGTGGCCGGTACCTGCCATCAGTGTCATTAGGTATGTCACGATAGGTGCGTAGAAAGTAATACGCTTAGGGTTTTTACGCAGGAAGTTTTCAGCCAGTTCAACTAGCCAGTCCATACCACCAGCAACTTGCATTGCAGCGATTGCAGTGATCACAGACATGATAATAAGAATTACATCAATCGGGATATAGCTTTGGCTAGTAGGCATGCCTAATACCAAAGAAAGTACGATAACGCCGGCACCACCCGCGAGACCAATACCAATACCACCAATACGTGCGCCCAAATAAATGAACGCGAGAACCACAAATAGCTCTACACCAATCATATGATTGTCCTGTCTTAAAGTTAAAAAATAAAAAAAAGGGGGGGGAATCTGTAGCAAAAATTGGCGGATCTTCATCCTGAACATCCGCCGAGCTGTATCGCGGTTACTTTATTAGTTGTAACGCTTAGCTTTGTATTCTGGGTGCATTAGGTTCTGCACAGAGAAGATGTCGTCTAGTTGCTCTTCTGTAAGAAGGCCACGTTCTAGAACCACTTCACGCACGCTCTTACCTGTTTCAGCACAAATCTTACCAACAATGTCACCTTCGTGGTGGCCAATGAATGGGTTTAGGTAAGTAACGATACCGATAGAGTTAAACACGAAGTACTCACATACTTCTTTGTTTACAGTGATACCGTCGATGCACTTGTCACGTAGGTTGATACATGCGTTTTTCAGTAGGTCGATAGACTCGAATACTGCTTGGCCGATCACAGGCTCCATTACGTTTAGCTGAAGCTGACCAGCTTCTGCTGCGAATGTAACCGTAGTGTCGTTACCGATAACCTTGAAGCAAACCTGGTTTACCACTTCTGGGATAACAGGGTTAACTTTTGCAGGCATGATTGAAGAACCAGCTTGCATTTCAGGTAGGTTCAGCTCGTTAAGACCAGCACGAGGACCAGAAGATAGAAGACGTAGGTCGTTACAAATCTTAGAAAGCTTAACTGCAGTACGCTTAAGTGCACTGTGTAGCATTACGTAAGCACCACAGTCAGATGTTGCTTCGATAAGATCTTCAGCAGGTACACAAGGTAGGCCTGTTACTTCAGCTAGACGCTGAACGGAAAGCTCTTGGTAACCAGTTGCTGCGTTTAGACCTGTACCAATCGCTGTTGCACCTAGGTTAACTTCAAGAAGAAGTTGCGCGGTGTACTGAAGGTTCTTGATTTCTTCTTTGATCAGAATACCAAAGGCATGGAATTCCTGACCGACAGTCATAGGCACTGCATCTTGAAGCTGGGTACGGCCCATTTTAAGAACTTCAGCAAACTCTTGATCTTTTGCATCGAAAGCACCTTTTAGGTAACCAAGAGCGTCAAGCAGTGTCGTGATGCTGTTGTATACTGCTACACGGAAACCGGTAGGGTATGCACAGTTAGTCGATTGAGATTTGTTAACGTGGTCGTTAGGGTTAACGATGTCGTACTCGCCTTTCTCTTTGCCCATAAGCTCAAGAGCAAGGTTAGCAACAACTTCGTTGGTGTTCATATTAACAGAAGTACCTGCACCACCCTGATAAACATCAGAAGGGAACTGGTCCATACATTTACCTGTTTCTAGGATCAGGTCACACGCTTTAATAATGTATTCACCAACATCAGAAGGAATAGCACCCAACTCTTTGTTAGCCATTGCTGCTGCTTTTTTGGTGAAAACCATACCACGAACAAATTCTGGTACATCAGAAATTGTCGTTTTAGAAATGTTGAAGTTTTCAACAGCGCGAAGTGTGTGAACACCCCAGTAAGCGTCAGCAGGGATGTGACGTTCACCAAGTAAATCTTCTTCGATACGGGTTGCAACGTTTAGGGTTGCTTCATTTTGTTCTAAATCAATCATCTGAGACATGGCGTAGCCTTAGTGGAATCTGCTAAATAAATTCGAATGTTGAGCCAATCTTGTTAATCAGAAGTCCATTCTGCAGAGAGTTTGGCTAGATGATCGTACCTGACACCTTTTGTCTGAAGCCGATAATACTCCCCTTTAGGGGTAAAAACATAACCCAGATCACTTTTTTAATTGGAGTGAAAACATTTGCACAATAATGAGATCTTAATCACATATACTGTTAACAATTACCCTGTGGTTTATGAAGGTAAATGACCAATTATGACAGGATGTGACGATTATGTTTTATATCAACAACAAGTGTATTGTAATAAATAGTTGCAATTAATCCTCTCGTTATAGAGTTGAAAAATGTCTGATTGCTCCCAATATTTGTTATAAGCGTAGGGGAACCCTGTGAGATGCGCATTATGTGCCACATAACCCCCCTGCTAGACAGCCAACCATTAAGAGGTAAGCCGTGTTTCCTATTCTATTGTTTCTTTTTATTGTCGTACCAATTGTCGAAATAGCCTTGTTTGTACAGGTGGGCGGCTTTCTTGGTATGTGGCCGACAATAGGCTTAGTGCTGTTAACCGCTATTGTGGGTGCGTCTTTAGTGCGTAGTCAGGGGATTGCAACATTAATGTCGGTGCAAAATCGCTTACAGCAAGGTGAGTTACCTGCTCAGCAGATTGTTGAGGGGGTAATGTTAGCCGTATCGGGTGTGCTATTACTTACGCCGGGTTTTATGACGGATGCATTGGGTATGATGGTGTTGCTTCCTGCGCCGCGTGCGATGTTAGCCAAGCAACTAATGAGCCGTGTGAAAGTGCAGGGTATGGCGTCGGGGTCTGGATTTAGTGCCGGTTTCGGTGGTGGGCAAGGCTTTGATGGTCAGAGCCCATTTGGCCAACATGATACTGACCCCTTTAAGAAGTCATCACGCGATCAGGATCAGAATGGCGATGTATTTGATGGTGAGTTTGAACGTAAAGATAAGCAAAAAGACGACGATGATACGCCACGTTTGCGTTAATAACACGATGTAGCACCGACCAAGTATAAAAACAAAAAAAGACAGCCAAGGCTGTCTTTTTTGTTAACGCTATTCATATGGGAAATGGCGCCTTGAACTTTGAACCTTGAAATTAGGCTCTAGGATGAGGTCTCGGCTTCAAGTTGCATGCGACGACGAAGTTTTAGTGCATAAAGATAAGCACCGAAGCCACTGATAATGTTAGCAATGGCAATGCCGATAAATAGTCCTTCTGTACCGTATAGTTCACGGCCCAGCCATGCAGCTGGCAGCAGTAAGCCAAATAGTCGGAATAAATTCCAGAACAGAGCTTGTAGCGAACGGTGCATGGCGTTAAGTGCGCTGATCAAAAGCATACATACAGCTTGTAGCCCGTAACTAATCGGTACAACTATTAAATAGTGCCACAGCTGCGCCTGTACGGCTTGGTCTTGGCTAAATAACGATGACAGTGGCCAGCTTAATGGCACCATCATAATAAAGATCAAAAGCTGAAAGACGATTGCAAACCGCATGGCAGTAAACAGAGCTGAAAAAGCACGCAGGGGTTTATTGGCGCCTAAATTTTGTGCCATAAAGGGCATTAAGGCCGAACCTAGCGCCATCATCACGATGATTAAAATGGATTCAATGCGCATGGCTGCGCCATAGGCCGCAACCGAAGCGGTGCCTTGCGCTGCTAATAATGTCATGAGTACAGCCCCAGATAGCGGGGTTAGGGCATTAGAAAGGCCTGCGGGGGTACCAATTTGTAATATTTGTCCCCAGTCTTTGAAAATGGCTGACCACTGTGGTTTGGCGACCATTTTTTCTCGATGGATCAAAACATACAGTGAATAAATCAGTGCAAACGCCCAGCTGATCCCACTCGCAATTGCAGCCCCTTTTACACCTAGTTCAGGGAAGGGCCCGATGCCAAAGATCAGTAAAGGATCAAGTACCCCATTGATCGCCCCTGCCAGCATCATGATCTTGGCGGGTGTTTTGGTATCACCCGTCGCACGAATTGCACTGTTTCCCGCCATAGGGATAACCAATAGTGGAATGGCGAGGTACCAAATTGCCATGTAGTCATGAATGATTGGCAGTAATTCGGGCGGAGCACCGATTAATGAGAAAAGCGGATTGATCGTAGCAAGGCCGAGGGTAGAAGCCAACAGCATCATTATCACCGCTAATAGTAAGCCATGAGTGGCTAAGCGAGCGGCGAGGTGCGGTGTTCCTTTGCCTAGTTGGCGACCAATACTGGTTGAGATACCAACACTGATCCCCATGGTGATGCAATTGATGGCAAACGTAATGGGAAAGGTAAAGCTCACGGCTGCTAATGCATCGGTACCGAGTAAAGAGATAAAGAAGGTATCAACCAGATTAAACATCAAGATCGCCACCATCCCGAACACCATAGGTACGGTTAGACGTCTGAGTACATCTGGGATTGGGTCAGATAACAACCCATGTTTATCTGGCGCTTTATTGGTTGCCATAGTGTTCTCGGGAAAGAAATGCCTGCCTACCCTAATGCAAAGAATGTGATCGGGCAAAAAATCTCTCAGATAATTTGGAAAAAAACATCGCTTAGGGCTTGGGTTCTCAAAAAAAGACCCAACATGTTTATGTATCAGAAAAAGTAAGGGACTCATCCTCTCTTACTTTATTAATCCTATGGATATTACCAAAATCAGGAGAGACGACCGATGAACATTCGTCCTTTACATGACCGAGTTATCGTTGAACGCCAAGAAGTTGAATCTAAATCTGCTGGTGGCATTGTTCTAACTGGTTCTGCAGCTGAAAAATCTACTCGCGGTAAAATACTGGCAGTAGGTAACGGCCGCATTCTAGAAAACGGCACGGTTCAACCGTTGGACGTTAAAGTTGGTGATACTGTGATCTTTGCAGAAGGCTACGGCACAAAAACTGAAAAGATTGACGGTAAAGAAGTCCTGATCATGTCTGAAAATGACATCATGGCAATCGTTGAATAATCCGTTCACTTTAAATTAATAATTAAGAAAGGAAGAAAGACATGGCTGCTAAAGACGTTAAGTTTGGTAACGATGCTCGAATTAAAATGCTAGAAGGTGTTAACGTTCTAGCTGACGCTGTAAAAGTAACGTTGGGTCCTAAGGGTCGTAACGTGGTACTAGACAAATCATTTGGTGCTCCAACTATCACGAAAGATGGTGTATCTGTTGCGCGTGAAATTGAACTGGAAGACAAATTCCAGAACATGGGCGCACAAATGGTTAAAGAAGTTGCATCACAAGCCAACGATGCGGCGGGTGACGGTACAACAACAGCAACAGTACTTGCGCAGTCTATTATTGCAGAAGGCCTAAAAGCCGTTGCTGCTGGCATGAACCCGATGGATCTTAAGCGTGGTATCGACAAAGCAGTTGTTGCTGCTGTTGAAGCGTTGAAAGAACTGTCTGTTCCATGTGAAGACACCAAAGCAATTGCTCAAGTAGGTACTATTTCTGCAAATGCTGATGCAACAGTAGGTAACCTAATCGCAGAAGCGATGGAAAAAGTAGGCCGTGATGGTGTTATTACGGTTGAAGAAGGTCAGGCACTTCAAGACGAATTAGACGTTGTTGAAGGTATGCAGTTCGACCGTGGTTACCTATCTCCTTACTTCATCAACAACCAAGAAGCCGGTTCTGTTGATCTAGAAAGCCCATTCATTCTGCTTGTAGACAAGAAAGTATCGAACATCCGTGAACTACTTCCTGCTCTAGAAGGTGTAGCGAAAGCATCTCGTCCACTGCTTATCATTGCAGAAGACGTAGAAGGTGAAGCACTGGCAACGCTAGTTGTGAACAACATGCGTGGTATCGTGAAAGTCGCTGCTGTTAAAGCGCCTGGTTTCGGTGACCGTCGTAAAGCAATGCTACAAGATATCGCTGTGCTAACTGCTGGTACGGTTATCTCTGAAGAAATCGGCCTAGAGCTAGAAAAAGTTCAGCTAGAAGATCTTGGTCAAGCGAAGCGTATTTCTATCACCAAAGAAAACACAACTATCATCGATGGTTCTGGTGAAGAAACGATGATTTCTGGCCGTGTTGCTCAAATTCGTCAGCAAATCGAAGATGCAACATCAGACTACGACAAAGAAAAACTTCAAGAGCGTGTTGCTAAATTAGCAGGCGGTGTTGCAGTGATCAAAGTTGGCGCAGCGACTGAAGTTGAAATGAAAGAGAAAAAAGACCGCGTTGAAGATGCCCTACACGCAACACGTGCAGCGGTAGAAGAAGGTGTGGTTGCGGGTGGTGGTGTTGCACTAATCCGTGCAGCGTCAAAAGTTGCTGGCCTTGAAGGCGACAACGAAGAGCAGAACGTAGGTATCCGTGTAGCACTTCGTGCAATGGAAGCACCAATTCGCCAAATCACTAAGAACGCAGGTGATGAAGAATCAGTGGTTGCTAACAACGTACGCGCTGGCGAAGGCAACTACGGCTACAACGCAGCAACAGGTGAATACGGCGATATGATCGAAATGGGTATTCTTGACCCAACGAAAGTAACGCGTTCAGCACTTCAGTTCGCAGCCTCTGTAGCAGGTCTAATGATCACAACAGAAGCAATGATTACAGACCAACCGCAGAAAGATGCACCAGCAATGCCTGATATGGGCGGCATGGGCGGTATGGGTGGTATGGGCGGCATGATGTAATCATCCGGCTTACCAGCTAAGCAGTTTTAAAAAGGCCGACAGTTAATGCTGTCGGCTTTTTTTTGTCTGAAAATAGGGCCAATCAAGACCCAATAAGTATCGTGAAGACAATGTGGTTTACGTGAGAAATCACTCGAAAAGCTGTACGGGATTTTACTTATTTAAAATCAATAAGTTATACGAAGCTCGCAAGGGGTTTATCGTGGTGTTACTTTTGTTCTTCTTTTAGCTGCTTTTTTTAATAAAAGCTGAACATTATGACATAAGATAATTAACTAATATGAGTATGGCAAGCCTAATGCTATCGCAATAAATAACCTTAAAAGCTGTACACCAATAAAATTAAATATAATCAGTAGCTTACATGTTAGTTTCTTATGGTTTGTTTTTTGTTGTGGCATGATCAGAAAAAAGCAGTATTTACATAAGTAGGCTGTACAGCTTGATAGGCTATATAGTAAAAAGTTACCTATAAGCTTTTGTGGGAAAAAGGCAGAAAAGCTGTACGGATATATATTCAAATAAAACAATGACTTACGCGTTTGATTGTTGTTCTCTACCAGACTTGATAATTCGCACAGCTTTTCGCTGCCTTATGTGGTTTTTTGTGTCTAGTTAGTCATCAAGTTTTATCGCTCGTGATTGTTTACCTTTTTTACGTTGACGGCGATCGCTTAAATGGGCGTGAACACCTTTGCGGAGAAACCGGAGGCTGTTTTCCAGTTTATCGACATCCAATAAGATACTGATAATGACGCCTGTCATAACAACAGCAGTATTGCCATAATCAAAACCAATGGTGATTCCAAGGGCGGCAAGCATCCATATTACTGCTGCTGAGGTGACACCATGGATTTGTCCATCACGGTTCATCATAACGCCTGCACCTAAAAAACCTATCCCAGTAATGATTTGCGACATGACACGAGAAATATCAGTGTTATCGTTAGATACGGTTTGTCCTAGAGTAATAAAACAATAGGTGCCGATAATGATTAAGCTAGACGTTCGAATGCCTACCGGCTTGCCTCTGATCTGGCGCTCTACGCCAATAATGGCTCCGCAGATCGTGCATTGCAGCAACGCCGGCCATGTAAATGGCGTTATATCTGGCCACATAATGTGACGTTTCCTCTTTGATTAAAAAAAGCAGCCAAGGGCTGCTTTTTAGCGATTTGATTTAGCCTTGTATCGGCTGTAATTTATTGGTGTGATAAATGACGTCGGCTTTTTTTTTCGGCGTGCTTTTCAATATATTCCACAATCATGCCTGCTATATCTTTTCCGGTTGCAGTTTCAATGCCTTCAAGACCAGGAGAGGAGTTAACTTCCATTACCAGTGGGCCACGCTTAGAGCGTAATAAATCGACTCCAGCGACACTCAACCCCATCGCTTTTGCTGCCGCTACGGCTGTTTTACGTTCTTCTGGTGTGATCTTGATCAGTGACGCACTACCGCCACGATGTAAGTTTGAGCGAAACTCACCTTCTGCCGCTTGGCGCTTCATCGCTGCAATTACTTTGTCACCGATAACGAAACAGCGAATATCAGCCCCCCCGGCTTCTTCGATATATTCCTGCACCATTATGTTGGCTTTCAGACCCATAAACGCTTCAATGACACTTTCGGCGGCTTTTTGGGTTTCTGCCAATACAACCCCAATGCCTTGGGTTCCTTCTAAGAGCTTGATCACCAGAGGTGCACCGCCGACCATTTTTATTAGATCGGGCACATCATCAGGTTTACTGGCAAAGCCAGTGATCGGCATACCGACCCCTTTGCGGCTTAATAGCTGCAACGAGCGTAGTTTGTCTCTTGAGCGGGAGATCGCAATTGATTGATTGACCGAAAATACATCCATCATTTCGAATTGGCGTAATACCGAGCAGCCATAAAATGTTATATCAGCTCCAATACGCGGGATAATGGCATCAAATCCGGTAAGATCACTGCCTTCAAAGTGAATAGATGGCTTTACCGAGTTGATATTCATATAACAGCGTAGTGCATTAATGATCACTGCTTCATGGCCACGTTGTTCTATGGCTTCACGTAGGCGGCGAGTGGAATATAGGGTTTCGTTCTGGGAGAGAATGCCAATTTTCATTGCGATACTCGTTCTCGTTAATAGTGGTTAAGGCTGCTTTAGAGAGAAGATTGGCTGCCTTCTTCGCCAGCAGTTTGGAGCGCGACTATGCGCTTCATCGGGCTAAAAAGCGAGCATATTGGCGATGATCTTTTTTTATCGTGGCGAGTGATTTTTTTATTTATCGTTAAATACCGATAATGAAGTAAGTGTTTTACCTGCAATAAGCTATATGCGGAAAAAGCTCTGAAAGCTGTACGTTATTTTTTGCTTTATAATTAGTCACTTATGTTCATTTTGATTGGTAATGTGATTGCGTGTGGTTTTGATCTTGTTTTTGCTGCTTAAGTGATTAAAAGTTGTACGGTAAGTCATGGTTAGCAGATTATTTCCTCTGGCAGTCTATTCGATAAAAAACTCAAAAAGCTGTACGCTAATTATATTGTTTAAAATCATCATGTTACCGATGGGTTTCCTGCTGGCTTTAAAGGTGGGATTGATGTGCAGCTTTTAGCTGTTTTGCGACTTAATTGCTGAGTGGGTTTGTTTTGAGTTGAAGCTTTATGTGTGTGATAGGTGTTTAAGTAAAAAACTTGAAAGGCTGTACGATATATAATTATATATAAAACATGTGGTTAGGTGGTATTTTTGACGTTACTTAAAGCGGGTTTATTTTGTGCAGCTTTTAGTTGTTGTTTTTTTGTTAGCTGTACGCTGGTGAGGGGCATTGCTCACCAGCATGACTGAGGTGCTATTCGAGGTGAAGGTCGAGTGGGGTTTTGCTGTGACGACCACCGATTTCACGGGTCAATTTAGGCACTAGGTAGCCCGATACATTCTGCATTAATCCAGCCATTAGTTGGCGAGCTTGCATATCATCGACCATGAAGTGGGCTGCGCCTTGTACTTTATCCAATACGTGTAGGTAATAAGGCAAAATACTGGCTGTAAACAGCGCCTCACTCAAATCAACAAGTGCCTCTACTGAGTCATTGACGCCCTTTAAAAGCACCCCTTGGTTGAGCAGAGTGACATCAGCCTGCTTCAGCTTGCTCATTGCTTCAGTGAGCTCTGCGTTAATCTCATTGGCATGGTTAATATGGGTGACGAGCACTGTTTGTAAACGGCTCTGAGCCAATACTTCGCACAATGCACTCGTAATTCGAGCTGGCAGTACTACGGGTAATCGAGAGTGAATTCGTAAACGTTTTACGTGAGGGATCGCCGCTATGGCCGTAATGAGCCACTCCAGTTCGCTGTCTTTCGCCATCAATGGATCACCACCTGATAAAATGACCTCGTTAACCTGCGGTTGAGTCGCGATATAATCAAGAGCGATCTGCCAATTACGCTTTCCGCCTTGATTCTCTTGGTAGGGGAAATGGCGACGGAAACAATACCGACAATTGACGGCGCATCCACCCTTCACAATCATCAAGACGCGGCTTTTATACTTATGTAAAAGCCCAGGAATGGCGTTATCTTGCTCATCTAACGGATCTTGAGAGTAGCCATCATGCACGTCAAACTCTTCAGCTAAAGGCATTACTTGGCGCAATAAAGGGTCATGTGGGTTGCCAATTTCCATTCTTTCGACGAAGCTCTTAGGAACACGTAGCGCAAATAGCGCCCGAGCCGATAAGCCTTGTTCCCACGGTGTGGGATCGATTTTTAGCGCTTTTAATAGCAGAAAGGGATCAGAAATCGCATTAGCAAGATCATTAAGCCAGTTTTGCTCAACAGATGATGCGTTTCGGGTTATTATATGCGGCATTAAATACAACTCGAAGATGTTAAGAGGATAGAAATGGCGTCTTTCAGCACCAATGAATTCCGCGGCGGAATGAAAATTATGCTAGATAATGAACCATGTGTCATTATCGAAAACGAATTTGTTAAACCTGGTAAAGGTCAAGCATTCAACCGCGTTAAGATCCGCAAGCTACTTTCTGGCAAGGTTCTTGAGAAGACTTTCAAATCTGGTGAGTCGGTTGAAGCTGCAGACGTCGTCGACGTTGAGCTTGATTACCTGTACAACGACGGCGAATTCTACCACTTCATGGACAACGTTTCATTTGAGCAGATTGCTGCCGATGTAAAAGCGGTTAGTGATAATGCTAAATGGTTGGTAGAGAACAACACTTGTACGCTAACACTTTGGAACGGTAACCCTATTGTTGTTACCCCACCAAACTTTGTAGAGTTAGAAGTGACTGAAACCGATCCTGGCCTAAAAGGCGATACACAGGGTACGGGCGGTAAGCCTGCAACACTGGTAACGGGTGCAGTTGTACGTGTTCCACTGTTCATCCAAATTGGTGAAGTGGTCAAGGTTGACACTCGCTCTGGAGAGTACGTAGGCCGTGTGAAATAATTTCACTGTCCTTACGTTGATAAAAAAGGTCGCTTAGCGGCCTTTTTTGTTGTCTGTGACCCACGTAAAACTGAGCATATAACTCGGTTGCGGAACTAACAGGCATAAAAAAAGCACCGCATTGCGGTGCTTTTTATTTTCGCATCAAGATTAGATCATGAATACGAAAATCACAGCTAGCGCAGATACTAAGAAGGCAGCCGCGTAACACGCGATTTTACCAACTACGCCAGTGTGGAACTTAAGGTCATGCATGCCGTGGTGTAAACGGTGCATTGCATGCCACATTGGTAGCGCAAGCGTTGCGATAGTGAATAGTGCACCGATGATGCTAGTCACGAAACCTGTTACACGCTCGTAGCTCATTGCTTCCGCATCAAGCATACCCAGTGGAACCATGATACCCAGTACAAGTACAGTCACTGGTGTTAGCATTGCAAACCAAGTACCGCCAGCACCAAACAGACCCCACCATACTGGCTCGTCAGAACGTTTAGGATTTAGATTAACCACGTGGTTCTCCTTAAACAAGTACTAGAACGAACAGTGAAATTGCAGCAACTGCAGCCCACTGAGCCAGAACAACAACTTTCTTATCCAGTTTCTTACCTTTGATCTGGATAGGCATAACTTGAGGCATCATGCTGAAGAAAGTTTGCGCGTGGAACAAGCTGCCTGCTAGAGCCAGAATGTTCAGTACCACAACGATTGGGTTAGACATAAATTCTAACCAACCAGCCCAAGCTTCTGGGCCTTTCACTAGGCTACCTAGACCGAAAGTCAGACAGATAGTGAAAAAGATCAGTGGTAAAATTGTTGCTTCACGAACCATGTAGAAGCGGTAGAAAGGATGATCCTTCCACCATGTGCGCTTCATTTCGCGAACGTAAGGTTTACGATTGCTCATCCTTATGCCTCCTGAGGTTTGATCATGGCAATAACGAAATCTTTCGAAGATTCCACTTTACCTTGGTTAACCGCTGCTGCTGGATCAACGCTCTTCGGACAAACTTCAGAACAGTAACCCACAAATGTACAGCCCCACGCACCATTTTCACCATTGATAAGCTTCATACGCTCATCAGCACCGTTATCACGGCTGTCTAGGTTGTAGCGGTGTGCAAGAGTTAGAGCAGCAGGACCGATGAACTCAGGGTTCAGGCCAAACTGAGGACAAGCTGAGTAGCATAGACCACAGTTAATACAGCTAGAAAACTGCTTGTATTTCGCCATTTGCTCAGGTGTTTGGTTGTTTGGACCATCTTCTGGCTTACGATCGTTACCGATGATGTAAGGCTTAATTGCCTCTAGACGCTCGATGAACGGCGTCATATCAACAATAAGGTCTTTCTCGATAGCAAAGTTAGCCAGTGCTTCGATCTTCAGGCCATTCGGGTAATCACGTAGGAAAGTCTTACAGGCCAGTTTTGGCACCTTGTTGACCATCATGCCGCAAGAACCACAGATCGCCATACGGCAAGACCAACGGTAAGCCAGATCTTTGTCTAGGTTATCTTTGATGTAACCTAGCGCATCAAGAACTGACATAGTTTCGTTAAACGGCACTTCGAATAGTTCGAAGTACGGTTCTGCGTCTTTTGCTGGGTCATAACGCAGAATTTCAACTTTTTGGATGCGGTTGCCTGACATTATGCCTGCTCCTCTTTTTTCGCTGCTGCTTCAGCGGCTTCTTTCGCTGCTGCTTCTTCTGCCGCTGCACCGTATAGACGTGCTTTAGGCTGAGATTTAGTGATAGTTACATCGCTGTATTCAATGCGAGGTGCATCATCACCGTTGAAGAAAGCAAGGGTGTGCTTCAGGTAATTCACGTCATCACGTTCTGTACAACCGTCGTCTAGACGCTGGTGTGCACCACGAGATTCTTTACGTTGAATCGCTGAGTGAGCCATCGCTTCAGCAACTTCTAGGCCGTAACCAACTTCGATTGCGTATAGCAAATCGGTGTTGAATACTTTGCCTTTGTCTTTAATGCTAATGTTTTTGTAACGCGCACGAAGCTCTGCTAGCTTGTCGACAGTCGCTTGCATTAGATCTTCTTGGCGGTAGATACCACAACCGGCTTCCATGCTGTGACCCATCTCAGTACGGATGTCAGACCAATTTTCATCGCCTTCTTGCGTCATTAGCGTATCAATGCGGCCTTGAACTGCTTGAATCTGTTGGGTGATAGATTCTTCGTTCCAGCCTTTGAATTCCTCAGCGCGTTTTGCCGCACCTTCACCCGCAAGACGACCAAATACCACTAGCTCAGCCAGTGAGTTAGAACCCAGACGGTTTGCACCGTGCAGACCAACAGACGAACATTCACCAACAGCGTATAGGCCTTTGATGCGTGTTTCGTTGTGCTTGTCAGTTTCGATACCACCCATGGTGTAGTGTACCGTTGGGCGAATTGGCACTGGCTCTTCTGCTGGATCAACATTCACGTAGGCTTTTGCAAGCTCACAGATGAACGGTAAGCGCTCGTGTAGGTATTCTTTACCTAGGTGGCGAAGATCAAGGTGTACAACATCACCCAGTGGGTGTTGGATAGTGTTACCTTTTTGCTGTTCATGCCAGAATGCTTGAGAAACCTTGTCACGAGGACCCAGTTCCATGTATTTGTTCTTTGGCTGGCCGATTGGAGTCTCAGGGCCCATGCCATAATCTTGTAGGTAGCGGTAACCGTTTTTGTTCAGCATGATACCACCTTCACCACGACAACCTTCGGTCATCAGGATACCGGTGCCTGGTAGGCCGGTTGGGTGGTACTGAACAAATTCCATGTCACGTAGAGGAACACCGTGGCGGAAGGCCATCGCCATGCCGTCACCGGTAACAATGCCGCCGTTAGTGTTACAGTTGTACACGCGGCCTGCACCACCTGTTGCTAGCACAACAGATTTAGCTTTAATACAGATCAGTTCGCCTTCAGACATGTGGATAGCCACAAGACCTTGAACTTCACCGTCCTCTACAAGTAAATCAACAACGAAGTATTCATCGAAGCGATTGATTTGTGTGTATTTAATAGATGTTTGGAACAGTGTGTGTAGCATGTGGAAGCCAGTTTTGTCGGCCGCGAACCATGTACGCTCAACTTTCATACCGCCGAAGCGACGAACGTTAACATCACCATTGTCTTTACGGCTCCACGGACAACCCCATTGTTCTAGCTGGGTCATTTCGCGAGTCGCATTCTCTACAAAATATTCAACAACGTCCTGTTCACATAGCCAGTCGCCACCACCAACGGTGTCGTTGAAGTGGTTGTCTAAGCTATCCTCATCCTTGATGACGGCAGCGGAGCCACCCTCTGCAGCTACGGTATGAGAGCGCATTGGGTAAACTTTAGAAATAAGTGCAATTTCTAAGTCTGGGTTTGCTTCTGTAGCAGCGATAGCAGCACGTAGGCCTGCACCACCTGCGCCGATTACAGCGATATCTGTGGTTATAGTCTTCACAGTTATCCTCCGAAGGTAAGACGATAAAATTAAAAAAGTACGCCTGAGCGTACTAATCCTTGAAATCCTGCCCCCATTCTATGAAACAATAACGATAGAAAATTTGATTTAGACGCAGCTTTTTTAATGAAATAGCCCAAAAGTATAAGGTGATTACAAAAATTGTGACAATTATCACAATTTGTAATGTTTTGTGCTTGTTAATTAACCGAAATGAAATGTATGAATTGTTTCTGGCTCATTAACAGTGTGTTTCGGGGGTTGGTGGTAAGTCATTAATATAAAAAAAGAACCAAATGGTATTGTGCTACTGGTTTCTTGTTGTTGTTGCTTCAATGCCTATCTTGTGGGTTTCTTGTTAATTTTCTGTTTTTTTATCGTGTTTGAGATGCGTTAGCTTTAGCGATGGGTTGATCATTATTTTTCATAAGTTGTCATATCATGGGCAGCCAAAGAATTTTATCGGTATGACTGTGAGCATGCGTGACTTTTGCTAAAATCACGGCCTATATCGTATCTCAATGAAGGTGAATTCCAGCGATGACTATGCATTGGCAGCCGACGGCAAGCATTTTGCAATTGAAACAGCGAGCGGCAACCCTCGCAATGATCCGTGACTTTTTTTCTCAGCGTGAAGTCATGGAAGTAGAGACTCCAGCCATGAGCCAAGCCACGGTCACTGATATTCACTTGCATACTTTTCAAACTGAGTTTGTTGGGCCTGGATTTGCCAATGGCCAACGACTGTATTTAATGACGAGTCCAGAGTTCCATATGAAGCGCCTGCTTGCTGCGGGTAGTGGAGCCATTTATCAGATCTGCAAATCTTTCCGTAATGAAGAATCAGGTCGTTTTCATAACCCGGAATTTACCATGTTGGAATGGTATCGGCCTGGGTTTGATCATCATGCTTTGATGGATGAAATGGATGAACTACTCCAGTTGGTATTACAGTGTGGTCAGGCTGAGCGGCTGACTTATCAGCAAGCATTTATCAATGTCTTGGGGGTTTGTCCTTTAGAGGGCTCAATGGCAGAGTTGAAAGTTGCGGCGGCAACGCTTGGCTTATCTGATATCGCTGAGCCAGAAGACGATCGCGATACCTTGTTGCAACTCTTATTCAGTGTAGGGGTAGAAGGTAAGATTGGTCAGCAGGTACCAGTATTTGTGTATGATTTTCCGGCCTCACAAGCAGCATTAGCACAAATTAACCCGACAGATAACCGAGTAGCAGAGCGTTTTGAGGTGTATTTCAAAGGCATTGAGTTGGCGAATGGCTTTCATGAACTGTCTGATGGCGATGAGCAATTAACGCGTTTTGAAGAAGATAATAGTAAACGGAAAAGCATGGGCTTAGCTCCACAACCGATAGACATGCACTTGGTTGATGCGTTAAAAGCGGGCTTTCCTGATTGTGCAGGGGTTGCTCTGGGGATTGATCGGTTGATCATGCTGGCGCAGCAATTGGATCACATTGATCAGGTGACGGCTTTTCCGATCGAAATTGCGTAATAAAGATCGGGTTGACGTTGTGCCCAATGAACAGCGCGGCAATTTGCCGCGCTGTTCATCGAACAGATAACCCAAAAATGTTGGGCCATGGCCAATTTGCTGGGGGAACAGCGAGTATTTCGGTTTCCATGTTTTATCTGATAAACGGCAAGCTAGGATTTCAAGGCGTCTTATCAAATCGGGCTAAATCATAGCCAATACCAACACTAAATGCAAATAGTTATCAATTGTAATTGGGGAGCTCAGCTATTCAAGAATAACCCGCGCATTCAATGGCTGGAGCGGTCTAGCATTGTCACCCATTACACCGTGAAGTGAGCCTACCTGTTTTTCAGATCCTGATTGATGATCTTTCATCATGAACCAGCGTACACCTTCACTGCATGGCGGGGTGGTTAACGAGCCGTTGAAGCGGTAATACTCTCGATCTCGGGGTAAGAGCTCGGCTGGGTTGAACGTACTGGTTAACTGGGTGGCAGTGTCTTTTTTAGGAATGGCTTCTAGCAGCATGTTTAGTTGGTCATTGGCACGAGGGCCGGTGTTAAACATCACAGCGATAACCGCAAGCTGGCCTTGTTGGTTGGCGTGAACGAAATGGGCTTCAAGCGGGTACTGCTTACCGTTAATGTAGTTTTCGGATGGGGTATGAAAGTGGAATTGCTTAAGAGCAAATTCTTCGTTATCGACGGTTAATGTATTTTCGCCTGTGATATTGGCCTGAATAGTGTGGCCATTATTGATGATTTCTTTAACGCTCCCCTGATAGTCAATGTGTAATGGCACCAGCTCAGCCTTGATGGCCTTGTTGACATCAATAGGTGTTTGATTCACGCCTTCGCCACAGGTTGCAAACGTGTCTCCCCAGTGCTCGGCACCGCGTTCTCCGGTATAGCTCCATTCTGTAGCGTGGCTGACGACGGCCCAGCAGGTCGACATCGCCAGCACTAAAGTTTGAACAGTTCGTTTCTTCATGGGATCACCTCATTGTTGTCGTTGTTGATCTTTTCTTCGCTTCAATACTCTTAATTGTTCTATGGCTTAAAGTGCGAACGAAAGCGTCTTTTCAGTGTATGTCTAGATTGGAAGTGAGAGCACGGTTAGTTGTTGGCGATTAGCCTTTTTTCCCTAGATAGCAACTAATGACGCAATATACTGTAGGTCGTGAACTGTGTTTTGCGAGGGAGGTATAATCAGTGGCTTGTCTAGCTGACCACCAGTAGCTGAGAGCAAGGGAAGGAGAGCAGCCGCAGATACGGCTGCTTGATACGAGATAGGACTAATCGTTAGACATTGAAACGGGAAACATCACTGCGCATTTTTTCTGCCGAGCTTTGCATGTCATGGGCACTGTGGCTCAGATCTCCGGTTTGTATCGCCAAGTGATCCGAGACATCTTTTATTGCTTGGGTATTACGGCTGATGTCTTCACTGACGGCACGCTGCTCTTCTGCGGCGCTGGCGATGTGGGTCGCCATTTCAGAAATTTCGGTAATGGCTAAGGTGATTTGATTTAGGCTTTCACTGGCACCTTCGGCAAAGCCAACACTTTGACTGGCCAATTCGGTACTCGTTTGCATGCTGTCGACTGCTTGGTGAGTATTTTTCTGTAGCGTTTCAATCATGCTACGGATTTCTTCTGTTGAATCGTGTGTGCGTTGGCTTAGCACGCGTACTTCATCAGCAACCACGGCAAAGCCGCGGCCTTGCTCGCCAGCTCGAGCCGCTTCAATGGCTGCATTGAGGGCAAGTAGGTTTGTCTGCTCCGCGATCCCCTGAATGGTTGATAGAATTTGGTTGATATTTTGCGCGTTGCTTTCCAGCTCGTGGATCACATTGGCGGCATCTTGCACTTGGCTTGCTAATGAGGTGATCGCATCGCGATTTTGACCAATAACACTTTGGCCCTTTTCACATGCAGAGGTCGATGCTTGAGCTGCCGATGCGGTCATCTCTGCATGGTTAGCGACTTCTCCTGATGTGGCTGACATCTCGTGGATTGCCGTCGCAATCTGGTTAACGTCGTTTTGTTGTTCAGCCACTTTTTGTGAGGCAACCTCTGTTTGCTTGGCAGATAAAGCGGCACGTTCCCCCAATGTATGAGATTGTGCGACGATACCTTTTATCATGGTTTGTAACTGGCCAAGAAAGCGGTTCATGTTATCGGCGAGTTCACCAATTTCGTCCATTCGCTCTATTTCGATACGTTGAGTTAGATCACCGCTGCCTTGTGCTAATTGCTCAACCGACTGGCTTAATTTTACCAAAGGCCGCAGTAAGCTGTTGATGATCAGTGTCGCGATCACCGAAATAATCAAATACAGCACAATAGATGTGATGGCGATAAACGTTATTTGCTCGCCAATTGAAGCAAAGGCCTGTGCTTTATCTTCCATCACGGCGAGCGTCCAATCTGTCCCTGAGATAGGCACCGCGAAGATCAGCATGTCACGGTTTTTACTTTCAAGCTGAATCGTCTGCATGGTTTGTTCGGATTCAAGCTGCTTCATAAACGTGGGTGTCAGCTCGCGATCGAGTTGGGTGAGAGGTTGCTGACTGAGTGATTCATCGCGATAGGCAACGATGTTGTTGTTGCCATCGACGAGAAAGGCAAAGCCATCGTGTTCAAGTTTGAGGTTTAGAACCTGATCAATGATATCCGTGATGGTTAAGTCGGCTGCCAGCACGCCACGATGCTGCCCCTGAAATGCCTTTGCGATACTGACAACCATGCTGCCATCAAAATCTTGATAAGGTTCAGTAATGATCAGGCGGCTTTGGTTGGTGGCCTCTTGGTACCAAGGGCGAGTTCGTGGGTCATAACCAGCGGGCCAGTCTTCGGTTTTATCACCATACGCTATCGAGCCATCTGAAAAGCCTGCATATACCGATAAGAAGTTCCCTGCGCGTTTGGTGAGCAAGAGCTCACGGTCGATATTGTCTTGTGTTGCAATCAACGGTTCATTGGCCAGCATCATTTCACTGCGAGTGGCTAACCAATCGGCAATATAGCGACTGGTTGCATGGCTGTTATCCCGCATTTGATTGCTGACGGAAGCTGTTGTTTCCTGGGTTAATTGGGTGACCGATATCCATGCTTGAACGGCACTAACGGAAGCAATGATCACTGCGATGGCGATCTGTATTTTTAGTTTGATCGTGAGTTTCATAGTATCTCTCTGGGCTACCAATATGTTGGTATCGTGAGTTGGTTATGCCTGCGGCTATTATGTTTTTATGAGTGTTGCTGGAAAAAGAAAGAAAAAAGTGAGTAATAATCGGGGTATTTAGTGAATATTTCCGTGAAGTGGATAACAAAATTATGCTCTCAGGAAATAGCAATGATTAAAAAGTGATGAAGGCTGCTTAGGCAGCCTTCTAGATTGCATTGTTAGGGTAACGCTAGGTTAGTATCAGCATTGCTGTGTACACGACGGCAAGGCCGACTAAGCCTAAAATAAGTCCTGTTTTTGCCATGTCTTTACTTTCAATTAGTCCGGTGGAGTAGGCTAAAGAGTTTGGCGGGGTCGATACGGGCAAAATCATACCAAGAGAAGCCGAGAAAGCGACGACCACGAGTACACCTTGCAGCCCTCCCATCGAGACTAAACTTTCCATGGAGGCCGCTACCGCTGCTGCGATAGGTATCAATAGGTTGGCGGTGGCCGTATTGGACATGAAGTTTGCCATTAGCCAACAGATGATAGACAGGGTCAGCACAACAGCGACGGGCGATAAGGCGTCATAATCAATCGCGTGCGCGAGCGCGGCGGCAAGCCCTGTTTTATCAAGAGCCAGTCCAATGGCTATACCACCGGCGACCAGCCACAACACCTCCCAGTTAATCAGCTTGATTTCTTCTTTACCCATGATGCCTGTCAGGGTGAAGACGGCCAGCGGAATAATGGACACCACATAGACATTCATTCCATGGAGCGAGCTGGTCATCCACATCAAGATAGTCAGGGTGAAGGTGACATAGACGACAATAGCCTTCCAACTCTTTTGGAATTGCCCTTCAAGTTTCAGGTGCATATGGGTTTGGGTTGATGGGAACATTTTTTGCAGCAACCACCACGCAAAAGCGAGTTGGAAGATCACAAAGGGTAGACCTATCATCATCCAGCCAAGGAAGCTGATAGCATTGTCACCAGTCAGGTATTGCAACGCGATGGCGTTGGGAGGCGTGCCTATTGGGGTGGCAATTCCCCCCGTATTGGCGGCAATAGGGATACATAGCACCAATGCCTTGATGCCAATGTCGCCTTTGGGTACCGAAGCAACAATCGGCGCCAGCAGGGCCAGCATCATCACGGTGGTGGCGGTGTTGGACATGAACATCGAAAACACGGCGGTGATCAGCATCAGGCCGAGCATAATAAATTTCGGCTGGGTGCCAAACGGTTTGAGCAGTACACGTGCCAAGTTGTTGTCCAGCTCATACTTGGAGGCGGCAATCGCGAGGGCAAACCCCCCCATGAACAGGATGATGATTGGCGATGAAAAGGAGCCGAGGATATCTGTGTATTTGAGCATTTCTCCCATCTCATGACCGGCAGGCGGTGTCCGAAAGGTATGCAGACCGCTGTCGGAGATCATAATCAGTTGTGAGGTAATAATCAGGATCGAGGTTGCAAATACGGGTACGGGTTCTAGCACCCAGAGTAGTGCTGCGAGGGCGAAAATAGCCAAGAGGCGGTGTTGGATTAGGGTTAGGTTATCAATAGGAATGAGGTCGATTGGCAGCATCAGTATCCCAAGCGGGATCCCGAAGGCAATCAACAGCTTAATTAGCTGAGATAGATGTATTTTTTTCATAGTATGTTGGTTTGCTTGGGTAATTGACTGTAAAACAGCATACTATTGGGGTGTGTAAAAATTCCTCGATATGGTCAATTTTTTGCATAAAAAAAGGGGTGCTATGCACCCCTTTTGTTAAAAAGTGTTAACTCATTACGCTTCAGGCTGTGCTACAGCCGTTAATTCGGCGTAGGCAGAGCCCATCAATGTCGTTTTACCCGGCTCCATTTCTTCTACGAAACGGATTGCGTCTTTAGGGAATAAGTTGATGACAGTAGAGCCTAATTTGAAGCGACCCATTTCATCACCCTTTTTCAGCGTGATAGCTTGATCGCCTTCTGCTGGGTAATCCCAACTGTGGACGCGGGGGCTACGCGGTGGTGTGATTGTGCCAGCCCATACTGTTTCAATACTACCTACAATGGTTGCACCAACCAGCACTTGTGCGACGGGGCCGAATTCAGTATCGAAGATGCAAACGACACGTTCATTGCGCGCAAATAAGTTCGGTACATTTTGGGCGGTTAGCGGGTTAACTGAGAACAGTTCGCCAGGCACATAGATCATTTTACGTAGCGTACCATCGCATGGCATGTGCACACGATGATAATCTTTTGGCGATAGGTACAGGGTAGCAAAATGGCCGTCTTGGAACTCGGCTGCCAACTCTGCGTCACCACCTAATAGCTCAGCGGCTTCATAGGTGTGGCCTTTTGCTTGGATCAACTGACCATCAGTGATTGGGCCAAGTTGACTCACACAAGCATCTGCAGGGTGGCTGATAATATGTGCTTCATTGTTAATTGGGCGAGCACCGTCTTTGAGCTCGCGAACAAAAAAGTCATTGAACGTTGCATAAGCTGCAGGATCTGGGTTATGTGCTAGTGACATATCAATGCCATAGCGACGGATGAACCAGCGAATAACAGCGGTGGTGAGTTTGCCCGCTTTCATTGAGGCAAGTTTCCCAGCTAGCTGGGTCAGAGTTTGTTTAGGCGCGCAGTACTGCAAGCCAATTTTGAAATTATCGTTCACGGTGTCTTTTTCCAGAAACTGTTAGTCGATCAATGAATTAGTTGCTCAATATTAAACTAAACACGCGCTGTTTAGATAACAACAAACATTGCCGTTTATACGGTATTTAGTTTGATATTTAAGCAACTCGAATCAGGCATAATACCTGAATTAGTGAGGAAAGTCAGGGCTCTGCTATTGCGGGTTATGATAAGGCAACCCCCCGATAAATCGGGGAGTTGAGGCGCTGAATTAATCAGGCTTATTACGTGAGAATTGGCGGTTAGCGACATTCTCAGACATGCTGTCGATGATTTTATGGTAGCTCTTAAAGCGTTCACGGCTGATTTTTCCAGCGTCAACAGCTTCACGGATCAAACAACCCGGATCGTTACCGTGCTTACAGTCACGGAACTTACAGCCACCTAAATATTCTCGGAATTCAACAAACGCCTTAGTGACCTGCTCTGGCTCTAGATGCCATAAACCAAATTCACGAACTCCTGGTGAATCAATGAGATCACCACCATGTTCAAAATGGTAAAGGCGGGCAGCAGTCGTGGTGTGTTGCCCTAAGCCTGAGTTTGCAGAAACATCCCCGATTTCGGCTTCCACCTCTGGCATAAGGGTATTAATCATACTCGATTTACCCACACCAGATTGACCCGCAAAGATATTTACTCGGTCTTTAAGGTCATCTTTTAATTCTTCCATACCTTCACCGGTTTCAGAGCTTACATAGCGTAGCTCGTAGCCGACTTTCTGGTAAAGAGAAAGGGTTTTTTCTACTTGTTTGCGAACATCTGGCTCTAATAAATCAACTTTATTCAATACGATAAGAGGTTCGATGCCGACAGTCTCGGCTGCAATCAAGTAGCGATCGATTATATTGAGTGACAGCTCAGGTAAAATCGCAGAAACGATGATGATTCGGTTAACATTCGCAGCAACAGCTTTGACACCATCATAGTAATCAGGACGAGTCAGTACTGATTTACGTTCGTGAACGGCTTCAACGACACCTGAAATTCCATGTAATGTCTCAACACCTGGACGCCATACCACGCGATCACCAGAGACTAAGCTCTGGATGCTTCGGCGTAGGTTACAGCGGTGAATCACCCCAGTTTGAGGGTCTTCGACATCAGCATGTTGACCAAAACGGGTAATTACCAGACCCTCACGGGCTGATTCAAGAAGCGCTTCATCCCACTGGACGTCGGCTTTTTCGCGATTTAGTCGTTTATTTTGGTTTGAGCGTACGCGACGACTCTGACCTTGGGTGAGCTTTTTCTTTTTTGCCACAAGAATATCGTTCAGTTAGTTGGCTTACGGTAAAATACCAGCGTTAGCGGAGTAAGCATATGCTTAAGTAAAGCAATCAGACAACCGCTGCGTTTGGTATTATCATACATGGTTTACTCATAGAATAGGCAATATCCGATGACGATCAGCGATCAGAATCTTATTTGGATTGATTTGGAAATGACAGGGCTTGATCCTGAAACACATCAAATCATTGAAATAGCAACAATTGTTACAGATGCACAGCTTAATATTTTAGCTGAAGGTCCAGTGTTAGCAATTCATCAACCAGAATCTGAACTGGAAAAAATGGATGAATGGTGCACGACTACCCACACAAATAGCGGATTAGTGGAGCGTGTTCGTCAAACCCGTGTTACTGAAGCGGAAGCTGTACGCCAGACCATTACATTTTTAGAACAATGGGTACCGAAAGGGGCGTCACCAATCTGCGGGAACAGTATTGGACAAGATCGTCGTTTCTTATATAAGCACATGCCAGAACTAGAGCAGTACTTTCACTACCGCTATTTGGATGTAAGTACGCTCAAAGAGTTGACGCGTCGTTGGAAGCCAGAAGTACTTGATGGGCTTCATAAGAAAGGCAGCCATCTTGCGCTCGATGATATTCGTGATTCGATTCAAGAATTGCGCTTTTATCGCGAGCAGATCTTCAATATTTGATGCAATATTAGGCGGTTGTGACGTAGTGAACATATTTTTTTTGAGAACTATTGCATCCGTCAATTTTCCTCGTATAATGCGCAGCCTCGAACGGCAATTCTTAATTTGTTTTGCTTTTCAATAAATCGGACGCGGGATGGAGCAGCTTGGTAGCTCGTCGGGCTCATAACCCGAAGGTCGTTGGTTCAAATCCAGCTCCCGCAACCAATTTACTTGTTGAGATACAAGAATGCGACACTAGCTCAGTTGGTAGAGCGCAACCTTGCCAAGGTTGAGGTCATCGGTTCGAACCCGATGTGTCGCTCCAAATTGGTTTTTTCAGTCACTGACTGTGAGAACAATAGTTGTTACCGTACTTAAACGGTGAGATATAAATCGGACGCGGGATGGAGCAG
>NZ_JAKJSI010000038.1:0-83152 GCF_050336695.1 Photobacterium minamisatsumaniensis | reverse complement strand
AGCCATACAGCCTGTTCGGCAGGAAAACGTCTTTTGCGAACAGAGGCTCTGCCTGTTTGCTTAACAGCTTCTTGGACCCATTCCAATGGAATGTGCTTTGAAAATGCATCGATATGATGGTCTTGGCAAAACTCAGCAGTAACTTGTAGCTCTCTAGAAAACTCAGACATAAAAAAATCGGCCTCAACAATGTTGAGACCGATTATGAAGCCTTCTAAGGATCGTTCAATTACTTAAAACGATCGGCATTGACCAAATTGGTTGCCTTTTTTATATCGAATTCAGAGGAGCGCTACACGTTCGTCACATCAATGAACATAGACTCATCAATATTACTCGAAGAAACAGTTGCTTCACTGAAGGCATACTCTTCTCTCTCACCTTCACGATCTAAAGGTAAATTAATGAAATCGAAAAGTTCTCTGTCAGCAAGTTGGCTTGGACTAATATTTTGAATCGACTTGAAAATACTCTCAACACGGCCCGGTGTTTGCTTATCCCAGTCAATCAACATTGCTTTAATGTTCTGACGCTGTAAATTCTCTTGAGAACCACATAGGTTACAAGGAATAATCGGGAATTCTTTATGCTCTGCATATTGAATCAGATCTTTCTCACGGCAATATGTCAGTGGACGAATAACGACATTCCGACCGTCATCTGAACGTAGTTTGGGCGGCATTGCCTTTAAACGAGAACCATGGAACATATTCAAGAACATAGTTTCAACGATGTCATCCATGTGATGACCTAGCGCTAGTTTAGTCGCCCCAATTTTCTCAGCGAATGAATATAGCGTACCACGGCGTAAGCGAGAACATAGGCCACAAGTCGTTTTGCCTTCTGGGATCTTTTCTTTAACCACAGAATAGGTATCTTTATCCACGATGTAGTAAGGGATATTCAACGTTTCAAAATAATCAGGAAGAATATGGTCAGGAAAGCCTGGCTGTTTTTGGTCAAGGTTAACCGCTACAACATCAAATTTAATTGGTGCTGCTTTCTGAAGCCCCAGAAGAATATCCAACATCGCAAATGAATCTTTACCGCCACTAATACAAGCCATGACAACATCATTTTCTTCGATCATGTTGTAATCAATAATAGCGTTCCCAACATTCCTTCTTAGGCGTTTCTGAAGTTTGTTGTATTCAAGTGTTTCTTTTCTTGTATCGTTCTGTTTCATTGCGACTTCTCACATGTCGAACTGCATCGACAGTAGTTGAACTGTTGGATAATCAGGGGCAGGATTATACGGTTTTTCTGATAAGGAGTGAAATAAAGATGATAAATACCCACTTTAAAACAGGTATCACAACTCACTCTGTTGCATAGCTTAGACGATAAAAGAGTCGCCTAAGCGACTCTTTTATCTTCGTTAGTGATAAAAATTACTTAAATAAACCAATAACGAAAAGTTTAATGTAATCAATCAGACGGCTGAATAAACTACCCTGCTCAACAGATTCGAGAGCAATCAACGGCGCTTCCGCAATATCGTCACCATCTACTTGGTAAAGGATCTTACCAACAATTTCACCCTCACTAATAGGTGCAACTAATTCATCATTAAGCTCAACAGTTGCTTGAAGATTTCTAGCTGCATTACGTGACAGCGTCACATAGGTATCTTCCATTGTGCCTAAAGAGATCGAGTCTGTTGCTCCCATCCAGACTTTTTCATTCAGTACTTCTTCACCTTCTTTATGTGGAGAAACTGTTTCAAAAAAGCGGAAACCGAAGTTAAGTAGCTGTTTGCTTTCTGCTTCTCGGCTCTTCGTACTGGTTGAGCCCATAACCACTGAAATTAAGCGCATGTCGCCATCAGTCGCAGAACTGGCTAAGCTGTAACCTGCGCCACTTGTATAACCTGTTTTCATGCCGTCAGCATTTAAACTGCGATCACCAAGTAAACCATTACGGTTACGTTGTGTAATGTTGTTGTAAGTAAAAGAACGCTCACTGTACAACGCGTAAATATTTGGCAGGTCATTAATTAAAGCTCGACCTAACAGCGCCATATCATAAGGTGTTGAGTACAGTTCATTGCTATCTAACCCGTGTGGGTTAGAAAACGAACTATTGTTCATGTTGAGCTTCTTCGCCCACGAATTCATTAGGCTAACAAATGCGCCCTCGGAGCCAGCAACATGCTCTGCAATCGCTACACTTGCATCATTACCTGATTGAATAATCAACCCACGATACAAATCCATCATGTTTACTTCAGTATTCACTTCAATGAACATCTTGGAAGAGTCTGGGAAATTTCTTGCCCAAGCATTGCGGCTAATCACAACCAGATCGTTTTCTGTAATATTGCCTACTTTCATTTCTTGACCCGCGACATAGCTTGTCATCAGTTTGGTCAAGCTTGCAGGGTTCAATTGGTCATGTGCATTTTTTTCAACTAAAACTTTGCCAGTATAGTAATCCATCAACACATAACCTTTAGCTCCTAAGGCAGGCGCATCAGGGATTACTGTGGGTGCAGTGTAGGCAGAGGCCGAAAATAAGATTGAGCTGGCAAGGATTGTACGAAGTGTACGCTTTAATTTCATAGTCATTTTACTAGTTTCAATAAAGTTGATGTTGGCAGTATAACGAACCGGTTCCATAAATCTTGTGACCTTTACGAAGTCTTACGATAATGTAAAAAGCGTTACATCATGCCTCATGACAATTATTCTACCCCATAAGTAACAATTAACTCATATCAATCTTGTTTCAATAAATTTCTATTACGCTCATCGCAGAAAATTATGAGTGAAATCACATAATTTCCATCGACTGCACTTCTGTTGCACTGTTAACAATTATGAAATACCACTATTCTGTAGTGATACAGCATTTTCATATATCAAAACAAGTCAACATAAGGATAGGTAATGACTTTCTATCAAAAACTAGAACAACATCATAAGAAGCTTTCTAAGTTAGAGCACCTTGCTTCTATTTGCGGTTGGGATCAGGCTGCAATGATGCCTGAAGGTGGAAATCAAGCACGTTCAGAAGCAATGGCAGAGCTGTTGGTCATGCACCATGAGCTTGCTACTGCACCGCATATTGCCGAATGGTTTGAACAGGCAAAAAGAGAGTCACTTTCACCAGAACAACGCTCAAGCCTTCAAGAAATGAAACGCAGTTGGCAAGCCGTTAATATATTACCCGCAGATTTAGTTGAATCGAAATCGTTAGCTGGCTCGAAGTGTGAACATGCCTGGCGCTCACAGCGACCAGAGAATGACTGGCGAGCGTTTAGTAAAAACCTTGAGGCTGTTGTTGAATTATCGCGAAGAGAAGCACAAATACGATCAGAAGCAACAGGTCTAAGTCGTTATGATGCCTTATTGGATTTATACGAACCTGGCATGACAAGCAAAGAATTGGATGCCTTATTTGCCAATGTTAAAACCTGGCTACCTTCTCTAATTAGCCAAATCCGTGACAAGCAGTCTACTGATGAAGTTATTCAACCGTTAGGGCCCTTCCCTATCGAGCAACAAAAAGTACTTAGCCTTGAGCTAATGACCAAGTTAGGGTTTAACTTTAACCATGGCCGCCTTGATGTGAGCACGCATCCATTCTGTGGCGGTGTTCCGACAGATGTTCGTATTACTACTCGCTATGATGAAGACGACTTTACGTCGGCATTAATGGGCGTTATTCATGAAACAGGGCATGCTCGTTATGAACAAGGACTACCAAAGAAATGGGCCGGCTTACCCGTTGGTGCTGCTCGTTCAATGGGCGTTCATGAATCTCAAAGTTTATTCTTTGAGATGCAACTTTCACGTAGTGAGTGTTTTATAAATATCTTAGCGCCTTTAGCTGCTGACACTTTTAAGCGTTACGATGACCCATCATTGACGCCGGAAAATTTAACCCTATTAAACACTCGCGTAAAGCCAGGGTTAATTCGTGTCGATGCTGATGAAGTTACCTACCCAGCTCACGTTATTCTGCGCTATGAAATTGAGCGAGACCTTATTGAAGGCAATATTGAAGTCGCTGATATCCCAGAGCTATGGGATAAGAAAATGACAGAATACCTTGGTATTTCAACCAAAGGTAATTTTACAGACGGCTGTATGCAAGACATCCACTGGACAGACGGTGCGTTTGGCTATTTCCCTAGCTACACGCTTGGTGCTATGTATGCTGCGCAGTTTATGGCTGCGATGCGCAAAGAAATGAACGTTGAAAATCTTATCCGCGAACGTAACTTACAACCTATCTTCAACTGGTTAGATAAGCATGTATGGAAGAAAGCATCGACGGTTTCAACCGATCAACTTCTAATTGACGCAACAGGCGAACGTTTAAATGCTGACTATTTAAAAGCACATTTAGAAACACGCTACCTGAACTCATAAAATATTTTCAGCTAAGCCACTAAGCCGTTGCAACTTAAAGCAACGGCTTTTTTATTAGGTAAAGACAACAAGCAAAAGGCATATACTCTATCGAGTCAGCTTCTATACTTTATTCAAGACTATTAAAGCTCAGAGGTAAGTCATGAAGAAATACCAAGCTCATGATTTAAATTACAAGGGTGAAGACTGCGGTGTACATAATTGGATTACTGATCAAGGGCATAGCTTTTACTGGCACCCTGATTGGCTTCACATTGCAGAAAATGAAACAGGTTTGCACGCTAAACAGCAACTAGATGTAAAAGATAACGAGAAAGGAACCAAAGAGCATGCAGTTATTGCAATTTTAAAGCATTTAAATGACTGGATAGTAGATGAAATAGATAAGCATCCAGAGATAAAGAACCAGCCAAAACTATAGCTTATCAATATACTGGATAAAATTTGTGGAGAGCCTATTGGTGAGCTCTCCGACCCCATTTAGATTAAATTTACTTCCAAAATAGAATTAACCGAGTCCCCGTTCCACTTATAAGTAAAATGCTTACTTTGGCACACCTTCGTCACAACATTCGGTTTAAATAATGCGTAGCAGTCATGTCCTTGGTGTCGAACCGACTGGTAAACCACACCATCAGCTTTACTTGTTTTTAAATCGCATGCCAGCATTTGAGATTGATTGTAATTCGTTGGATGGTAAAGGGCGGAATCAAGCGCTTCCTGCTGGCGTAAGTCGACTAATTCAGCAGCAAACCAAGCATCGATGCAGCGCATTTGAATATCTTGTGCGGGTTCATTGGTGAAGCCCATCACGCGTTCCATATGATGAACAGTTTCCTTGATCGCGGTATTGATATCTGGTGCTGCATAATATGCCCCAAAATCTGCAGTATTAAATCTCGCACCATCAGGGTTTACATGAGTAAAAGCTGCCATAACGAAACTGCAATGTGGAATACCAACAAGTCGCTCGTCAGCAGGAATACGGCTGAAATCCCCAACTTCTTCTGAAAGCCGAGGATTGGTAATAGCTTCTATCGCAAATATTGCTTCTAACTGCTCTGGTTCACAGACATCTTCATACAAGTTTATTGGTGGATACTTGGACGGAATTAAACGATAGCACTGCTGACCATTAAACGACACCTTACTGTCTTTTACACTTATAACGTCCATTTATGACCGTCCACCTCGCCATGCATTTAGCCGTGAAGCAACCTGATACAGGTCAACAACTTTTCCTTGGCACATAATATCCATTGCCGAGCGTCCAGCGAAAAATGGGTGGTTATTGGGTTTTTGTACCCAGTTGTACACGCTTTCTTCCGCGGTAAACATGATGCGAAGACATTTATGAATATTAAGGATATAACTCATTCTTTCTAATAGATCTTTAGAAACTTTTGCGGAATCTGGATGGCTACGGTACTTATTGAGTGTCGAGCGACTATTAATACCGAGTAGCGCCATTTGCTGGGCTTGAGTACATGACCACTTATCAAGAATATTAAAAACCACCGGCAACACGCTATTACCTGCATTAACCAGCTGCTGAGCCTGTTCTGCTTTAGAGGCACTCATAATCACACCTACGTTTTGTCCATATATAGACAGAGTAGCACCTTTGGTTCGTAATACCAATTAATGGATACGCGGTGTTATCAACGAAAGAGGAAGGTTGAGTGTACTTTTTAGGAGCCGACATACAACAAAGCCAGTCCATATATGAACTGGCTTAAGCATCGAAACATGACTCCATGTTGTTACTGTGACTGTTTAGCCGTGTTTTCTGCCAATTTAACAATCACTTTTACTGCCTGCTCCATACCTTCTATCGTAATGAACTCATGAATACCATGGAAGTTGTAACCGCCAGTAAAGATGTTAGGACAAGGTAAGCCCATAAATGACAAACGTGCACCGTCCGTACCACCGCGAATGGGTTTGATAAGCGGCTGTACATCACATTCAATCATTGCCTGTCGTGCACATTCGATAATATGCGGGTGAGGCTCTACCATTTCACGCATGTTGTTGTAGCAATCTGTTAATACAAGCTCTACTCGCCCTTTCGGTAGCGCTGTATTCAACTCATCAACCTTCTGCTGCATGAACGCTTTACGCTGTTCTAGTCTTTCACGATCAAAATCACGGATGATATAGCCAAGCTCCGTTCGCGCAACACCTGCTTCTATCGATTTAAGATGATAAAAACCTTCATAACCTTCGGTGCATTCAGGTGTTTCTTCGGCTGGCATCATAAGTTGGAACTTTGCAGCAATGTTCATTGCATTTACCATCTTATTTTTTGCCGTCCCTGGGTGTACATTCACACCATAGCAAATCACATCTGCAGACGTTGCATTGAAATTTTCGTATTCCAACTCACCCACTGGCCCGCCATCGATCGTATAAGCCCATTGCGCACCAAACTTTTCGACATCAAACAAGTTAGCACCACGGCCAATCTCTTCATCGGGTGTAAAGCCAATGCAAATGTCACCGTGTTTGATCGCTGGGTTTGCTTTCAGGAAAGCGACGGCAGTAATGATTTCGGCAATACCCGCTTTATTGTCAGCGCCTAATAGTGTTGTACCATCAGTGGTGATAATGTTGTGGCCGAGTAATTTTTTTAGGTCTGGATATTGAATAGGAGATAGCACTTCATCACCGATGCCTAATGCAATATCACCGCCCTGATAGTTTTCGACAATTTGTGGAATAACATTTTTACCAGAAGCATCTGGTGCCGTATCCATATGAGCAATAAAGCCAATTGCTGGTACGGTGTAGTCTACATTCGATGGTAGGCGTGCCATCAAATAACCATTCTCATCAAGTTCGACACTGTCTAGGCCAAGCTCAATTAATTCTTGTTTCAGTTCTTGTGCTAAAACTCGCTGCCCTTCAGTACTTGGGCAGTGGGCATTGCTTGGGTTTGATTGAGTCTCAAAGCTTACGTATCGAAGAAAACGCTCAATTAATTTATCCATGTGCCACTCTTTGCGTATTTTGTTGTATAAAATTCCTAATAAGTATCAAGGTATGAGTAATAAAATGAATTGCGATGAATCATTTTTTTGTGGATTTAATATGGTTTATCTCGAACTCAGACCAGTTTTTATTATGTAAATCACATCATTATCAGAACTTTCATTCATTTGTTCACCGTGAACAGCAACTTTTATCACTCTTATCAATGCATGAAAATGAATAAAAAGTATGTCGAATTGTAAAAACTTGACGCCCTGCCGTAGAACTCACATCTTGTTTAGCAAGTATTCAGGTTGTGTGACGTTCGCTAAGAATATATTTCAGGAGAGGCTATAAGATAGGTTTATTGATCAGTTACTTAACGTTTGAGAAGATCGCCAAGGAGGCCTCTCATGTTGGAAACACTATTTTTACCTCATAAAACAATTGAGCAAACATCGGATATTAATATTCCAGTTATAAATGGAAATATACCCGCTAAACTCAAATTGCACTACCGGCAAGGAAAATTAAAAGCTAACCTGCATATCTGCACTAAAGAAGGCAAAGACAAACTCAATTTATTCTACCCACAAATAGCTTCAGAGTTTAAACGCCAAGCTCACCAAACCTTCAACCAACATTGCCAATCACGTTACTTACCCAACTCTATTATCACTTCTGAAGTATCTAAATGGCTTAGCAACAACGCACAACTGTTCGTTTCTTATGAAAGTAGCAATGGTTTAAAACTAACAGAACATAAGAAGGGAGGCGTAAGGGTTAAGGCCAAAGAGCAAGATTTAAATTTTTAATTGTTAAGCACGAAAACTGGTTTCCAAAAACAAAAAAGCCCGGCAAGCCGGGCTTTAACTTATTCTCTAACGAATTACGCTCTTGGAACCCAAGGTGTCACTTTAACAACAGGCTGCTCAAGCGTTAGCAGCTCATTTTCACCTAGAGAAGACAACGGTAATATCAGCGTTTTACCTTGTATTTCTGCTTGTTGGCCATTGGAAAAGGTAACAGGCTGGCTCAACGGTTCGGCAAAATGCACCACAATGCCGGCGACTTCTGGCATAAACCAACCAGAAAACATTCCAGCTAGATCAGAAAGTAGCTGGTTCATTTGAGGTGTAAGTACAGCAACATCTGTTTGACTAATTTGATTGCCATACGATCCTTTTGCGATGACTTGCATTGAGACATCGCATGTAATGCCCTCATCAATTACAAAAGTCACATCAGGATTCGCTTGGCGTAAGTTATTATCAACGGGTACGGACATTTCGTTACTGGCAGGAATAGATAACTCTTCATAATGTGCATCTTTTCTCATTGATGCTTTATGAATTTCACACACGCTGCCATCGCGCTGATCTAACAAGAAGAAGGCTATTTTTACATCATCATGGCCTTCTTTAACATTCTGTTTTAACTTGCCATATAGAGTGCTGTATCGCATCTCAATCTTTTGTGTTGCAGGTTCAATAACATCCTGTTGAGCATGTAGCGAAGTGCTGGCAAATAAACCAGCAAATAGCCAATGGGTTAACTTCATCCTTTATCCTTGGCGCCAATATTGATTGTTATGCTTGATCATGGCTTGTATTTCTTCGATATAAGCATGACCTCGCTCAGAGTATTGAATCAACCCCTCTGCAAGTTTAGAGCCTTCAATAGTATTTCCAGCTTGCCGCTGTGCCGTTCGAATATCACGAAGATCTTGATAAGCACGGTTACGATTAACATTCATAAAGTACGCTTGAACAGAGAGATAAGCTGAGTCAAAAACGGCAACTTCATGTGTGGCATCATCTTTTCGAGAGGCGGGGATTAACCCACAGCCTTTACGATAACACCATTGGCCAAAATAATTGTTACCTTCAACAGCAAAGCGTGATGTACCCCACCCTGATTCATTTGCGGCTTGGCTAAGCACTAATGATTCGGGTAATACATCCACTCGATTAAGCATTTCTTCTAACCAACTTTCCGTGACAATGTCACTAGCCAAATCATAGCTATAATTTTTACCTAGTTTTTTAGCGTAAAATACTTTTTCGCTTTCTAATTTATCGCCAGACTGGATAAGCTTTTGGAGCTGCACTAAAAATTGTCGCTCTTTCTCAACACGTCTATTTTCATGCTCGACAGCCGGGCGAAGGTAGTCAAAAAATGCGGTTTTCTTTTGGTTTACATCAGCAATGCTTGCAAAGTCAGGTTTACCTATAGCCTCTCCCCTGTTTTGTTCCATTTGCGTCAATTTACCAAGAATGGCATTTGTATCAGCTTTAAGCTGATCCTGTTCCGAGATTTCCGCACTCATTTCTGACGTTGGGGTCTCTCCACAGGCAGTAAGGCCGCCCAATAATACCATCGCTATTACGCTGTTTTTTGCTCTTGCTATCACGCGTCGAAAACCTTTGAATCTGTTGATTTAGATTGAGAGTCATCATCACTGCCTTTTTGCACAGTGGTAACCTGAAGGGTAATACCAAATAAATTACGGTAGATAATCGCTTTTGCATTGAAGAAAAAAGGAATGGTCCAAATAAGGCCGACTCCCGCAGTTGCAAAAGAAATAATAAACATCGTCATAATCGCAATGAAGATTGCAGTCATTGGTAAAATCTTACGACCTGTCGCCATTAAAGAGTACTGTATTGCTTTTAATGGCGTAATGCGCTTTTCGCATACGAGAATGATCGCGAAGCTAAAGGCCATAGATAAAAACAACCCAACAAGTGGGAACAATGCATTACCAATACCTTGCAAAGACGACGTTAGCAGAACAGTGACAATTGAAACCAAGGCAAATGGGAAGCCTTTTACTAGATGGCTAGGTTTGCTCGGCAGTCCAACCGCATGATTAAGCGCCATCAAGCTTATCCCTGCATATAAGGGAGCGCTTAATACATCAGACCAAAAGTTGGCCATGTATCCCGCCTCTATTACCTCGGCCGATATTTCTCCACCTTGAATAATTGAGTCAAAGAACATGCTAGCACTGCCAAGTTGCACTTGTAATCCAAGCAGTAATAGCGCCACTTGCGCTAAAAACAACCCAATAACCGCAGGCAAAAAAGTGAGCATATTTTTGGCTGTTACCCGCCACGCTTCTTGCAGCACAGCTAAAGATTGCAGCTCGCTCTCGCCTTTCACTGCCTTTTCAACCGAGCCACCTACATGGAAAGTTTTGTTATTCATTCTGTTTTCACTAAATCTTAAACATTTGGGTTGCTGATTGTACGCTAGGTGAGGCAGATATAAAAATAGATGTGTGTTATTAACTGATTGCTGGCAAACCCCCTTTATTACAAAAAGTCAAAAAACGAGAAAATACATGATCTATGCTTAAGAGGTCGCAATGAATGAACAGTGAAGCTTTATGTTTGTTTTTAARGCCTTTTTTTAAAAGCACTGGTTAACGCTTAATCAACTGTGAGCAAGCATACAAAATAGTGAGCAATTCATTCTAAAAAACAAGAAAAAAACGCTTTAATTTACACGGTTAGGGGTCTATCATGCGCCTCCTAAAAATTAGCCTAAAGTTGGGGATGACCTTTTAGACCCCAAGGTGGAGATAACGTAGAATTGAACGCTGCACAAACAACTAAAGCACCGGTGATTCAGCTTAAAGGGCTGAGTAAGAGTTTTGATGGAAAGCAAATCATCACTGGTCTCGATCTGAACGTTAACGATGGTGAATTCCTTACCATTTTGGGTCCTTCTGGTTGCGGTAAAACCACTGTTTTGCGATTGATCGCAGGTTTTGAAAATGCCGATGCTGGACACGTTGTTATCGCTAACAGCGACGTTACCCAAATTCCTGCAGAACAACGCCACGTCAACACGGTTTTCCAAAGTTATGCGCTTTTCCCGCACATGACTGTCTTTGAAAATGTTGCATTTGGCCTTCGCATGCAAAAAGTTGCCGAGCGCGATATTGAACCTCGAGTAATGGAAGCATTGCGCATGGTTCAGCTTGAGCAATTTGCACCACGTAAGCCTCATCAATTATCTGGCGGTCAACAACAGCGTGTAGCCATTGCTCGTGCAGTCGTTAACAAACCCAAGGTATTATTGCTTGATGAGTCGCTCTCGGCACTTGATTACAAATTACGTAAACAAATGCAAACCGAGCTTAAGCAGCTTCAGCGCAAACTGGGTATTACGTTTATCTTCGTTACCCATGACCAAGAAGAAGCCTTGTCAATGTCAGACCGTATCATCGTGATGCGCGACGGAAACATTGAACAAGATGGCACGCCTCGTGAAATTTACGAGGAGCCAAAAAACCTGTTTGTTGCTCGCTTCATTGGCGAAATTAATGTCTTTGATGCTGTCGTTAAAGAGCGTTTAGATGAAAGCCGTGTACTTGCTGATGTTGAAGGCCGCTCTTCATTAATTCACTGTAAGTTGGCAGTGAATGCAGGCGACAAAGTAAAAGTATTATTGCGCCCAGAAGATATTCGCCTAGAAGAAATTAATAACGGTGATGATGCAAAAGGCATTATTGGCTATGTTCGAGATCGTACCTATAAAGGTATGACGCTTGATTCAGTCGTTGAGCTTGAAACGGGTACATCAGTAATGGTAAGTGAATTCTTCAATGAAGATGATCCTGATGTAGACCACTCTCTTGATCAAAAAGTTGCTATTACTTGGGTTGAAAGTTGGGAAGTGGTGCTGGCAGATGAACAAGAAGCTTAATCTTCAAAACATCATTATTACAGTTATTGTTGGTTGGTTATTAGCGTTTGTTTTTATCCCAAACCTAATGATTATCGGTACCAGCTTCTTAACTCGAGATGATGCAAACCTAATTGAAATGACTTTTACGTTAGACAACTACACAAGGTTGTTTGATCCGCTTTATGCAAAGGTCATGATGCATTCGTTTTATATGGCATTGATAGCAACAATGATCTGTTTGATCATTGGTTACCCATTTGCTTATGCGATTGCAAAGATGCCAGAGAAATGGCGTCCATTCATGCTGTTTTTAGTCATTGTACCATTTTGGACGAACTCGCTAATTCGTACATACGGTTTAAAAATCATGCTAGGTACGCGCGGTATTTTTAATAATACCCTTTTGTATTTAGACATTATTGATAAGCCTATTCGCATTATGTATACCGAGTATGCTGTCATGATTGGTTTAGTCTATATCCTATTGCCGTTTATGGTGCTACCACTGTATTCAGCAATTGAAAAATTAGATTATAACTACATCGAAGCGGCTCGTGATCTTGGCGCTAATAAGTTTCAAACATTTGTGAAAGTTATTTTCCCGCTAACTATGCCCGGTATTATTGCAGGCTGTTTGCTTGTACTTTTACCTGCATTGGGAATGTTCTATGTTTCTGACCTGTTAGGTGGTGCAAAGAACCTACTTATCGGTAACGTTATTAAGAGCCAAGTACTGAATGCCCGAGACTGGCCATTTGGTGCAGCAACGAGTATCGCCCTTACTATGGCGATGGCTGTAATGCTTTATGCCTACTATCGTGCAGGTAAGTTGCTCAACCGTAAAGTGGAGCTGGAATAATGGGACGCATCTTTAAATTCAGTTTTATGACTGTGGTGTATGCCTTCCTTTATACGCCAATTATTATTTTGATCGTGAACTCCTTTAACGCCAGTAAGTTTGGTATGAAATGGGGTGGCTTCACAACGCAATGGTATAGCCAACTGCTAAATAACGATAGCTTGATGCAGGCCGCCTGGCATTCATTAAATATCGCGATTTTTTCAGCAACTGCTGCGTCGATTATCGGTAGTTTGACCGCTGTCGCTTTATTTCGCTACCAGTTCCGAGGCAAGAGTTTTGTTAACGGCATGCTGTTTGTCGTGATGATGTCACCCGACATTGTTATGGCGATTTCATTACTGGCGTTGTTTATTTTAGTGGGCGCTGAGCTTGGATTTTTAAGCCTCTTGCTTTCGCACATCACGTTCTGTTTACCATTCGTTGTGGTCACAGTATATAGCCGTTTAAAAGGCTTTGATGTAAAAATGCTTGAAGCGGCACGAGATCTTGGAGCAAGTGAGTGGGTAATCCTAAAACAAATTATCCTCCCGCTGGCAAAACCTGCGGTAGCAGCAGGCTGGTTACTGAGCTTCACCCTTTCACTCGATGATGTGATTGTTAGCTCATTTGTCACTGGCCCAAGCTATGAAATACTACCATTGAAAATTTACTCGATGGTTAAAGTGGGTATTTCCCCAGAAGTGAATGCATTAGCTACAATAATGCTAATCGTGTCATTGGTGCTGGTGGTTTGTTCACAGCTTCTCGCTCGCGAGAAAGTTAAGTAATTAAATTTAAGTTCTAAAATTGGCATTCGTGCCATGAACCGCAAGTGATTAATCGAAAGGTTAATCACTTGTTTTTTATCAATACTCTATATGAGTTTTGGAGATGATAAACGAATGAAAAAATGGTCCGCTTTTTTAACCGGTACTGCATGCGCTGCTGCAATGTTTTCTTCTTTTGCAAACGCTGCAGACAAAGAATTAGTCTTTATGAACTGGGGTCCGTATATCTCAACAGAATTGCGTGAACAGTTCACAAAAGAAACGGGTATTAAAGTGATTTATTCGACTTACGAGTCGAACGAAACGATGTACGCTAAGTTAAGAGCACACCCAAAAGGTTACGATTTGGTTGTACCATCAACTTACTTCGTTGCTAAAATGCGTGATGAAGGCATGTTACAGAAAATCGATAAAACAAAGCTATCGAATTACCAAGAGCTTGATAGCAATTATCTCGACAAGCCATTTGACCCTAACAACGATTACTCGATTCCACATGTTATCGCAATGACAGGTTTAGCAGTAAATACAGATATGTATGATCCTGCTGATTTTGATAGCTGGGCGGACCTTTGGAACCCTGAACTTGAAGGCCAACTAATGCTAATGGATGACACACGTGAAGTGTTCCATATTGCATTACGCAAGCTAGGATATTCGGGCAATACTACTGACCCAAAACAAATTGATGAAGCTCATAAAGAGCTTAAGAAATTAATGCCAAACGTGTTGGTATTTAACTCTGACAACCCTGCTGCACCGTATCTTGCTGGTGAAGTTGGCCTTGGTATGCTGTGGAATGGCTCTGCCGCTGCAGCACAAAAAGAAGGTTTACCTATTGAGCTAGTATGGCCTAAAGAAGGTGGCATTTTCTGGGTCGATAGCCTTGCTATCGCGAAGAATGCAAAAAATGTCGATGCGGCTCACAAGATGATTGATTTCTTGATGCGCCCTGACGTTGCAGCAAAGATTACGGATGAAACGGGTTATTTAACTGCCATTAAAGCATCTAACGCAAAATACAAAGACAACCCTACCCTTTTCCCACCACAGGAAGACCTTGACCGTGGTGAATGGCAAGATTCAGTGGGTGAAATGAACATTCGTTATGAGAACTACTTTCTAGAGCTAAAAGCCGGACAGTAAATAGCGTTAAACATTCGTCTTTATGGCAGCCTATTTAGGCTGCCTTTTTTTATTAAGCATTATAATTACACTTGGTTCCCTATATAAATCGGCTATTTATAACTCACACGATCATCAAAAGCCGATTATTCCTCTATAACAACAACTGTTCCCTGCTATAATCGCTGCGTATATTTGGCATTTCTGCCTTATTTTTATTCATCATTATCCGTAAAAGTCACTTAGCTTACGCTAAGCTCTTTTATAACTTTGTAGGAGAAGCGGTAAAGTACTCATGACCGATATGTATTACATATTCACGAGTACATTCGCTAGAGAACACTCTCAAAATTCCTGTTACTTTGGAGCATATAAAAATGAAAAAATGGTCTTCTTTAATGACCGGTGGTGTTTGTGCAATGGCGATGCTTTCAGGCATGGCAAACGCTGCAGACAAAGAACTTTATTTCTATAACTGGTCTGAATACGTTCCTAATGAAGTATTACAACAGTTCACGAAAGAAACTGGCATTAAAGTAATTTATTCGACTTACGAGTCGAATGAAACCATGTACGCAAGACTTAAGACTCATAGTAGCGGCTATGACTTAGTTGTACCGTCGGCATACTACGTATCTAAGATGCGCGATGAAGATATGCTTCAAAAGATCGATAAATCAAAGCTAGAACATTTTGCTGATCTTGATACAAACTTTCTATACAAAGAATTTGACCCGAAAAATGATTACTCTATTCCATACATTTGGGGTGCAACGGGTATCGGTGTGAACACCGACATGATGGATAAAGAAGAAGTATCAAGCTGGGCAGACCTTTGGGACCCTAAATGGGAAGGCCAGCTAATGATGATGGATGACGCTCGTGAGTTTTTCCACATCGCACTTCGTAAGCTTGGCTACTCAGGTAACACCCAAAATCCAGAGGAAATTAAAGCCGCTTACCATGAACTGCAAAAGCTAATGCCAAATGTATTAGTATTCAATTCAGACTACCCTGCTAACCCATACATGGCAGGAGAAACATCTCTTGGTATGCTGTGGAACGGCTCTGCATATATGGCTCGTCAAGATGGTGCAGAAGTTGATATCGTTTGGCCAGAAGAAGGCGCTATTTTCTGGATGGACAGCATTTCAATTCCAAAAAATGCTAAGAACATCGATGCAGCACACCAAATGATTGACTTCTTACTTCGCCCAGAAAATGCCGCGAAGATTGCAATGGAGATTGGTTACCCAACACCAGTTAAAACTGCGAAAAAACTGCTTCCTGCAGAGTTTGTTAACGACCCAAGCATCTACCCGCCACAAGAAGTGATGGATGCTGGTGAATGGCAAGACAGTGTTGACTCTGCAAATACTATCTACGAAGAATACTACCAGAAGCTAAAAGCAGGTCAGTAATTTTGCTTTAAGATAATTGTTAAGCCCAAGCCTTTGCTTGGGCTTTTTTATTCGAAAAAATCAATCTAGCAGTCCGCTTAATGCATTTACTAGCCATTTTGCAGCAGGCCCAGCGCTTAAAGTTTTCGGTGTTATACACTCTACAGGGATCGACCAAGCCTTATGATCAAAAGTTACAGGTAATATATGTAGTTTATTCTCCTGATTTACTTTTTCGACAAGGTATTCTGGTAAGTATGCCCACCCTAGCCCACGCTCAACATAACTCATCAATGTCCGGTGATCATTTGTCCACCATATATGCGAAGAAAAAGGCTGCATACTCGATTGCTGCTTACCATTAACCCCCCTTACCATTAATTGGCGATAAGGAATTAAGTTCGCCGAAGTCACACGCTTTAAATCGCTGAGGGTATGATCCGTGCTGACTACAGGTACAAACGTTAAATTTCCGATATAACAGATATCAACCTCTCGAGAGAAAGTCATATCATTGAGCATAACGCCAATATCAGCATTACCACGATTAACAAAATCAATAATATCGCTGCTGGCGCATAGCACCATATTTAATGAAGTTGCAGGAAAGTGAGTTGAAAATTGCTCGATAATAGTAAATAACCTTGAAACCTGTAATGCATCATCAATAACCAACGTTAATTGAGTTTCTTCTTTATTACTTAATGACTTAGAGACACTTTCAAGTTCGTAGGCTTGTTGTAGTGTTGCTTCTGCGAAGGTTAACAAGTGCTTGCCTGATACGGTCAATGTCGGCTTTCTGGTTGAGCGATCAAACAGTTCAACATTCAAATCAATTTCAAGGCTCGCAATTCCATGGCTGACGGCTGATTGTGCTTTACCCAGTTTTCGGGCGCACGCGGAAAATGAGCCAAGCTTTGCCGCTGTCACAAACATATTCAATTGATCAAGATTGTACATACCATCAATAAACCAGATAATAACTAACTAGATCTAATCATATATTAAGATACATTAAACGCATAGAATTACTCCTAACATTGGCTCGGTATATAACAATGAAAACAAAAGAACGTATTTTGCACTCTGTGCTATTTGAAGTATTTGCCTTAACGATCATCATGGTTGGCACAAGCTTATTTACTAACCACAACCCCGCAGAAGTGGGTGGTTTAGGTCTCGTGATGTCACTTATCGCGATGGTATGGAACTATGTATATAATTTAGGCTTCGATAAGGTATTCGGGGATGAGCGTCTATCACGCAAAATGGGGCTCCGTATCGCTCACGGTGTTGGCTTTGAGCTTGGTTTGTTATTTGCCACAATCCCACTACTTATGTGGATACTGCAACTCGACTTTTGGACTGTACTGATTCTAGATATTGGTATCGTGATTTTCTTTTTAGTTTATTCGATTCTATACAATTTGGCATACGACCATACTAAAGCGAAGTGGTTTAATAAGGTCCTAGCCGCTTAAATTTTCTTACTCACTAACGCTAAAGCCCCTGAGTAATACTCAGGGCTTTAGCGAAAAGTAATTCTTGCCGTTAATGAAAAGTCCTACCAACAAATAACTGAGCCGCGTAACGTTTTTGTGCAGAGCTTTCCACAATATAGTAAACCCATAACAATATATCTTGAATACAGTTCACTTAGGCATAAATATTGGTGAAAACAGTAATATTATGCTATTAATTAATACGTTACATATACAACTATCGATACATAAGTACTTACTAAAACATTTCGTTTTTATAACAATAATAAATGACACCTTATCAAGACTTCTTCCATGGAGGGTTTAGTCATGTTATATAAAATATCAGAAATTATTACTTTTAATGATAATGAAGGGAAAATAAACAGTTACAAAAAAGAGCAATGTTTAAACAAGTCTGAAAATGCGATACTTTCCTACCTCTGCACATATAGTGGAGAAGCCATACCTAAAGAAACATTAAAAAAAATAGGATGGCCCGATCAGGAAGCATCTGATCAATCTTTAGCACAAGTCATTTATTCACTAAGAAAAAAGCTATATTTGTGCGGTGAAAAAGATATGATATCGACAATATCCAAACAAGGGTATCAAATAAATAACATTAAGGGGAGCAACAATAAATCACGTAATTCCCTCCAAGCTAATAGATTAGAAAAAATCATACAAACATCGTCTTTAATGTGTCTATTTTTAGTTATATTTTACTATTCATTTACTGTCGGCGATAATAAATCAACTGAAACGATGACGTTATCAATGCCAATAACGTATAATTACGGCAATCATAGAATGACAGTTTACTTTAATGATACTGTAAGTGAAGAACGACTTTATGATATTGAAAGTATTTCATCCTACCTTCCAGAAAAAAGCAATGTGATTTCATTTATCACTAAAAGCAAGACATTTATTGTCGCATGCCCCATAAATATGAAAACTTCTAATTGTGATACGATCGTAAGTCCAGTATTAGAAATAGTCCCACGTGAAAAGTTAACACCTATTTCCCCAAAAGCAATTAGCCTTTGGTTGAATAGAGAGCAAGAAATTAAAAATAAAAACATAACATCATATGGGATTATGATGTTAGCTACCAATTATACTGTTTCGGATGATAAACTATTAAAAACTCAGAATACTAGTTTTATATTGGAGTTAGATAATAAAAAGCACCGTTTCAATCACCTTACAACTAATAATCAACATAAAGGAAAATACAAAGGCTCAATTTCATACAAAAATGGCTCTAATAAAAACATTATTAATTCTAGCCACAATGGAACCTTTGAGTTAAAACTCGAAGAGAAAACAAATCAAAATTCTCTCGTACTTACCAACAGAAAAATCACATCAACACAAACAATCAGAAACAAAACAACAAAAATTCGTATATCAGCGAATGATAACCACGTCATTCTTAAAGTAGCAAACTGGGGAAATCAATCTTTATGGCTATCAGAGTCCGCAGAAAAAATTTGGTTATTTGAAGAGAACCCTTTATATTAAAGCATCAATATTTCACTATATAGTTTTCAATATCGCATTTACTTGTAATCATCACCCTACCTTATCCGTTTTAATCAATTCATTAAAATGTGACGCTACTAAAAAGCTAATGAAATCAATGATTTTATATTTTTTATCTAGCATGATAAACATCAATTCATAATCAGGTATTGATATAAATAAAAACCAAATATACGTCACATCTACTGTTCATAAAAAGAACCATAGTTTTGTTGAAAGTAGTACAAGCCTGTTCGTCAACAAAAAAGGATGTGAATGATGACTTCGAACATAAATACCATGCTGAACAAAAGTAAAAAGAATTTCATTGCCTTAACTGTATTAGGGCTTAGCATTTCACCGATACTAGATGCGCAAGCCAATACTGAAATCCCTGCCATAGACTATGATGCAATTCAGGGTGACTTTGGCGACGATCTACTATTTATTGATACTGGATCAGATACATCATTGCTTTCAATCAGTGAATGGTACCAAATTCAAGCTTATGCAACCGCCGCAGTGTCACTCCCAAGAACGGAAGCTTCTTTAAGGGTTCTAACAAAACTACCTGATCAAGCTGATTTCTCATACCAGTACCAAAACTTACTCACTGAGTTTCAAAGTATTTATAATTCAGGACACGAGTGGAATTCCTCCCTCTACCCTGAAATTGTTGACTTGGCCTTAAAGCTTGCAAATTACGCTGACATACACCCACAGCTAATCGTTCCATTAATGGATCAACTCACCCAGCTTCAACAAAATGCGCTAATGATGAACCTTCCTGCCGCCGCAGTTAACCGTGATGCCGCCATATCATTTTTAAATGTTTTGATAAACTTCACAAAAGATCAGCAGCAATCAACAAGTGACGCTGTCGAAAACCTAAAACAGTTTTCAGCCGAAGTTGAAACGCAAAAAGCACAGTTAGATGGCATTGAAGCCAGCTTTGGAGACTTGCTAAACCAAAGCACAATTAGTGACTTCAGAGAAAAAGTTAGATTATTAAATGAAGAAATAGCAGGAGAAAGATCACATCTGGATGAAACTAAACGGAATATACGCCTTTGTTCAATCGGCGGCCCGCTGGTGTTGTTGATATGTGGCAGCATAGAAGGAGCCCAAAAAGAAAGAATAGAAAAAAGGATTGCTGACCTAAATGAAGAAATCAATAGTGCGCAGCAAGATCTCGAACATGCAATAAACCTATCAGCTTCATATGAAATTGCTCATACAAATATTGATGACATGATAACGCACATTAACAATGCATTACCAAAATTCAAAAAAGTACAACAGCACTGGCAAGAACTAGAAAGTGATTTCGATTCTTTAATTACTGCGTTAAATTCACTTGATAGTGATGATGCTTTACGTAATGCAAACTTATTGGTTGCAGGAATAGTAAGTAGCCCTATTGCAGCAACAGTTGGACCAAAGTGGAGCGACATCAGCACAAAAGCCAGAACTTTTGCTCAAAATGCCTACGTTATAGTCGAATAAACAAAAACGTCTCCAGCTTGTATCTCAGGCTGGAGACGAATGAGAATACCTTTATCTGTCGTAAATAATATTTACGACAATATAACTGTTCAATTATTTCATGCCGTAATTTATTGAACATTAAGGTTAGCAGCAAGGATGAACATATGAACCTTTTAAAATCGATAATTATTACGGTGTATTTGTTACTTTCATTCCATGTAAACTCAAGTGAATGGGTTAATATCTACCAAATTCCTACTCCAACAAACATACCAGATCGTGTTAATGACGTTAAAACAATAAATGACGGTGGAGCCTACATTATATCAGGTATAGCATTAGATCTTAGTACGATCCTTAACGATTATTCACTGACTAGTGGTGAAAACAAACCTCATTCAATCGTTATTGTTTCGGATACTTTAACAATAAACGAAAGTATAATAACCAATATCAGTAATCAGAGAGTATTTATTTTTGCTAGAAATATTATTGGTGATGCTATTGCCACATTAAATATTGATGCAAGAAGCGCAAACACTGTATCGCTTGGTGTTTTTACTGAAAATGTGGAAGCCAATATAAATATTATCACTTTACTGCCACTTGGCTACGAGTTTGATATCGTAGAACCAGTCAACGTTGGTTTCGGTGAGGTTTATGTGGTAAATAATGGTGATTATAATAAGCTCATCATCAATGAAGATATAGACAGCTTTATACAAGTCGAAAGCGAACCCTATATCGATGTATTCAGTAATACATTTGATATGGCAGCTTCAATCTATGACACTGCCCCTGAACTAAGTTTGACCATGCTAAACTGGATCGAACGCGTATTACGATTTCTACCTCAAACAATAAATGACAATCAGGAGTTAGTTCCACTATATTTGCAAGTGTCTAACTTGAAACAATTTTTCCAGCTATCTTATAATAACCCTGAATTCGTACCTGGGTTAAGTCATGATCTTTATGAATATACCTACTCTGGTTACCTTAATGCAATGGCAGCTTATGAAGACAAATATCAAAACTATATCGATAGAGGCCTTATACTTTCTGACCGAAAGCAAATTGCAGAGTTCATGCTTCAAGATCTACAGGCTGCGAGCGATGCAGAATACGCAATTATCGAAAGATCAGTTAACCAAGCTCATCAACTAAGACAATCTCTCGACTTACAACTGGAGAATTACCGCGGACAAGATCTAAATATAGTAAAAGCACAAATTGCTTTCAGAGCGGGTCTAGAGACTTATGAAGATAGAGCCGTAATTAAAGCCGTATTTGATGTCGTTAGTGCGATAGCAAATGGTGCTACTGCGATAGCAGGGTCGGCAGGAGGTGATCCTAGTGGATTAATCAAGTTTGTCGCCACTTTACCAGATTTAGGTACAGATTTGGTTTTATTGAAGAAACGGTTAGACAAGATTGCAAAGATGCAGTCTCAGATTAACGATGCCATGGCTGAAATAGATGTGTTTGCGCGAGATGTTCAATACATTACTACCGTTGAAGACATAGCTAAATTCTATAATAACCTTCAACATACAGTACCTAACCTGGAAGCGGCAAACTTAGTTTGGGATGAGTTCTTAATTGATGCTAGAGCTGATTTCAATTTTCTCATTAAAGTTGGTGTTGGCGGCTCTGTTGAGTACCTAGCAGAATTAGAGCGATTGGCAGCCCAAGCTAAAGCAATCACTGCAACAGAAATTAATCTCGCTCAAGAACTATCAAGACAAATTGATCTAAGAATATCATCACAAGTTAATCTCAGTAGCGTCGATCGCATAGGTGAACTTATTACTTCAATCGAAAACGACTCTTTAGCAGCTAGTGCATTAGAAGATGCCTTTTATAGAGCGCTAAACAATCTTAAAAAACCAATGTTTGTTGCAATAGCGAATTATCAAGCGGCATATAATTATTGGTCACTAGAAGAAAGTACAATCTCTGCATCGATCAACAAGTCCTTTGAAGAGTATGCAAGAGATCTTGCATTTATGAGAGAGCAAGAGTCAGCAAGCCTAGATCGCTTCTACCCTCGCCCACAAAACTTTATTTCAATTATTCACAACATTAACAACCCAGACAAGCTGCTCGATTTTATTGAAAATGGCGTTTTACACTTTACTCTAGATCTAGATGCTCAGATTTTTTCCGATTTCGAGCGTGTCAGGTTAGATGAAATCAGTGTCATTTTTGAAGGTACAGAGCTGCCTTTAGGGCAATATAATATCGATTTGCTTTCTAGTGGCAGTTATCAGGACAGAAGAAATGATGACGTTTTTTCTTTTAGCGCAACACCATTATTACGTAAGGTTATTTACAACTTAGAAGATAACGAAACCTCACAAGTTAGATTTATAACGAGTGGTGCTATTGCTTCCGATTATGCCTTAAACTATTTCATGCCCACACCATTCAGCTCTTGGACGGTTAAGCTAAACAATTGGCAAAATATCGATCTAACACAAGTCGAGAATGTCAAAGTGAGCTTCTCTGGAAATGGTATTCCCAGACCACACTAATGAGATAAGGGCACCTAGATACAGCACTTATAAAAAAGCTCACTTAGCAATTACTAAGTGAGCTTTTGGCTCTGAAATAGGGTAATGATTAACTCAGAATTTCTTCTACAAAGTCCGGCACAAGCACCGAGGCTGGCCCGTAACGCTTCTCTGCAAATTCACTCTCAACATCACTTGGTTCTAAGTTCAGCTCGATAGTATGAGCGCCATGCATGGCCGCTTCATGTACAAAGCCCGCGGCTGGATATACCGCACCTGAAGTACCAATTGAGATAAACAGATCAGCCTCTAGTAATGCGTCGTGAATTCTGTCCATACCAATGGGCATTTCACCGAACCACACCACATTTGGGCGCATCGGTGATGGCATTTGACAGCAGTGACAATGATCATTTAATGCGATATCCCCCTGCCACTCAACCGTCTGGCCTGTTTGGCTACATTGAGCTTTGAGTAGCTCGCCATGCATGTGAATAATATTCTTACTACCAGCCGCTTCATGTAAGTTATCAATGTTTTGCGTAACAACCGTTACTTTGCCATCCAGCTCTTTTTCCAAGCGTGAAAGTGCTTGATGGGCAGCATTAGGATAAACCGTACCGCTCTCTAATTGTTTACGACGTTGATTATAAAAATTTTGAACTAAGGCTGGATCACGATGGTAACCCTCAGGGGTTGCGACATCTTCAATCCGGTGTTTTTCCCACAGCCCATCCTGATCACGGAATGTACGGATGCCCGACTCAGCCGAAATACCAGCCCCAGTGAGAATAACAATATTTCGATACGGAAAAAGCATAACGGCATCCTTAACTTTATTATCTATATAGCCTTTATACCATTGTTTTCATAAGGTTATAAGTGATTGCGCTAATACCTTAGTCTAATATTCTCTTTCAATCATAAAGTTATAGTGCGTTAGGTGTAATCCGATTACTATCCTCTATAAGAGTAAGACCTTTATCTGACTGTAGTGATACTAACATGCTTATTGCCTTTATTTAATAAATACAGTTAGTTAACCGGTTTAATATAGTAAGGCGAATAAAAAAGCCGACCTTTAACAAAAAGCCGGCTTTCGATATAAAAGAGTTAATAGCTACACATTATCTTGTGCGGAGCTGCCCTTCTTGTCTGCATCAATTTTAGCATCGTAGTCTGGTTGATTTTCAGGAAGGTCTTTTACCTCATCAAACCATAAATCATGGTGCTCTTTCGCCCATGTTTCATCGACTTCACCAGTGATCATGCCATCCAGCCCCGCCTCCATACCAAACAAACCTATGTAGATATGGAAGATGAAACCACAAATCAGAATAAGTGCTGAGAACATATGGACAAGATTAGACAGTTCCATATCACGACGGGTTTGACCGAAAATTGGAAAATCTAACACAAACCCACTGACAGTGATAAACAGGCCAAAGAAAATCAACAACCAGAAGATCGCCTTTTCCCCACCATTGGAAAAACCAGCAGAAGGGTGTGAGCCTTTATGCTTTCCGACCATCCCCCCCATTTTCATAAACCATTTCATATCGACCATATTGAACACGCTCTTACGCCACCACTTCAGTAATACAGCCAACAAGAGAATGCCAAAAATTGGACCAATGTAGTTATGATACTGCTTCGCGGTGTAAATAACCCAGCCCCACAACTCTGTCGGTACGACAGGCTTGATAAAGTGCTTACCATATACAAGCGTTAAGCCACTAAATGCCAATGTTAAAAACGTAAACGCCATACTCCAATGGAGTGCACGATCCATCCGAGTCCAACGCTTAATCTTACGCCCCGTTTTAGGCTTGCTTAATTTAAGAGGGCCAACAACCACGTAAGTTAAAGCGACCATAGCTAAGCTACCAAAGATAGCAAGTGCCCCTAACGGAGACATCCACTTTTCTTTCAAAATGTACCATGTTTGCCCCGGAACACTGATAAGTACGCCGTGTTCCGGCGATTTTGACGTGGTGGTACCCTCCTGACCATCTTTAACCATACGCCAATAATCTGCACCAGCAAAAGCTGCGATCTCTTTACTCACCACAGACTCACCCAAGCGCTCCGTATTAGAGTTATCATTGGCTTCATTACTGGCAAATACTGATAGAGATAATGTCAGCATTAATACGGTTACCAGCATGCCAAACCAATGTTGAATTCGCTTAGTCATAAAACTCCCGACTGTTTCTTAACAGTTTCACTCAATCTAGCATTCAGCTTGCCATGGCAGACACATCGTTCACCATGACAAGCCAAACTTTTAGAGGCTAGCCTGCGATTAGCCAGCCCCTAGTCTTTGCAAGGCTTAGGCCTTGCGTTCTTTACCTGCGTCATAGGCAAGGTCGTCTGCATCAACATTTGCCCAGCCTGCTTCTTTCGCACCACGTGCGACCACTCGCTCTCGATAAATATCAGAGATTTTGGCTGCATCACCTGCAAGCAAGGCTTTGGTTGAACAGAGCGACGCACACATTGGTAGCTTCCCTTCAGCAATACGGTTAGCACCGTATTTTTGCTTCTCCTCAACTGAGCCAGGTTCTACACCAGGACCGCCTGCACAGAAAGTACATTTATCCATTTTTCCACGCTCAGCAAATGCGGTTTGCTTAGGAAACTGAGGCGCACCAAATGGACAAGCAAATAAGCAGTAGCCACAACCAATACAAAGGTCTTTATCGTGACGGACGATGCCATCTTCAGTTTGCTCGAAACAATCTGCAGGACATACGGCCATACAAGGCGCGTCACTACAGTGCATACAAGCAACAGAGATTGAATTTTCGTTTGGCTCACCATCGTTTAGTGTTACTACGCGACGGCGTTGAATGCCCCACTCCAAAGCATCATCATTTTCGTTCTTACAAGCTGTCACACAACCGTTGCACTCGATACAACGTTTAGAGTCACAAAGAAATTTCATACGTGCCATCTGAATGACTCCTTACGCTTTCGAAATCTTACAAAGGGTTACTTTCGTTTCCTGCATCTGAGTAACAGGATCATAACCATAGGTAGTTGCAATGTTTGCCGACTCACCAGATACATACGGTGCCGAGCCTTCAGGGTAGTTAGGACGTAAATCTTCGCCCTGGAACTTACCGCCGAAGTGGAATGGAATAAATGCCAAGCCCGGTTTTACACGACGTGTCACCATTGCCTTAACATGAATTCGACCTTTTTCTGCACCTTCAACCCAAACCATATCACCATCACGGAAACCTAGGTCATTCGCATCTTTCGGGTTCACTTCTACAAACATTTCTTGCTGAAGCTCTGCTAACCATGGGTTTGAACGGGTTTCGTCACCACCACCTTCGTACTCAACCAAACGGCCAGAAGTCAGTACAATTGGGTACTCACCCGACACGTCTTTGTCTTGAATAGATTTGTATAACGTTGGTAGACGGAACATTGCTTCACTGTCATTCCACGTTGGGTAATCTGTTACAAGGTCACGACGAGGTGTATATAGCGGCTCACGGTGAAGTGGAACAGCATCAGGGAATGTCCATACCACAGTTCGTGCTTTTGCGTTACCAAACGGAATACAACCATGTTTGATAGCAACGCGCTGGATACCGCCAGATAGATCTGTTTTCCAGTTTTTTCCTTCAGCCTGAGCTTTTTCTTCTGCGGTTAGATCATCCCACCAACCCAGTTGCTTAAGCATTTTGTCGCTGAATTCTGGATAACCGTCTTCTAGCTCACAGCCCAGTGAATAGCTGCCGTCAGCCAATAGGCTTTCGCCATTACGTTCAACCCCGAAGCGAGCACGGAAGTTACCGCCGCCCTGTGCAACAGTTTTCGACGTATCGTAAAGAATATGGGTACCAGGGTGCTTCATTTCTGCTGTACCCCAACATGGCCAAGGCAGACCATAGGTTTCACCATCAGCAACCCCACCTTCTGCTTCCAGCGAAGTCTTATGGAAGGTATGCCAGTTTTGCTGGTGCGCTTTCAAGCGTTCAGGGCTTTGACCGGTATAACCAATTGTCCACATACCCTTGTTAAACTCACGGGTGATGTCTTCTATCACGGGTTGGTTGTTTTCAACTTTAATGTGTTTAAACAGCTGATCCGCTAAACCTAGCTTCTGAGAAAGCAGGTACATAATTTCGTGATCAGGTTTAGATTCAAACAGCGGCTCAATAACCTGATCACGCCATTGAATTGAACGGTTAGTCGCCGTCACCGAACCCGTTGTTTCAAACTGCGTGGTTGCCGGTAATAGATAAACGTTATCTTTACGGCCATTCATTACTGCAGCAACACCTGGGTATGGGTCGACAATCACCATCATATCCAGCTTGCCCATTGCTGTACGCATTTCTGGACCACGGGTTTGAGAGTTAACCGCATGCCCCCAGTAGAACATCGCGCGGATATTATCGTTTTGTTCGATGTTTGCTTTGTCTTCTAATACGCCATCGATCCAACGCGATACAGGAATACCGGCATTGTTCATTGGTTTCTTACCGCGGTAATCAGCCTGATCAAAGCGACCTTTTAGCCACTCGTAATCGACATCCCACACTTTTGCCCAATGCTTCCAAGCACCTTCAGACAGACCGTAGTAACCAGGAAGATTATCAGACAACACACCAAAGTCAGTTGCACCCTGAACATTATCATGACCACGGAAGATGTTTGCACCACCGCCCGATTTACCCATGTTGCCAAGCGCAAGTTCAAGAATACAGTAAGCACGTGTATTGTTATTACCCGTGGTGTGCTGAGTACCACCCATACACCAAACAACACAACCAGGACGGTTTTCTGAAAGTAGTTTCGCCGTTTGATAAACATCTGCTTCTGGTACGCCAGATACTCGTTCAACTTCAGCCGGATTCCACTTCTCGACTTCTGCTCGAACTTCATCCATACCCCAAACACGCTGGCGAATAAATTCTTTATCTTCCCAGCCGTTTTTGAATATGTGGTATAGAACGCCCCAAACGAAGGCAACATCAGAACCTGGGCGCAATGACACGTAGTGATCTGACTTAGCAGCAGTACGGGTACGGCGCGGATCGGCAACTACAATTTTACAGCTGTTCTTCTCTTTCGCGATCAAGATATGCTGCATCGCTACTGGGTGGGCTTCTGCTGGGTTAGAACCAATAAACAGAATCGACTTACAGTTATGCATGTCGTTCAGTGAGTTGGTCATTGCACCGTAACCCCACGTGTTTGCTACACCTGCAACTGTTGTTGAGTGACAAATTCGTGCTTGGTGGTCAACGTTATTGGAGCCCCATAGCGACACCATTTTACGGAACAAATAAGCCTGTTCGTTGTTATGTTTAGCGGAACCAAGCCAGTAAACGGAATCTGGGCCCGACTCTTCACGAATTTTTAAGACCTGCTGGCTAACTTCATCCAGCGCCTGCTCCCAGCTTAGTTTTTTCCATTTGCCATCAACAAGCTTCATTGGGTATTTAATGCGACGCTCGCCGTGGCCATGTTCACGAAGCGCTGCGCCTTTTGCACAGTGTCCACCAGCATTAAAAGGGTGATCGAAAGCGGGTTCTTGACCAGTCCAGACACCTTCTTGTACTTCTGCGTAAATACCACAGCCCACAGAACAGTGAGAACAGATTGTACGCTTTACTTCCACCGGCGCTTTTGGATCAACGGCTTTCGCTTGCGCTTTTTTCATCATACTTGGTGCAAACATTGAAGCACCAGCCACACCACCAGCAGCTGCAAGTGATGTATTACGAATAAAGGAACGACGAGAAATACCTAGCTGGTTTTCGTCCTTGCTCACTTTGTCGGAACGTTTTGTCAGTTTCATTTATAGCTCCGCCTTACAAGGTTTCGTAGTAATCGCGAACATGCTTTGTTTCACGATAACCTGTTGTGTTTTCGCTCTTCTCTTCCGGCATTTCAACCCCAGCTTGAACAGCCGTCGTTGTACCAGCTGCAACAGCACCAGCAGCCACAGTCAGACCAATATTTTTTAATAACTGACGTCGGCCTTGATCAGGTTTTTTGTGCTCACTCATAAAAGCTTGCTCCTTTATTATCTTGCTTCCAGATCTGCTTAGGTTACTTAACAGTCGGAAGTCTATTATTTTGCTAAGTTTTTCGATTGTTCGAACGCAATAAGCCTTGTAAATAGCTGTATAGGGTTACGTCGTCACAAAAATCAATTAGGAAGATTTTAGTTCACTTCCACAAAACGCGTTTTCTCGATAGTCATGAATTGCAATAGCAATTCACCCACTGCGCTATAAAACACAGCATTCTTCGCTGATTTCAAATCTAGGCAGAAACGTTCAAACCACGTTGCGATATGGCGATTAAAGAAAGTGCGCTGTAAATGCAGATCACCGCCTTCCACCAGCATTGCCATCACTTCAAGCAATGCTGCAATGTGATCTTCAGGCTCTTTAACCGACTCATCACGCTGAAAGCCCAGCTGAGTTAAATCACGACGAAGGTTGGCAAGCGGCATTTCCATTAAAGACCCGGTTAAGTACCAAGATCCAAAAGGCACAATTTCACCTCGACCAATACCAATGAATAAATCTTGATATTCATCTTCTACCGCTAAAATTGTCGTCTTCTGTGCCGCTAACTTAAGCACAGGCCAAGCCGCTGCTATTGTCGTGGTATTGTGAACAGCGGTTTGCACACCGACGTCAAGATCAGAAAGCCAATCAAGAATTGATTGATCCGGAGCTTGACGTAAAAGCGTGGCAAGCATTGCGTAAATATCTACGCGAAGTGTGTCTTGTTGTGCTGACATTTCGGCTTGCTGAGTACTCATTTTTTGTTCCATTTCTTCGCCCTACACCTTCAACTGGCTTTCTGGATCATCGGTAATGGTGGTAAAAATATCTTTAACTCGACAATCTTCACACATCGATAATCGACGAATTGCATCACCCTGAAAATGAGAGTGACCTTGTAACTTTTCAGTTAACATTTTCACCATAGATGCAGGGGCAAATGGTTTCCCACAACTCGTGCAGCAAGCCGCTTCTTCTTCATGAACAACACGTGCAGTTTGTCGAGCTTCACTTTCCCAAGTTAAACCAGGCTTAAGTGAAATCACTTTTTCAGGACAAGCCTTTTCACACATGCCACATTGAACACAATCTTGCTCAATAAATAATAATCCTGGGCGATCACCAATGGCATGCAATGCCCGAGTTGGACAAACAGCCACACAGCTCATGCATAATGTGCAGTCATCCGTTTTACACTCGACAGATCCATATGGTGCATTTTCAGCAACATTCGAAAATGCTGGTTTCTCAGGAGCTTGAGCATAAAGCGCATCAAGTACAGTAAAGAGCTTTTCCCTCTTAGTACCCTCTAAACGATCATGACGCGCTAACAATGCAGCATTAAAACCTTTGAACGCCTCTGCTTCTGCAAAATCCAATAAAGTAATACGATCTGCTTCGTAGCCAAGTTCAGCTAGAAATGTTTGTGCAATAGTCAGTTCATCACCAAGAACACGATCGATAGTGTCTGGGATATAAGCGGTATTTGTAGCTAAAAGTACTTGATGCGCACCATATGCTAAGGCACTAAACCAAGTATCAATTCCAACTGTCGCTAGCTCTTCCAATGCAACCGGAATAACCGTTGTCGGTAATAAAGGCAAAGCATTGGCAACCGCAGTTTCATCCCGATTTCCAAATAGAAGCAAAGTTGGAGCCTCGCCTCCTTCCTCGAAATAACGTGTTAATAGGCGATAAACAAAATGCTGAGTATTATCAGGATCAGGTAATGCGTAACTAATCGCTTCTGTCGGACAAGCAGTTGCACAAGTACCAACGCCCTGACAAAGGTAAGGATTGATTTCAATAGAATGCCCAGTGCTTGATAAAGCGCCTGCTGGACATGCGTCAACACAACGATCACACCCACTAATGCCACGAGATGAATGGGCACATAAATCAGGATTTAAACGAAAGTACTTTGGTTTATCGAAGGTACCTAACATATCAGGCAATTCTTCAATCACATCTGCGAGTGTTGCTTTACCTGCACCAACGGCATAATAACCCGGAGCAGGAATTTCAACGGCAATCACACCCTCTACTGTCATATCTACCACAAGATCAAAACAGTCAGTACCAATTGCAACTTTTGCGAGGTTCGCTGTTGAAAGTGCATTCCCATCAACAGCACATGTCACATAAAAAGCCCCTAGGTATCCTTTAACTGTCACAGTCTGCGTGTAATATAGATTCGCACATGTTTGAGGTAATTCTGCTTTTTCAGTGGCAAGTAGGGTTACCGAATTCAATGCAGAAAACTGAGCTGCCATTGAGGTAATCGTATCTTCCGCCCCAATAATGACAACGTTACCCCGGCTCTCATAAGAAACCGTAGGGGGAATTAAATTAGACAGCTCAACCGTGCCATTAATTGCCGCTTGACGTGCTTTTCCATTATTACAAGTAAACTTACTATCAGATAATGCTTCGAGTGTACTATTTAACATTCTTATTCCTGTCTATTCGTCACCGCAAGTCAGTGCCGATTGAAGGTCATTTAGGTTATGAGCAATAACCGATCCAACTTTTCACGGAATAAAATGACCTATAAGGCGCTAAAGTCAGAAAGAGACAACTTGGCTAACACTGCAAGCGACAATTTGTCCCACACATTGCTGTATATTGCGCCAATTTGTCCCGATGATTTTTAAGGGTATTATTCCCTTTTTGTCTCAATTATCATTTGTTGTCAGTGCACCGCTCGATGAAGAGTTAGTCTGTGTTATAGCTAGTGCATCCGCACCATTACCGAATAGTGATGCCTCAACCATTTTGTATTTATCATCATCGTAATGCGTTAACGTATCAGGTAATTCAACACCTGATTCAATCTGATCAATGTCATAATTTGCTACTGCTGGTTCAGCACCGCTTGCGTCTGTTAGCAGTTCATCGACTTTTTCTGCTGCTTCATTTACCCAATGGCGAAGTTGTTTGGTGACATTAGAATCAAGTGTTGGGATATTAGAAAAATCTTCAGTGTGATCATCCATATCACTAACATAGTTAAATTCATCTGAATGAAATAGCTTACGTAATGCAGCCTTCTTAACTGATCTTTCAACACCTTCTTTCATAAAAGACGTCACACCAGAATCAAAACTGACTCTTGCCACATCAGCAAATGTCAGTTGCGACTCTTCGTTCTTTCGGCCACCTTCTTCACTAACAGCCAATGAACTTGAAGATGAATCGTCAGAATGCCCTATGCCAGCCTCTTCATCGTTGCTATGACACAGCGGTTCAGCCGTTTGAGTTATCGCTTCATCCGTAGAAGATGCTGTTGATAGAGCATCAACATCATGATTTCCTGTGGCTTTTTCTTCCTTAGCCTTAAGTTTCCTTGTTGACCAACGCTGAAGAAAATTAGTTGCCACTTGAACGCCCTTTTTTCTCTTTACGTTTATCTTTACAACGCTTGCCACGAAATTCGATAAGCTCGCCATGACGACCGATAAACGCTTCCATCCAAGCCTGAACTTGTAGCGGTGCTTTAATGTGAAGCACTTGGTAATCCCCATCCATGTAGCTACCAGCGACACTCTGTGCCGCCGTGACTAATAATGGCGAAAGCTGTTCATTTTCTTCTTCACATACAAAAAATAGGTGCGGGTCTTGCGAGCTCAAGTTAAAGCGGTAATCAGTACGTTCATCACGATATAGCTCTAGTGCAAGCAAATGCCCGTTGTTAGTCTGAACGAGCTGATCTTTTTTTTCTTGGTCGTAAAGACAAACGTCTTCAATAGACCAAGATAGTGTCGACCAACGACCAATTTGCTTTTCTTCAGACACCAAGCGGAAGGCAATAGGCCAAATAGATTCATCTTTATGTAGTTCTGGCACTTTCTCTCCTTAAACCGTTATGCTCATCTGATACTGGATTTCAGTCATACAAGGCAAAGATTAGGCCAACTATGCAAAATCAATCCTTTAGCCTTTATTAGCTGTACTCTGTTATCTTTTTCACCTACTAATTAATTTTGCCTACAATCAGTAATAAATGAACGATGCTTGATTTAACGCTTTAATATCCTGCATACACCCATTTAGAATAATGACTTATGCATTATTGAGAATAGACCGACTCTATAGGTTCGCGAACGCAAGAATGAGATAACATTTCGCTATTTGCCTATAGAACATCGGGACAAAATCTCTTACCTTCGATTTGTATTTGAAACAGCAGGAATTTTTGATGAGCACACTGCCAAAAATCATAAAAACCAACTCATCGGTTAAACAAACCATGACCGTTCACGTTATGGATGAATATGGCGACATGATGGAAAAAGAAATTGCCTGCGAGCATCCTTTAACGGTTTATCTAAATTGGGTTGAAGTCGTTACGCTAATGACACTGGGCGAACGCCCCTCTGCACTCGTCTTGGGCTATTTAAAGAACCAAGGGTTTATTGAAAATATCGATGCCATTGAATCAGTGATCATAGATTGGGAAACCAACTCAGCAGCCGTCATTACCAAAGAAAACACATCAGGTCTTGCTAAACAGCTGGAAAAGAAAACCGTTACCTCTGGCTGTGGCCAAGGCACCATGTTTGGCAATGTAATGAAGAAATTAGAAAATGTGACTCTGCCGCAACCCTCTATTTCACAATCAACGTTATATGGCTTACTTGAATCGCTTACCCATCATAATGAAACCTATAAAGCTGCCGGTGCTGTTCATGGTTGCGCAGTATGTAAAGACACCAACATCTTATCGTTTGTTGAAGATGTTGGCCGCCATAACGCGGTAGACACGCTTGCTGGTGAAATGTGGCTAAAAGGTGAAACTGGCGAAGACAAAATTTTTTACACCACAGGCCGCCTGACCTCTGAAATGGTCATTAAAGTCGCGCAAATGGGGATTCCAGTGCTACTGTCTCGCTCTGGTGCGACACAAATGGGTTACGATTTAGCACAGAAGCTTGGCATAACCATGATTGCCCGTGCCAAAGGTCATCGCTTCCAAGTCTATAGCGGGAAAGAGAACCTTATCCTCGATGTAAAAGGTGAGCGTTAAACGCTAAAAGAATAAACTGCCACCATTAAAAAGCCCCTGCATTGTTAGCGGGGCTTTTCTTTACCCCCTACTTTCTATTTATCGCTTATAGTCTTTATAACGTTATTTTCTTTAACTCTACATTCTGATCGTTCAAAGCTACTTTTTGTACAAATAGAGATGAAAACTTTAAGTGCTAAGTAAGGAAATATGTCGCACTCAAGGCTTTGTTCAATGAGTCTATTATACAATCTATTACGTTTTTATGACAACAATTATGTAAACACTCAATAAAGCACCCTCACAGGTTCATGCCCAGCCTTATGTAAATTCGCATTACCTGATGCCACACTTTGCAATCACTTATGAAACATCTATCGATTAAATACTCGTGAATATGCAATCAAAATAAGCGAAGCACCAACCCTCCATCATTATTTAAGATGCAAACACCTTACCCTAAGTTTTCAAATAATCATTATTTACAACTACTCGAGAAAAAGCCTTGAGCATGTTAACAACTTGTTACCCTGACACCTGTAAAATTGACGATATTTATCACTGGTCGGATGTGAATTATGAAATCTGCTCGTAGATTATGTGAGCTATTACTCTAAATTTAGATATTCCCTGATAGAATAGTGATCTATCACTCATTTCACTGGCTTTCCCTTTGAGCAATTGTGCCACTAAGTGCACACTATTTTCAGTCGTCTGACCAGTAAATTACTCTGCAGTATAACAGGTCATCCGATCAGTAAATTACTCTGCTATTGAATGTTAAAATAATAACCGCGAAGGAGTGGTGATGAATTATTTCATAACCGGCGCAACTGGATTTATCGGTTCACAGTTACTACAACGTCTGGCAAAACGTCCTGGTGAAATCTACATCTTGTCTTATGATCAAATGTCAAACGACAGGCTGGCTGCGCTCATTGAAAAACACAACTTACCTAAGAATAAATTCCATTCTATTAAGGGTTCTATCACTGAAAAGAACCTAGGTATTTCCGCTGAAGATACAAAATCACTGACTGGGAAAATTGATCAATTCTTCCACCTTGCAGCTATATATGATTTGCAAGCTGATGAAGAAGATATGATGCGTGCCAATATTGAAGGTACCGATAATACACTTCGATTTGCAGAACGTATCAATGCGGGCTGCTTCCACTACTTCAGTTCAATTGCTGTTGCAGGCCAATACCGTGGTTGGTTCCGCGAAGACATGCTTAACGAGGCGACAGGCCTTGATCATGCGTATTTCTCAACCAAGCATAATGCTGAGAAGTTAGTTCAAGAGAGCGCAACAATCCCATGGCGTGCTTACCGCCCTGGCATTGTGATCGGTGATTCAAAAACTGGTGAAGCCGATCGCGTTGACGGCCCTTACTACTTCTTCAAAGTTATTCAAAAAATCCGCCGTGCGCTTCCTGAATGGGCGCCACTCATCGGACTTGAAGGTGGTCGCTTAAATCTTGTTCCGGTTGACTATGTCGCCGATGCCATTGACCATATTTCCCATAAAGAAAACCTTGATAATCAATGCTTCCACATTGTTGACCCAGATCCTTACCGTGCTGGCGAAGTCATCAACATGTTTGCAGAAGCAGGCCACGCACCTCGTATGGCAATGCGCCTTGATATGCGTGTATTCCGCATGGTGCCATCACACTTCTGGGGACAACTAGGCCAAATTCCAGTACTGAAACGCTTTATTGATGCCATCAGTACTGAAATGGATGTACCAAAAGACGCAATGGGTTATTTCAATGCCCCTACCCAGTTTGATTGCTCAAACACATTAAGCGCTCTTGAAGACAGCAGCATCTCTTGCCCTCGCTTACCAGACTACGCAGGTAATATTTGGGATTACTGGGAACGTAACCTCGATCCTGAGCTACACGTCGAAAGAACACTTCAAGGCCGAGTGAATGGCAAAGTCGTTGTTATAACAGGTGCTTCTTCTGGTATCGGCCACACCACCGCGATTAAGTTAGCGTCAACTAAAGCCCGTTTGGTTCTCGTTGCTCGTGACCTAGAGCGCTTACAACAAACTCGCAATGATATTGAACGCCTTGGTGGTACTGCCTTTATCTACCAGTGTGACTTGAGCCAAGATGAGCCAAGCAAAGCTGTTATTGAACAAATTAAGAAAGACCACGGTAAAGTCGATATTCTTATCAACAATGCTGGTCGCTCTATCCGTCGCTCTGTAGAAAAAGCAACTGACCGTCTACATGACTACGAACGTACAATGCAAATCAACTACTTTGGCTCACTTCGTATGATCCTTGGTAACTTGCCTGAGATGATTGAAGCGGGCGAAGGCCATATCATCAACATTTCGTCTATCGCTGTGTTGACTAACCAACCGTTGTTCTCTGCTTACGCCGCATCTAAATCGGCGCTGGATAGCTTTACACGTACTGCCAGTATCGAGCTAGGCAGCCAAGGGATCAACTTTACGACCATTAACATGCCGTTAGTTGAAACTCGCATGATTTCTGATCACTATCGCGAAGCTGAAGGCGGTATTCCGCTATTGAGCCCTGAAGAAGCAGCGGATCTCATCATCAAGGCGATTATCGAAAAGCCGAAACGTATTGCGACCAAGTTGGGTCTGTTGGGTGCCTTCATCCACGGTGTCTATCCGAAAATGGGTGAATTGCTAATGGCTACGGGTTACAACCCTAACCACGGCAAAGAGCTAGAAGAATCAGATAGCAGCGAAAAGAAAAAACCAACTGCAGATGTTGTGGCATTAAATAGCCTCATGCGCGAAATTCACATGTAAGGGTAGAATATGCAAGTCTCCGTAATTCATGATTACAAAGAAAACTTAGATACTCTACTGCGTTACTTCAGTGAAGAAGAGCTGATTGTTGAAAAATACCAGCAGCTTGGCGCCAAGAATGTACGTGTAACTAAGATTGCTGAAACTGATGATGGCTTTATCGTTGAAACGCAGCGTGAAATGCCAGCAAATGTGCCAGGTGTATTGAAGAGCCTGCTGGGTAGCCATAACGTTATTAAACAATCTGAAACTTGGCATTGGCAAGAAAACGACCAGCTACTGTGTAAGCTGAACGTTGAAATTATTGGAGTACCAGCCTTCATTAGTGGCCAGATGATGTTTAGCGAACCTGCCGACAGAAATGGCATTGCGACGCAGAATAACGTGTCTATGGACGTGACATCATCAATACCGCTTGTTGGTAGTACCCTTGTCTCATTCATCTGTAATGATATGAAAGCGCAAATGGATGGCGAATACGATTTCTTATGTCGTGCTTTACCGCAGCTTGTGACTGAAGAATAACAGCATGATCACTGATACCGTCAATCGAACTGCTTAGCGGTTTGATTGACGGTTATCATGTAAAGACAAGGAAAGGACTATGAAAACCAAAGATAGGATTTTATCGGTCAGTCTTGAACTGTTTAACCGTGATGGTGTTGCTCAAGTCAGCACGTTAATTATTGCAACTGAAATGGGGATTAGCCCTGGTAACTTGTATTACCATTTTAGAGGCAAAGAAGAGATCATATCGACGTTAGTCGCTGAACTTCAAAACTCGATGACAACAATCAGTAATGAATATGTAAAACAAGTCAAAGACTTTGATGACTACTGGCCATTTATGCATACTGGTATGGCCTTGTTTACCCATTACCGATTTTTGTTCCGTAATCTTGACAACCTCAATGGCCAAAATCCGCTGCTTAAACGGAAAATTAAAACATTAATATTAAAATTCCGTCACTTAATCCTCGATATGCTGACCCACTTAGTTGATCTTGGCAAACTCAAGTGTGACAAAGAAACGTTGCCATTGTTAGCTGATAACTTGCTGTTAGTGAGTTTAAATTGGTTAAATTACCAAACTCTTCTTGATGGTAAGTACAGCGAGAGCGACCTTGTTCGAGCTGGCGTGTTAAGGCTAATTTCAATGGTAGAGCCCTACCTAACAGAAAGTGCTGAGTCCCCTTTCTATACCCATCAAGACTTGCTTGATGAGCTGGTTAGCTAGCTTTACCTACCAAGAACAAGTTTTAAAACCAAGGTTTCGGCCTTGGTTTTTTATTAGTGGCACACCGACTAACTACACTTGATTTAGGCATAGGTATATTAAGGCTCTGATAATGTCAAAACATGTGTTGACCATCTTCTATGATGGCGCCTGCCCGAGTTGCATCAAAGATCGCGATTGGTTTGAACGAAGGCTGGGGAAGCAAAGTAATGTGCGTTGGTGTGACATTACAGGCAAAGAAGACTATTTAAAGTCAATAGGAATAGACCCTTACTGGGCTGTTAAAGAATTGCATGTCCAGCATGAAAACGGTTTTATTTATAAAGAGCTTGATGCCTATATTCTATTATTAAAGCAAGTTTGGTACCTGCGTCCGCTGGCCTGGTTAATGAGCATTCCATTGATAAAAAAACGATTATCCCGGCGATACCGAAAAGCGGTTGATCTACGCCTCGAACAACAAGGTAGAACGTCTAAACGTTAGTTTAAATCCACACCACCCTATCATTCATCGATAGCTCGCTCACAACCCACTTGTACTGGCTCTATTTAACTAACTTGCTTTCTTAACAACGCCCTTTGCACGCTTAAATTGCTCAGTTATAAAACCCACCATCAACTTTCGTGCTTCTCGTGCTTCGCTGAGCTGTTGGAACAACGGATAAACATGAGGTACACCCTTGACGATATGGATGGTGACATCATTGCCAGCCTCACCCATGCGTTCAGCAAGGTGAATCGAGTCGTCCATCAAAAGCTCTTCTGTACCAGCGGTGATAAAGACAGGCGGCAAGTCATGGTGATCGGCATAGTATGGTGAGATATCAGGGTCACAGGGATTCTGCGTTCCGATATAATTGTTTCTCATTAACAATAAGGTACTGAGATCAAAGAAGGGATCATCTTTACACTTTTTAAATGCTGACTCGCCCGTTACTGCCATATCAGAAACCGGTGACATCATTATCGCCCCTGCTGGCAATGGTAGGTTAGCATCCCGGAGTCGCAACATGGTTGTCAGAGCGAGATTGCCACCAGCAGAATCACCAGCTAAAAAGATTTGATGCGGTTGGTAACCTTTTACCAGTAGAGACTGGTACACAGCGAAACAATCATCAGGCGCGGCAGGATAACGATGCTCAGGCGCAAGGCGATAGTTCACCATTAAACCACGTGATTTGGTTTGATTTGCAAGGCGAGCAAGAAAGGCATTGTGAATTTTGGGACTATGAAAACAAAAGCCTCCACCATGAAAGTAGAGAATAATTTTATTTCCACTGCTGTTGGGCATATTTACCCATTGGCATGGCACATCTGCGAAATTAGCGGGAATCACCTCCATACCTTTAGGTGAAGCAATGAAAGGTCCATAATTATCAACAGATAAGATCAGGTCTCGCATCTCTTCTGTCGAATTACAATTTGCTAGCCGCTGCCTCATGATTCGGAATAAAACCTTGTTAAAAGCCCTATTTCGCCAACTTTCCATATACGCCACCTTTGTTACATATCTTTTACAAAGTTAGAGTTAAATAACMCATTTGGTCAATATTTGGCATTAAATGATCGACTAATTACTCAGAATACTGCTTAAATTTCTGTCAATTATGACAAACACTGCTGTTTTATTCTGCTGACACTCACTCTTCACTTTGTAAGTAGTTCGTGATATAACAAAAAAGTTGCGCGTGCATGGCCCACGCGCAACCTAAAAAGCATTGTCATCAGCAGACTGGGTTTGTGATAACAACGCCAACAGGGTTACTTATCGTCTGGCTGGCTATAAACGTAACCCTGCATTGGCAGTTACTCTGCTTCTGCCAATTTCTCGACCGCGTAAGTTAGCTTATCGATTTTCTCATCCATACGTTCTAACTTTTCACGGTCTACGCCACTTAAGCGGTAGAACAAGTCATTCATACCTGCTTCCACTTCTTCTGTGGCTTTTTCTGTGTTTTTACCAATGCATTCTTTTGCTTGGATTTCAACTTCTTTACCGCGCTCAACAAGATCGTCAAATGCTTGGTTTGATTTCTCATTAATTTGTTGCGCTTCTTCAAGGCTACGGCTGTAAAGACCTAGACCAGCTAACCAAATGTTGCGCGCAACGCCTTCACCGCTTTCTACGACATTTTTAGCCGCTTTTACTACTGTATTATCACTCATAATCATTTCCCCCTGCGTTAATACGCTGGATTAAAGTATCTAATTACTATCATTGGTCGTTGACCGGTAAGTCACTTAAACCACTGCTGGCTTAACGCTATCCACTGCTTTTTCAACGTCTTTTTTTACATCCGTAACAGGTTTAGCTGCTACGTTTTGTGGCTTTACCGGCGCTTCTGTCTCTTTCTTCACTTCATCAACTTTCGCAACTACAGGCTCAGCTGCTTTTACTGTTTTACGGCGAGCAACACTTGGCTTTTTAGCGGCTGCTGGCTTATCTTCAGCTTTAACTGCGCGTGAGCGAGTTACTTTTTTTGCAGGTGTTTGCTTTTCAGCTTGTTGACGCTCAAGAAGTGCTTCAATGTTCGCTGTTAATTGATCAATCTTGTCGTCAACACGATCAAGACGCTCATTATCAACACCAATAAACTTTTGCACCATGTTGTGCATACGTTCTTCAATCGCAACTGAAGTTTGGCTGCGTGCAGTGTGCACTTTCTCTTTTGTTTTTGATTCAACAGCGCGGCCGCGCTCAATTAACTCATCAAACAAACTTTTGCTTTTATCAGAAAGTTGGTTCACTTCTTCTGCGCTTTTTGCATAAGCACCTAGACCAGCTAACCAAATGTTGTATACCATTGCGTCACGAATCTGCTCTTTTTTTGATTCTGCCGCAGTCTCTTTAAATAGACCCATCAGTGTGCCCTCCATACTAATTGCAACTGTGCCAGCCATTGGCTCTTGCCTGACTGCTTAACTACAATTTACGAATTTCAATTAGAATGTTCTCCCTAAAACAACAATTTATCGTTAAAAGATTCATTCAGGCTTGGAAGTACAGAAGCGATACCTAAAAAAGATATTCAGAGGTAAGGTAAGTAGTAAGGTAAATAGTATGTAAGTTGGTCGTTAGCGATCAAAAAAGGGCTCAAAAGAGCCCTAATAAGGTTTAAATCGTTATACCCGTCTTCAAGACGTCTTTACGCAAAGGTAATCAAATAACCATTGTTAACTTGCGAGTAAGAGTTTATCAAGCCGTTCAGAAATGTGAGATTCAATACTGCCAGCAAAAAAACTGGCCGCAAAACCAACAAGCTGTAGCTCAATCGTTATTTTACCCTCTTGAGCATGGAGAAAGCCCCTAGCAGAAGCATGGTTAATATGTAGTTTATTCTCTTGCCAAGTCCAGGTTAGACCATATTCTTGTTCTAACTCATCAGCAATTTTTTGACTTAAGTTCGTAATATCATCATGAGGTTTGTCATGATGACGTTCAATTAAAATTGTCACAGATGTTCCCATGCATTAGTGTTTTTACTCAGTTACCTTTTTGTAACATACTGTGAAATGCATTGAGTTTCTGTGTGCAAGATCGAAGTCTTCGTATTTAGTTGGGGTTGTCAGTAATAATATACATACAAAAAGTCACAATTTAGAGCGGTTTGGCCAATCGCCTTGCAATTGTACTGATCAATAAACTTGATCCTACCGCTATTTTTGCCCCTAACACGGCCTTTTTGTAGGGAGAGCGTTCAGAGGTAGAAGCAACTGCGCCGAGCATGATACCTACCCCTGCGATTTTTAAGATTGGGGTACTGGCACTCAATGTGATGTAGCCACCAGCCGCGGCAACGACAAGCCGCTGAAACTGCGTACACTCTATGGGTAAGCCATGAGCTTCTCGAACAAATTGTTCACAGTTTTGATCTAATAAATTGTACGGCCTGCCTATTTGGCTCAAAGCATGACTCACTGCGAGATGCGGCGCATCGCTACCTATCCGGCTAACCCGAATCGTATGCCCTTCTGCAAAATCTGTTTCTGTATCAAGCGAGACTCTCCGCCACTTTTTGGAGTTATGAATTACATTTCCCTGACCATCTGCAAGCCCATAATGCCAGTAAGTACTACAACGAATCTTCAATACCGTTCCTGCTGGATACACACTTTCTTGCATAATTTCTACCTATACCAACCACTTAATCTACTTATAGCCTAGCTGGTTATCACTATTCGTCTAAGTTGTCGCGAATAAAAATAGAAAAAATAGTCACCCCGCTTCAAATGATGTAGCCACAGCGTCGAGTCCTTGGCGTACCACTTAGATAGACAAATTAGTTTCAAGTTTCGATACAAAAACCAATTTAGAGACATTGCACTCTAAATTTCACTGCTAAGATAATATTGCAGTCAAAAAAATGACACTCTAATGATAAGTAATTACTAAAAAATGAAAATATTATGATTATTCATTATCTCTTTTTGCTTTCAGTTCTAGCCATAATGACAGGGTGTCAGAGCTTAACCGCGCTGGGCGAGAATGAACAACCAGAAAAAATACTGCTTACACAAGTAGATATAGCTCCAAGCACATTTAAGCAGCATTGCGATGTTCATCAAACACTTTATGATGGCAGCTATGTCGCGACAGGGTTTCCTGATGCAAAAAACACATCGCTAACTACAGTTACAACGTCTGATCCAACAGGTGAAATAGACCTCTGGGATACGCTCAGCGATCAGTTCACAATGACTGTGCCAAATAATCGGCGGATTCGTTATTACAAGCGGTGGTTCACCAACAACCCTTACCATATAAAAGTCGTTACCCAGCGAGCTGAACCTTTTTTATATTATATCTACCAACAAGTCGATGAGAGAGACCTTCCGATTGAGCTCGTATTGCTCCCCTTTATTGAGAGCAGTTTCGATCAATTTGCATACTCTCCGAAAGGGGCTGCTGGACTTTGGCAGATCACAGCCCCCACAGGTCGTTCATTTGGGCTCGATATTGTCAGTGGTTATGATGGTCGCCGAGATATCATCGCATCAACAGATGCAGCATTAGACTTGCTTGAATACCTATACGATAAATTTGACCATAACTGGCTACACGCTATAGCAGCGTATAATACCGGAGGGGGACGTGTTCGAAATGCAATTAAGCGCAATCGCTCTGCGGGTAAATCAACTGACTTTTGGTCGTTAAAACTACCAAAAGAAACCAGAATGTATGTGCCAAAATTATTAGCCATGGTCGAGTTAGTCAAAGAGAGAGAACAAAACAACCTGCCCTTTGCTTCGATTAAATCAGCGCCGATTATGGATGAAGTTATTATTAGCCAGCGTGTGAAGTTAAAACACATTGCAGGCCATGCAGGACTATCGAGTAAGGCATTCTTTAAACTTAACCCAGGATATACTGGCGGCTACACGTTTCAGCAGCGTGACAATAAAATATTAATACCGAAGAAGAATAAGACACTGTTTTACGAGAATAAAAACAGCTATCGCTATGTAAAAGAAAAGTTTGATGTTTATGACATTCAAGCAGGTGACTCACTAAGCGAACTCGCACAAAACAACAACACATCCGTTTCATTGATAAAGCAAGTAAACAACTTATCAGACTCAATTATTTTTGCTGGGCAAAAGTTACTGATACCAACTCAGTAGACCCAAGTCGTGATTCTGTGGCTAACCTGACATCGGTTAGCCTGAAAATGACTGAACTTCGCTTTCTGTTAAAAAGCGCCATTGCCCAACATTAACATCGAGGCATACTTCCCCTATTCTTTCACGGTGAAGCGAAACAACACGATTTCCAACCGCAGAGAACATACGCTTAACTTGATGAAACTTGCCTTCTGTTATCGTTAAATAAACATCTTTTTCACTAATGATTTCAAGCTTAGCAGGTAACGTCAGTCGTTTTTCACCTTGTAACTTGATACCATTTTCAAACTTGCTCGCAGCGTCCTCAGCAATAGGCTTAGATAACCCTACGCGGTAAACTTTTTCACAGTGCTTTGTCGGTGTAATGATATTAAATGACCAATGCCCATCATCGGTGATCAATACTAACCCTGTTGTATCAGCATCTAAGCGACCCGCGACATGAAGCTCAGTCACATTTTCAACATCGATATGGTTAAAGATAGAAGGATAAAACTCATCAATATTTGAACAAATCGTATCGGCTGGCTTGTGCATTAATATATAACGAAAAGGACGACGTTTTAGCCTTTGGCCATTAAGGGTAACCTGATTGTTTTCATGAACCTGCGCCCTTTCATCAACAATAACCTCACCATTAACCTTCACTTCACCATTCTGTATCCATTGAATAGCTTCTTGTTTCGTTAGCTCGGTACTTTTACAAACAAATTTATCAAGGCGCATTAGGACAACTTTAGGTCGATAAACAAAGCGGGTCATTATCCCTGCTATTCGATAATAAGCAACGATCGAATAATCATTACCATGAAAGCTCTTCACCATCCCACGACAAAAAACGACCAGAGTGATCTAGCGTCAATCCATTAATCAAAGCGACCAAACCAGCGGCACTTTCTTCAACAGAAATATCAGCCCCTTTTCCTCCCATATCTGTTCTCACCCAACCAGGGTTTACAGGACAAACAATAATGCCATCTTGTTTATACTCATTTGCTAATACTTGCATTACTTTATTGAGTGCGGCTTTTGAGCTTCGATAAGCATAAGTGCCAATACTTTGCCCGCTTAAAGATGCCATTCCACTTGAAATAGAGACAATTCGAGGCCGCGATGACTGCTGCAAGTTACCCTTCAAAGACGTTGCAAGATGGAAAGGTGCCAATGTATTTACTGCAAATGTTTTTAACCACTCGTTATAGTCCATATTATTCGCACTTTGATTGTCTCCTCCCAGCACACCTGCGTTATTAATTAATACATCGACAGTAACCCCAGAAAGAGCAGTACAAAACTCAACGACATCGCTCTCGTTAGTCAGCTCTAAAGAGTGAGTACTGAGTTTTCCTCTACTCGTTAGCATATTCAGTTGATCTGCTTTCGACTTATCTCTACACGTTGCAATAACGTGCCAACCTAAATGAAGAAACTGTTTCGTGAGTTCGAGGCCAATCCCTCTATTTGCTCCTGTGATAACAATTGTTTCCATCCTGAAAATCCTTTTCGTTATAAACCTCTATTTATAAACAGAAACTTAGTTAATTCAAAAGTGAAAGCTTCATTCTAATATGCTCAACCTTTGTGGCTGGGGACTCATGAGCTTCTCCATCAAAAATAAACCCCACAGACTGATACAACGAAACTGCTGTAAGCCTTGCATTTAAGAAAATGGTTTCTGACTTCAATACCTTCGCTTTATTAACAAGTCCATTTAGTACTTGTTTACCATAGCCAAGGCCTTGATACCTAGGGTTAACAACCATTTGAGAGATTTGATATTCCGACAGAGAATGCTGGCTCAATCGACCATAAGCAACAAGTTCAGATTTTTTAACCAGCGCCAGATGAAAACTGTTCTTCTCTTTGCCATCAAATAAAATATCCCTCGGATGATTCATCTCTTCAAAGAATAAGTGATACCTAAGATCAAGCGCTTGTTTATGAAAAATTGAGCCAACCTCAATTTCCAGTAATTCCATTTACGTATAACCTTATGTCTTAATAAAAAATAGCTGCTATTTATTTATCAGGTATTTCTCAATACGCTCCAAACCAAACTTTTCAGCATGAATATTATACGCACCAGAACTTTCATTCATAAAACCATGTTCATATACTGTTATTTGACTCTCAACATTGAGATAACATTCGAGAATGTCATGCAGTTCACTAACATTAAATGTGTTTTCTGTCTTAGGGAAAATCACCTCAACCTTGTTTTGTGGAATAACATCAAGATGATTACGTATTTGCGTTGGGTAAAAGCAAAATAATTTTTTGCATCCGGTATTCTGAATACCAGAAATTTTCCAAGCAGCACTTGCACCAGCGCTAAAGCCAATGATCAATTCTGGCTTCAGTCTTAATACATAGTCTAAAGCATGAACAAAATAATTTTCATGCCCACATTTGTTAACAAAGGCACGATAAGCTTCCTGTTCATTTTTAAAGTTATGGCGTACTCCTTGATAGGGTTCGACAATGACTACATCATTAACGTAATGGCTCAAAAATGATGAGAGATTATCTGTTGAATCGCATAATCCAAATATATCGGTAATAATCACGACAGTCATAATCTTATACCTTTCTGTTAATGTCTTTCACAAGGCGACGTGTTAATTCTATTGCGCTAATTTCTTTACAACCCGATGTATTATCTCCGCACCATAAAGGCGAAAAACCAGCATCGCCTTGTTTTTCAAAATGAGCACGCAATTGGGTCATTTCTATTGATGCGTACGGAAACACAGGGGCCGACGTATTGATATAACCAAGTTCTTTCATCGCGCGATTGACAATGCCGCGAGCTGGCCTGCCAGAGAAAACATTTGTAAGCGCTGTATGCTGTGATTTTTCGCTCTTGAGCGCTGAACGGTGTAATTGAGACGTTTTTGCTTCAGAGCAAAGCAAATACGCAGTGCCTACCTGAACAGCTTCGGCTCCATGCATTAAAGCGGCTTTAACGGTTTGGCTATCACAAATACCACCTGCCGCAATAATTGGCACTTTTACTTTATTGGCCATTTGGGACACTAAATCAGACATCGTCATTTGAGTCGCTATATCACCGGACAAAAACATTCCTCGATGGCCACCAGCTTCAGATCCTTGAGCAATAATGCCATCAACCCCTTTAGACTCTAGCCACACTGCCTCTTCAATCGTTGTTGCAGAAGACACTATTTTTGCTCCCCAACGTTTTACGCGATTAAGCAGTTCCTTATCGGGAAGACCAAAATGGAAACTAATAAACTCAGGGTGGAATGGCTCTATAGCATCTGCAATATCATGATTAAACGGTGTTCTATTCGCACTCTGAGGCCGGCTCTCACACTCTATGCCTAATTCAGTGAAATACGGTTTTAATTTTGCTTGCCATTTTACGTGCTGATTTTCATCATAATCGGGCATATCGTGACAAAAAAAGTTTAGATTGTAAGGGGTACCTGTTGCCTCTTTTATCACCACTATTTCATTTATAATGTCATCAATATTTAACATTCCACAAGGTAAAGAGCCTAAACCTCCCGCTTTACAAACAGCAATAGCCAGTTCACTTCCTTGAACGCCAGCCATTGGTGACTGAATGATTGGAAGAGCAGTGCCAAGCAGACTTTTAAAATTCTCATTGTGCATAATCGATTCCTTTCAATACATGGGCAGTAGTAATAAATAATCCTTATAAATCTAACACTTAATATATCAAATCCACTCTACCCCAAATTAAAGTGAAACAAAAAGGTAAAATTTCCCCTAAAAGCTTGTTATATGCCTTAACACATAGATAATGTAGCTAAAATACCGTGTTATTGTATTTGAACCATTGGTGAGCCTGTTTCAAATATCTCTTTTTATCGAATGTAGGTGTAATGAAGATACCCAAACGATTATTGCCATTGGTTGAAGATGGCTTAGTGGATGAAGTACTTACTCAGTTAATGAGTGGTAAAGAGGCTTCAGTCTACATTGTACGTAGCCAAGACAAAATTTGTTGTGCGAAGGTATACAAAGAAATTGAGCAGCGCAGCTTTAAGCAAGCCGTAACCTATCGCGAAGGCCGTAAGGTGCGAAATAGCCGTCGAGCTCGTGCAATGGAAAAAGGGTCTAAATTCGGCCGAGATGAACAAGAGAAAGTATGGCAACGCGCAGAAGTCGATGCTTTATACACTTTGTCTGATGCAGATGTACGCGTACCTACACCTTATGGTTGTTTTCACGGTGTCTTGTTGATGGAGTTGATGACTGACGAGGAAGGCAGTGTTGCCCCACGTCTAAATGATATCACCCTGACAAAAGAGCAAGCATTAAGAGATCACGATCTGATCATCCAATATGTCACTCGTATGCTTTGTGCAGGTATCATCCACGGCGATTTGTCGGAATTTAATGTGCTTGTTGATGAGTCGGGCCCCATTATTATCGACCTACCGCAAGCTGTTGATGCTTCAGCAAATAACAATGCCAAATGGATGTTAGAACGTGATGTCATGAATATGACTAACTATTATGGCCAATACGTTCCAGAACTGCTTGATAAGCAGTATGCCAAAGAAATGTGGGCCTTGTATGAAGCCGGTGATCTTACACCAGCGACTGAACTTACAGGGCACTTCGTCGAAAGTGATGACGATGCCGACATCGACGGATTAATGGCTGAGATTAATGCGGTAATGGAAGAAGCTGCGTTACGCAGAGAACGACTCAGTGAAGAGCAAGAAGCCGATTAAATAAACCCGCATTAAACGAATACTATCCCGTTTGCTCCCATTAACAATGGATCGAACGGGATACTTAAATTCGAACGAGCTTGGCAAATCCCCCCTCTAGTCCCGCTTAATAAAACGCATAAAACTCGAAACCACCATCATCTATTTTTTCGAACAAGTTCAGCTGTTTTTTCCACTTTCAACGCTAACTGCCCAGCTGTATAGTAACAATCAAGCGATACGGCACTAGAACTTAAGGAAATAATAATGGCAAATTTACTTGTACTAAAATCGAGCATTTTAGGTGATTACTCTCAATCTAACGGCCTAATTGATCATCTTGTTTCGTCTTGGACAGACACACAGTCTGTTATTGAGCGAGACCTTGCTGCACAGCCTCTTCCTGTTCTTGATGGTGAAATTGCAGGCGGATTACGCGGTGGTGATAACCTAACCCAGAAGCAACAAGATGCGCTGGCTCTATCAGACCAACTTATCAACGAAATTCACGCCAGTGATACCCTTGTTATTGCTGCACCAATGTACAACTTTTCAATACCCACTCAATTAAAAAATTGGTTTGATTTGATTGCACGAGCTGGCGTGACATTTAGCTACACGGAAAAAGGTCCTGTAGGTCTACTTACCGATAAAAAAGTCATTGTTGTTACGACACGTGGCGGTATGCATAAAGATGGCGCAACAGATACCATGGTGCCTTACCTAAAAACCATTCTTAGCTTCGTTGGACTTACTGACGTTACGTTTGTATATAGTGAAGCGTTAGCTATGGGTGAAGAGCTTGCAGCTAAAGCTTTACAAGAAGCGAAGGGTGAACTTGAAAAATTAACGGTCTAATAACCGTATTTATTCTGTTAGCCAATAATGACAAAGCCCCGCCTGTTTTATTCAACAAACAGCGGGGCTTTGTTTCATCAAAAATCAATAATCAAAAATCGAACTGGACGTAAACAGTATTATAGTTACTGCCGCCTTTTATGCGCCCAAACTGGGAAGCACTCTCAAAAATTGCAGAACGGTGATGCAAACTGTAACCAACCCACACCCCATCCATTGATTTTTCATTGAAAAGGTCACCGAGGTTCACATCAAACGAGAAGTCGAGATAGTTCAGCAGATTACTTGACTCATACCCCTTTCTATCCATTTCACTTTGCTCAATGTATGAAATGTTAGAAATGTACGATAAACCTTCAGCAACACCAAAGCGCCACTTCACAGGCCAGTTCACGGTATAGTAGGCTTTTATCGCCATAATATATTCTTGCGTTGAAGACTGAACATCAGAACTCCAATGCCATGCAACCCCTGGGGTTAAATAAATATCCAGCGGCAAACCAAACAACTCATCCGTTAACGGATGGCCGTAGAAAACCGATGTCAATTGATTGTTAAACTCATCTTTTTCTCTGTTACCAGAGAAAATTTCACCGATATTAGATGGTGTAGCCCAGCCGTGTGCCACCCGAACATACGGTTTTGTACTGATAGACGATTTACGTGGCTTATTTGCATCATTAAAGAAACCGAAACCTAAGTAAGCTTCACCTTGCCAGTCACTCGATACAATATCGGAATCACGAATATTACTATCAAAGTACCTTGCATGCGCTCCACCTAACAAATATAAATTAGATGCAACATGGTATGCAGCGTTAACCCCAAAGCGAACATCGACTCCCGCATTAATCGATTCTTGATTAAGCCCATAGTAATAACTGTTGTATTTACTTTCTTTCCAGATTAACGACGCTTCTGGCTTTAATGTCCAGTTATCAACTCGAAACTTAGTCCCTAGCGTCGCTTGTGAGCTAATACGGCCGTCTGGGTCAGACAATAACTCTAGGTTACTGTATGTTGTCTCATCCCAGCGATATTTATACTGTAAGCCAAAGTCAGCAGTATCTCCGCCAATCTCATTTTGAAAAGAGCTTGGGATATCAATAAAGTGAAGTCGCGTGAAAAAATTAGCTTCCCAGTCTGGTTCACGGTACAAATTAATACCGCCTTCCGTTCCGTTCAGGTATAAGCGCTCCCCTTTAAAGAACATCATTGGGACAAATGTTGATACGGTCGTATCTTCTACAACACTGTCAGTTGCATACGGTATGGAAGCATTACGAAATACCGCAGCGATCCCCCACGGCTGTTCACCGTCTCTTTGGAGACGTAACTCGTACGGCGAAATGAATCCTTCATCTAAATTTTCTTCTGGTTCATTCCCTGTCGCTGAAGCGACAACAGGCGCACAGCACAATAACCATCCCAAGGGCTTAAACAATCAACATATCCTCATCTACAACACTACAAATACACTTTAGTGCGCTTTTCAAATATAAACACATATTATAGCTTTGTTTTATATCAAAATTTATCTTAATGATTGTCTAACGTGTGTAAAAAAAGCATAAAAAAACCCGAACAGAGTCGGGTTTATAGACTGAAACTAGGAATTTAATTACTGACTCGCAATTTCCGCTTTCTTCAGGTCTTTAACGTTCTTGCTGACTTCTCGGCGTTCTTTAGAAAGCTCGGCGCTGATGATGATGTGATCATCAACACGATCTTCGTAATCACCCTTCATATTCTCAACAATCTCAACGATTTGATCGTGTGTCATGTCAGCCTTGATATAATCAAGTAGGTTTTCCAGTAACTCAACGCGCTTACGGTTATCGCGAACTTTACGATCATTGTCTAAAATCTCGCGCTTCAATTTGTTCTTGCGACGAGTTTGACGAACTAGCTCTAGGATAGTGTTCATGATTTGTCCTTTAAATGAATCTACAAAACCTAACTGCCCCCGTTATAACAGAAAGCGATGTTGCTACTCAAGTCACATTTCAACCAATTAAAAAAGATCACTCTTTCTTTTGATTTATTACAGCTAAAATCGCGAATTCACATGAAGGAGTAAAAAAGTTCTTTCAGTATCATTAAGATGAAATGCGAGAGCAACTAAAAAATGCCTGTCAAAAACTTAACTTACCTTCAACTTTGGTCAGGCTGATAGTCAAACATGTGAATATCTCCACAAAAACCTTAAATTTCTATTTGCAAATAGCATAACCCTGCCTAATCTTTAAGAGACCAGTAGTGTTTGGCAGTAATACAACAATGTGAACGAATCGCTCCATCTAGCATTACCTGTAAACAGTAAAACTAGAGCAAGAGATTCAATTGTTACGCGAGTTAAATAGTTATTGGCATTTGTATAGATGTAAGATATTCAGGAGACAACATGTCTAAAGCAACAGGTACCGTTAAGTGGTTTAACGAAGAGAAAGGTTTTGGTTTTATCACTCAGGATAACGGCGGTGCTGACGTATTCGTTCATTTCCGTGCAATTACAGGCGACGGCTTCAAAACACTAGCTGAAGGTCAAAAAGTTGCATATGAAACTGAGCAAGGCCCTAAAGGTCTTCAAGCTGCAAACGTAGAAAAAGTCTAATTTGCATCCGCTTAGTTTCTAGTTAAAAGGGCTCTTTAGCCCTTTTTTACTTTCTGCTAAAAAGCACTGTTTATTTTATACTCACCCCCCTGAAATCCCTTCATTTCCATATATACATCTTTATCGAACCAATTTTTAGCGATTTACGACTAAGCTATTGTGGCTTAATGTGAATGCTTCTTTCAGGTTGATAAAAAGATCACACTTTTCCCATAAATCACTAAATTTTAAAGTATTTGCTTGCCCTGCCATAACGCTTATGGCCTAATAGTTCACGGCCTGTAATGCAGACCTATTTATGCCAAATTGAAATAGAAAACTTCGTTCCACCGCTTCAACTAGCGCCGTTGTCCTGAAGAGCTCAAAATTCTTTTGTCCATAAGTAATACATTATGCTGGCTTAAGTACGCGTTAAGCGTGATTTCAAAAAATATTTTTCAGGAGACATAAAATGTCTAAAGCAACTGGTATCGTTAAGTGGTTCAACGATGAGAAAGGTTTCGGTTTCATCACTCAAGACAACGGCGGCGCTGACGTATTCGTTCACTTCCGTGCTATCTCTGGTGACGGTTTCAAATCACTAGCTGAAGGCCAAAAAGTATCTTTCGACGTTGAACAAGGTCAGAAAGGTCCTCAAGCTGCTAACGTTGAGCGTGTTTAATTAAACACCAAGCGTTAAAGCTTTGAAAAAAGAGCATCTCTTGATGCTCTTTTTTATTACCTTAAATTCGCTCACCTGACACCCTCCTCTATCAGCACTTCCTATCTAATCCCTCTGTGCTTCTTTAAGAATCCACCTTTATTATTAACAAATCGCATAGTAATTGTGACCATACGAACATAATTGACGTTTACATTCGTAAAATAATCCTCATTGCGAATCATCCATTTACATACGCATGTCAATACCACATTATCAGTTAACTAACAGCAACACCGTAAAGAAAATATTCCAAGGTGTTGTGCTTTATCCCAAATGACACATAGGAAGTAATCAGATGGTATTTCACATTAAAGGACTCGTCGCTTCAATCTCAATTGCTATCACCTCTTTTAGCGCTGTCGCACTGGCGAACGACAATGTGTACGTTCAAGCAAGTTCAGGTAGCTTTAACAATGCGGCAATTAATACACTTTATAGCAAAACAGAGCTGACCCAACCTAGCTACGTCTTTTCAGGCACACCGCTACAAACATTTGTGGCTGCCAATAATGATGCTGCTTTGGCTTTTACCGCACTCGAAAACTCAACAATTGAAGGTAATCTGGTAAGGGCGACCGTAGCGGCGATACAAGAATATCAAGTTGTTGAAGTAGAAGCGGGAATTCGCACGTCCATTGAAATGTGTGTATTACGTTCAAAGAGTGATGTGGAAGCAAATATCCCTCTGGTACAAATTGCATCCCACCCTGCGGCATTAAAACAAATTGACCGCTGGAAAGGTCAATATACCGAATTACAAGAGCTAGAGATCCCGAAAGGTACCGCAGAAGCCGCTCGTATGGTTGCCACAGGAGAGCTGCCAAATGGAACAGCCGCAATCGGCGCATGTATGCTTGAAGAACTTTACCCGCAAATCACGGTGACTGCGAAAGCAGTTCAAGATAATAAAGACAACAAAACACTCTTTGCACTAATGAAAGTAACCAAAAGAACGAGCCCTTTGAGTGTAACTGACGCTGAAAATGAATTACGTGCTGTTATTCGCCAAGCTGAAGCCTATGATGCAACGTTGTAAATTATAAATAGAGCAATGAGCGGGCAGATACAGACTGCCCGCACAACTTGATATCCTTTCAGGAATTACCCTGCTTATACCCTACCTAACCATGAACATATCTCTGAAAATATGACTGCGTTTCGTTATTCCGTGGCGAGACTTCACATCTATTAAACACGTCACAATTTTACTAGGCCTCGCTACATGTCTTTTTTGTTACACTTATAATGCATTTAAAGCAAGTCAAAAGGATATGGATTTCAATGAAAAGAGCCCAAGCTACAAACTCAATAAAGCGCCTACTCATTTATGGGGCAGCCACTATTCTAGTGTTTCTCATTGCTTTCTTTTATACCGAACAAAACCTTAACGCAAAACGAGCTCAACTTGTTACGCTTGAAATTGAAATTCTGAATGCATCAAATGAAGTACTCATGATGCGCCGACATGAAAAAGATTTCATCGTGCGAGTCGAGCAAAAGTATCAAGCTGAAATGCAGTCTGCTTATTCATTAACCTTGCAAAAATTACATGCCATAAACAGCCTTATTACTGATAGTGGAATCACGACAGACTACAATGCCCAATTAACACTCGACTCTATTGATGACTACTATCAGCAATTTGACTCACTTGCTACCATGGTATTGCTTATACATGGCCAAAATGGTGGCAACGGATTTATTGATTCATTAAAAGATAAATCACTGATAATGAAAAATGCGCTTATCGACATTAACAGCCGCTCGCTCAACCAATTAACACTCCGCATCGAAGATTTAATATACCAATTCTTTTCTGATTTCGATGAAAGTACCTTAAGCGATATTGATATTAACCTCGATAAAATGCACGAAGAGATAATCAATACCGGTTCTCCCTCTACCCTAAGCGCCTTCACCAATTTTCGTCAGGCATTTTATACATTACAAAAGAGTTATGAAACATTTGGGTATGACCATAATTCAGGTAAGCATGGCGATTTAAGAAAAACAATTCACATTCTAGAAAACAAACTGAACACGTTATTTTCTGAGATCCCAGAACAAATAAATCAGCAGTTAAAAATCTATGAATTTTACATGCGACTCGCCGCATTTATTCTGGCTTTATCCGTTATTTCAGTACTCATTTATGTTGTACACCAAATCGGAAATATGGAGAAAAATCTCATTCTTGCACGTGAGCAAGAGAAACAGGCTAACCAAGCCAAAAGTGCCTTTTTAGCCAATATGTCGCATGAAATTAGAACACCGTTAAACGGTATATTAGGCATGACCGAGATTCTATCCGACTCAAAACTAAGTGCGATTCAAAAAGACTACTTATCAACAATTAACGTTTCATCGCAAACGCTGTTAATGCTGATAAATGATATTTTAGACCTGTCAAAAATAGAGTCTGGACACTTAGAAATTTGCCCACATACGTGTGCCATTAAGGAAGTGTTATTTGATACCGCGGCACTGATCATCCCAAAAGCACAGCAAAAGAAAATTGATATTGTGGTCGACCTCGATCCCCAATTACCGAACTATATCAAAGCCGATGAACAGAAAGTGCGTCAGGTATTAATGAACCTGGCCTCGAATGCGATTAAGTTCACCGAGCAAGGCTCTATCACATTTACAGCCCGCCAAACCTCGGAAACGTCCTCTTCAGTCGTTATTTTCTTTGCCGTGACAGATACTGGAATTGGGATCGACGAAGATAAGCAAGCACATATTTTTGATGAATTTAAACAAGAGAATTCAGACACTTCAGCGCAATATGGAGGGACAGGGCTAGGGCTTGCCATTTCATCGAAGATGATTGAGCTAATGAACGGAGAGATTAATATTAACTCGGCAAAGGGTAAAGGTAGCCAGTTTTATTTTGAAGTCGAATTCAGCAAAGACGATCAAGTACTCAATCAAGGTAACGCCTTCAATATCGCTTACTGTACCACCAATGCAAACCCGTTATTAATCGCAGAGCTAGAACGATTAGGTTACCCGTTTACACTGATAGATGGTAACACTCGTTTAATTGCAGATATTGAGCAAGACAATCTGGTGATAGTTGACTCACCTGCCATATTAAAAGTGGTGGAGCAGCAACTGCCAACCCACCGTGCTGTGTACATTCGTAATAACATCCAAAATATCGATATAGAATCAAGCCAGGTTGTCGCGTTCATTACAGCGCCACTATTTGGCATGCGGCTCAACAACACCCTCAGAAACGCCTATGAAAATGATCAAACCGATGAAGTCAAAGAGCAGCAGATTCAAAGCCAAGTTTCATCAACAAACAACCAAATTCTGATCGTCGAAGACAACAAAATTAACCAACAAGTTGTCTGTATTAACCTCAAGCGCATGGGGCTAGACTACGTCATCGCGAACAACGGCCAAGAAGCGATTGATATTTACGAAGCCAACCATGATGCCATCGGCTTGATCCTAATGGATTGTATGATGCCAGTGCTTGATGGTTTTGGGGCGACAGAAGCCATTCGTAAGTTTGAAGGTAACAACCAACTCCCTCGCAAACATATCATCGCCCTAACCGCTTCGATCTTAGATGACGATATTCAGAAGTGTTTCGACAGCGGCATGGACGATTACCTACCGAAGCCTTTCAAACGTGACGTGCTACTTGAGAAATTAGATAAGCAGGTTAGCTTGTTGAACTAACTTCATATTATCAGAGGCAGCTGGCTGCCTCTGATGTTGCAAACATGACACAAAATATACGTTTAACACTTAAATAATCACGCATTTTCCTTGGAATAAAAAATACACACCATATAAAATCAGTTGCACAATGTTAAAGTGTGTTAACTGATGACTCTTTTTCTAAAGGAATAGATTTTAATGAGAATAAGCAAAACGTATTTAATGATACTAGCCCTGTCCCCTCTTTCAGTCAGTGCTGCAGACTCAAATATCATTTCAAGCTGCAGTGATTTACTGGCAATTGAAAACAATAGTACTAAAACATATATCCTCGAATCTGATATAGATTGCTATGGCTATGAGCTTAGTGAACCAATAATGTTCCGAGGCCACCTTCTAGGTAACTCCCATACAATATCGGGACTGTCGATCAAAAGTAATAACCGCTATCTCGGCTTATTCAGCCACATTCCAAATGGCTATATTGCCGACCTCACCCTCAATGACTTTAAATTAGAAAGTACTTATTCATCATATACTTATGCGGCTGGTTTTCTAGCTGGCTATCTTGAAAATGGTAATATCGATAATGTTGTTATCCAAAACAGTATCACAGTAAATCAGCCAGAAGGCTTATATGGCATTGGCTCTCTTGCCGGACGTGTCAGTGGTACTCGCCTATATAATGTTTCAAGTATAAACAACCAAATAGATACTACAGACCAATCAAAGAAAGTGGGTGGATTAGTTGGCTGGATGGAAGACGGAGCTTGGTCGAACCGAGCATCTGTGCTTAATAACAACATCGTCGTTAAAAATGAAAAGTATGGTAGTGGCGATATTGGCGGCGTCTACGGTAGACTTGATGATTCCGAGGCAATCTTCACGTCTATAACAGCAACGACCATCAATGACTCTGACAACGGCAAAAGCGGCTACAATGGCTTGGTTGTCGGTCGTATGTTTAAGTCATATTTATCAAATGCCGAGATCATCAACACTTCAGGTAATTTTCGCCCTCATGCAACACGAAATTACAACGGTATAGCCGCTGGCTTTATTGCTATAGATGAAGAATCGGCAAAAAATGTGCTGGAAAACATCTCAACCAACGATGCTGCAGTATCATTACCTTGGTTTACTTACGATAGCAAAAAACCAGAGCCACTGACGACAAACCTATACTTCGACGACACCGAACAGAGTACACTTCCACCCGATATCTGTCGTTTATAATACCTACGATCTATAGGCTACATTTAGTAGCCTATTTTTGTTTATCTCTATAAGTGATTTCCAAATTATCTATTCGATATTGCAGCCAGCTAAATTACGCCTTAAAAGGCGAAACACTCGAAAAACTGACTGTGCGAGTGTATTAAGCATAATGCTAATTATAATATTTTCTAGCCACTATGTGACAAGCTTTACTATTATGACCTGTCATCGTTTGGTTATTAACAACCATAGATTTTTCTATTATTAACCCATTTACTATATTTTCGATTTCAGACTGAGTTCCGTGCCACATTGGAACCCCAACACCTGAAGTGAAAAATCGGCCTTCATCAGAACAAAATTCAGCCAAATAAATGACCCCATTTGGCTTTAAAACCCTTAATAGCTCAGAAACAACATTTACCCTAATTTGCTCTTCTGGAATGCAAGTAAAAACAGCACACGTGACAATGGCATCAAACGAAGCATCCAAGAAAGGAAGCCGTGAACCTTTCGAGTAACTCAGTTCAAGGTGAGGAAATTCATTATTCCCACGATTAATCATTTCCAATGAAGAATCAACACCACAAATACTTTTATAACCTAAGCTGTAAAGCTCATTAGCTACTCTTCCATACCCACAACCAAAATCGAGAACTTGGCTAGAATAAGGAACCGTATTAATAAGTAATTCGCTAATTAATTGAAGATTAAACTCAACTTTATCAGCAACATCATCCCAATTACTCAAAGATTTCTCCTTAAATCATATAATGCCCTGTTAAGCTTCGAGCCAAATTGAGCCTATTATACTCAAGAGCCACTCAGGGTTGTCTAGCGCTATATCATGACCATCTACTTCATTTGAGATGACCGAAACATTCCACGCACTTGCAATAGCTTTAGTTGCTTTGGTATTTACTAGCCTATCATTTTCGGAGGAAATAAAATGTATATCGCATTCAGGACGCGCAACTACAAATTTACTGGCTGCTAATAGCTGTCGCCAGAAGTTAGAAATGTTCATCGGATACTTTTTATTATAGTTTGCCCATTCGTTTACGGTAGTTAGGTTGAAAGGCTGGTTTGATACCATTTGATAAATTACCGCCTCTCGATTGTACGGTCTCGAAACTAGAGCCTTTACAATCTTTAGGTAATTTCGGGGCAACAGCCTTTCGTAGAAAGGGCTATAGCCCTTTGCGCTCGTATTTACACAGATCACAGACTCAATTTCTTCTGGGTAAAGCTCTGCCCACTTTAGTCCTATCATACCGCCCATTGAAACAGCCAAAATATACGCTTTACCTTTGCCACTACGCTGTTTCCTGACGCTTTCAACCATTCCGGAAATAGTCGTTGGTGACACTTCCGAAGACAAATAACCATTGCCTGGAATATCAATGCAAGTAACTACAAATTCTGGAAAAGTGCTGTGTAATCGCTTAGGAAAATCACCCCAGTGGTAACTACCTCGAAATAAGCCTCTTAACAGTATTAACTCACCAGACATAGTAGAAACCTCCTAGAAGCCTAACGAATGACATGGACTCCCTTCTTCAAACTTAAGAATACGAAACGTTTTAGGGCTACCATAACCTCTTTCGTGATGAACATGGCTGTTACCCTACAAGCTCTTGCCATTGGTTGGATCCTTGAGTGCTAGTTGCTCAAGTCTAATACCCAGACAAGGCTTCCCGCTGCTATGACCAGTTCAAAACCAATTAAATTTACAAATACAGTCATGTAGAGTGTCTTGCTTATTAGAGTGCTTGGCAGCATCCACAAAAACAACTTAATCGAGACACCCTGAACAATGACAACTATTCATCATCATCCTGTACAAATTTATTACGAAGATACCGATCATTCAGGTGTTGTTTATCACCCAAACTTCTTGAAGTATTTTGAACGAGCTCGTGAGCACATTATCGACAGCGATAGACTCGCAACCTTATGGAATGAGCATGGCCTTGGTTTCGCTGTGTATAAAGCCAATATGATCTTTCAAGATGGTGTTGAATTTGCAGAAGTTTGCGATATTCGCACCAGCGTTACGCTAGATGGAAAATACAAAACCCTGTGGCGACAAGAATTATGGCGCCCTAACGCTACACGCGCCGCCGTGATTGGCGATATTGAAATGATCTGTTTAAACAAGCAAAAGCATCTACAACCGATCCCACAAGATTTGCTTGATAGCATGGCATCTATGGTTTAGAGACAAGATTTAAAAACAAGTTGCTTTACGATTGGCAATGAAGGCACAGCAACCTAATCATTGAGTACACTCACTAGAGAAACTCTACGGGCGTAAATAGAAGACACATCCAATTTACGTCCTTTCACCATCAAGCCAAAACGATAGCTTGCTGACAAACGCCCTAAAAATATGGACCATACTTGCCCTCCCGCTTGCTCACTGTAATCAAAGCATGTGTCTTCACCTGCACTGCCTTCCCCCACACAGCCTTCCAATGTATTTACCACAATACCCGTCACTATTTCGAGTGATTGTTCACTCGCCGGTTTTTCATCGAAAAGTGATAGCAGCTGTTTATTGCTTAAAGAAAAATCAAAACCAAATGATTTTAACGATTGAGCAAGCCCAAGCCCTGTCGCTTTAATATACGACTCTTTAAGCACCCACAAATCAAAGAAACGTCGGCGCTGATCGCTCAGCTCCAACTGCATTAATGATTTTATTTCTTGTGGTTGAAAGTAATTTTCCATGATAGTGCTAATAGACAGCTCTTCTCTTTCACACTCGATATCAACGCCTAGCTCTATCTCTTGATCTGCCGTTTGCGTAACAGCCAGCAATACTTGATCACCACTATGGCTTAAATTAAAGACCAAGCCTGTTTGCTGACGCTGTGTTTTACACAAATTCGGTTTGCCTTGCTCGCCATATTCAAAACACCATTCGTGAGGAAGTATACGCGCATAACGAGACAGGGTTACACGAAGAAATGCACGTATGTAAATGGCGTGCATACGTGCCAAAGGCTGTCGGTAGCGCATCGCTTTGGCTAACTCTTCTTCGTTAAGTAAAGGGCAAGCTTGATGAATCAAATAGGAATGATCAATTGCCACCGTAGAGGAAAAAGCTTCTACATTTTTATGCATTGTTGGTAATGCGAGAAACCATAAGTCCACCGTATTTTTCAGCGTCAATTCCAATCAGTCCAAGTAAAATTTGTAGTATGTATTATACGTCACTGTGTCGTCAAAACAACTCAGTAACAGGTCGACAACCCAACATAGCACAGGTCAGACGACTGACCAATAAAATTTATAATCCATCACATCAAACCCTCACCACACAAGGAGCAATAAAACTTTTTTTCACAAAATGTTACGCAGATCACTAAAGTATGAAAAATCGAGTATTTACACCAAAAAACCCCAGCGCTAGCTTTAATATCAATAAGTTAAGGTAAATATCATTACAAAATACAGGAATTAATAAATCTGAACTGGTCTGAAGAGATCCAACCTCTTACTCAGGCGATTGTAACCACTATCCGCCTCGGGTAGGCTGCTCAACCATTGACTGATTCAGCGATAAACATTGCAGTGGAATCTAAATTCCACAAGATGCATAACGCTGCTGCTCTACAGGATAGTAATGGATACGAGCACTATGGATTACCTGACAACATTGCCTTGTCAAACTGATAAAACACCTGCGTTTTAACATGCAGTTGTCTACTCACTCTTCATCTTGGCACTATCCTGCCTCTACTTATTTTTTTATAAGCGCATCTTCGTGCTTACCTCAGTGCTGAGCGGAGACTCATAATGAGCCAACCCCCAAAAACCACATCTGAATCGCAAGAAAATCAGCGACTCAATAAACGCTTAAAAGACATGCCTGTTGCTATTGTTGGCATGGCGAGCATTTTTGCTAACTCTCGTTACTTAAATAAGTTCTGGGATTTGATTAGTGAAAAAATTGATGCGATTACAGAAGTTCCAGACACGCACTGGCGCCCTGAAGACTATTACGATGCAAACAAAAGCACGCCAGATAAGTCTTACTGTAAACGTGGTGGCTTCATACCTGAAGTCGATTTCAACCCTATGGAGTTTGGTCTTCCGCCAAATATTCTAGAACTAACAGATACGTCACAGCTGCTATCACTGATTGTGGCAAAAGAAGTATTAGCCGATGCAAAACTGCCTGAAGGTTACGACCGCGATAAAATTGGTATTACTTTAGGTGTAGGTGGCGGACAAAAAATCAGCCAAAGCCTAAATGCACGTTTGCAATACCCTGTTCTGAAGAAAGTCTTCGCTAGCAGTGGCATCAACGAGCAAGACAGCGAAATGCTGATCAAAAAGTTCCAAGATCAGTACATCCATTGGGAAGAAAACTCGTTCCCAGGCTCGCTCGGTAACGTTATTGCGGGTCGTATTGCTAACCGCTTCGATTTAGGTGGTATTAACTGCGTGGTTGATGCGGCATGTGCAGGCTCGCTTGCAGCACTTCGTATGGCGTTAGGTGAGCTTGTTGACGGTCGCAGTGAAATGATGATCACAGGTGGTGTGTGTACCGATAACTCACCAACCATGTACATGAGCTTTTCAAAAACCCCCGCTTTCACCACTAACGAAACTATCCAACCTTTTGATATCGATTCAAAAGGTATGATGATTGGTGAAGGCATCGGTATGGTCGCGTTGAAACGACTTGAAGATGCAGAGCGTGATGGCGACCGTATTTACTCAGTAATCAAAGGTGTTGGCGCATCATCTGACGGTAAATTCAAAAGTATTTATGCACCGCGCCCTGAAGGCCAAGCCAAAGCGCTTAAACGCGCTTACGATGATGCAGGTTTTGCACCTCAAACGCTGGGCTTATTAGAAGCTCACGGTACAGGTACAGCAGCAGGTGATGTTGCAGAATTCAACGGGTTGAATTCTGTCTTTAGTGAAGGTAATGACCAAAAGCAACATATTGCATTAGGCTCTGTGAAGTCTCAAATTGGTCATACTAAATCAACAGCAGGTACAGCGGGTTTAATCAAAGCTGCCCTAGCCCTTCACCATAAAGTTCTACCGCCAACAATTAATGTTTCTAAGCCAAACCCGAAACTAAATATCGAAGACTCGCCTTTCTACCTCAACACAGAAATGCGTCCTTGGATGCAACGTGTTGACGGTACACCACGTCGTGCAGGTATCAGCTCTTTCGGCTTTGGTGGCACAAACTTCCACGTCGTGCTTGAAGAGTACACATCTGAACACCAACGTGACGACCAATACCGCCAACGTGAAGTTGCTCAAACACTCCTGTTTAATGCACCAACCCGTGATGCCCTGATTGCTGAGCTCAAAGAACACATCAAACTTGTTCAAACGGATGACACAGCACTGACTGCGTTAGCTAAAACACATGGCCTGCGTGAAATTGCAGCGGGTGATGCACGTTTAGGCTTAGTGGCGAAATCCGTCGATGAGCTACAAACATTGCTGACTCAAGCCTTATCACAGCTAGAAAAACAAGATACAACACAATGGCAACTGCCAAACGGTACTAGCTACCGTGCTTCAGCACTGGTTGGTGACAAGCAAACTGGCAAAGTGGCAGCATTATTTGCCGGTCAAGGTTCACAATACCTGAATATGGGCCGTGAACTGGCATGTTACTACCCTGAAATGCGTAACCAGTTAGCTAATGCCGATCAGGTGTTTGGTCAGAACAATAAAACCGTTCTTTCTCAAGTGCTATTCCCTGTTCCAGCCTTCAGCAAAGAAGATGTGGCAGCTCAAGAAGCGACACTTACCAATACCGCCAACGCACAAAGCGCAATCGGTGTGATGTCTATGGGTCAATTCGACCTGATGACACAAGCAGGTTTTATAGCCGACATGGTTGCTGGCCACAGCTTTGGTGAACTCAGTGCTTTATGCGCATCTGGTGTTATTTCGCAAGACGATTACTACAAGCTCGCTTTTGAGCGCGGTAATGCGATGGCTGCTAAGCCTGCTGAAGGCGATAGCGGCACTATGTACGCCGTTATCCTTGATGCCGACAAGCTTGCCGATGTTGAAAAGTGTATCAGTGCCTTCGAAGGCGTCAGCATTGCGAACTACAATGCACCAAGTCAGCTTGTGATTGCAGGCCCTACAGTTGGCGCACAGCAAGCAGCAAAAGCATTGACAGAGCAAGGATTCAAAGCGATTTCACTGCCTGTTTCGGGCGCATTCCACACGCCTTTGGTTGCTCACGCCCAAAAGCCATTTGCCGCTGCAATCGATAAAGCATCGTTCACTGCACCCGCTTTACCTTTGTATTCAAATGCAACAGGTGAACTGCATAAGAAAGATGGCAAAGCGATTAAGAAAGCCTTCAAACAGCACATGCTGCAATCTGTTCGTTTCAGTACTCAGTTAGAAGCCATGTATCAAGCGGGTGCACGTGTATTCGTTGAGTTCGGGCCGAAGAATATCCTGCAAAAACTGGTTGAGAAAACACTGCAAGCTAAGTCTGATGAGTTATGCACCATCAGCCTAAACCCAAACCCTAAAGGTGACAGCGATCAGCAGTTACGTTTAGCCGCAGTACAACTGGCCGTTGCTGGTGTCTCGTTAAATACGATTGACCCTTACCAAGCGGAAATTGCAGCACCAGCAGCTGCATCGCCAATGAACATTAAGCTTCATGCAACCAACTACATCAGTGATGCGACTCGCAAGAAAATGGCGAAATCGTTAGCAACTGGCGCAATTGCCCCACTCACTGAAATTGTTGAAGTTGAAAAAGTGGTAGAGAAGATTGTGGAAAAAGAAATCATTAAAACCGAAATCCGCGAAGTGAAAGTGCCTGTTTCAGTAGCAGATACGGCTGTAAACTCAGCACCTGTCACGTCAGTGCCAGCACAAATACAAGCTCAGCAGCATGCAACAGCGCCTGCTACTACATCAGCATTTACTTCAGTAAGTGATGATTCATTAACGGCATTCTTCAACGCACAACAACAAGCTGCTGATCTTCATCAGCAATTCCTTGCTATCCCTCAGCAGTACGGCGATACCTTCGCGGCACTCATGACAGAGCAAGCGAAAATGGCAGCTGCCGGCATTGCCATTCCAGAAAGCCTACAGCGCTCAATGGAACTCTTCCACCAGCATCAAGCGGATACCTTAAAAGCACACGCTAACTACCTTTCACTGCAAGCAAACAGCAACAATGCAGCATTAGGTATGGTATCAACACAGCCAGTTGCACGCGTTCCAGCTCAAGCGCCTGTACAAGCAGTCGCTACAGCTCAGCCTGTGGCTCAAACTCAGACAATCACAGCGCCAGCAGTCTCTGTATCAGCAGCGTCTGCGCCAGTTGTTAAAGCTGAACCGAAAGTAAACACAGTTGCAGCTTCAGAAGCACCAAGACCTAAAGCAACTGCACCAAAACCTGCTGCTCAACAAACGGTAGTACCTGCTCAAGCACCGTCGCTATCTGCCACCATGCAATCAGCGGCTGCACCGCAAATCACGGTATCCGCACCCGCAGCAAACCCTGAAAAAGTAATGCTCGATGTTGTTGCTGAAAAAACGGGCTACCCAACTGAAATGCTTGATCTAGATATGGATATGGAAGCCGACCTAGGCATCGATTCTATCAAGCGCGTTGAGATTTTAGGCACAGTTCAATACGAACTACCTAACCTGCCAGAACTGAACCCTGAAGATCTGGCTGAGTGTCGCACACTTGCTGAAATTGTTAGCTATATGAATAGCAAAATGCCAGCAAGCGCGGCATCTACAACAACAGCAGCACCTGTTCAAGCTACACCAGCTCAAAGCGCTAGCAGCTTAGGCGCAGAGCAAGTACAAAACACCATGCTAGAGGTTGTAGCGGATAAAACCGGTTACCCAACTGAAATGCTTGATCTAGAAATGGATATGGAAGCAGACCTTGGTATCGACTCTATCAAGCGCGTTGAAATTCTAGGAACAGTGCAAGATCAACTGCCAACACTGCCAGAACTGAACCCTGAAGATTTAGCTGAGTGCCGTACACTTGGTGAAATCGTTGATTACATGAATAGTAAGCTAGCTGCTGTTTCTGCCCCAGTGTCTGTGGCCAATGTAGCGGCTGCGCCAGTTGCAGCTTCAACAGTCGCTTCAATAACCGCATCTAGCGGTTTAGATGCCGCGCAAGTTCAAACCACCATGCTAGACGTTGTAGCCGATAAAACAGGTTACCCAACTGAAATGCTAGATCTTGGCATGGATATGGAAGCAGACCTTGGTATCGACTCTATCAAGCGCGTTGAAATTCTAGGGACAGTGCAAGACCAACTACCTTCACTGCCAGAGCTGAATCCAGAAGACTTAGCTGAGTGCCGTACGCTTGGCGAAATCGTTGATTACATGAATAGCAAATTACCTGCTGTTTCTGTTCCTTCATCGGTAACAACAGCATCTGCAACAGTGGCTCCTGTAGCCGCATCTAGCGCTTTAGACGCGGCACAAGTGCAAACAACCATGCTTGAAGTTGTAGCTGATAAAACAGGCTACCCTACTGAAATGCTAGACCTTGCAATGGACATGGAAGCAGATCTTGGTATCGACTCTATCAAGCGCGTTGAAATTCTAGGGACAGTGCAAGACCAGTTGCCTTCACTACCAGAGCTTAATCCAGAAGATCTAGCTGAGTGCCGTACGCTTGGCGAAATCGTGGATTACATGAACAGTAAACTACCTGCTGCTTCATCAGTAACAGCTGTGGATGCGTCAGTAGCTACTCCAACAGTCGCATCTAGCGGTTTAGATGCCGCACACGTGCAAAGCACCATGCTAGAAGTTGTGGCTGATAAGACGGGTTACCCTGCAGAAATGCTTGACCTTGCTATGGATATGGAAGCTGACCTTGGTATCGACTCTATCAAGCGCGTTGAAATTCTAGGGACAGTGCAAGACCAATTGCCTTCACTGCCAGAGCTGAATCCAGAAGATCTAGCTGAGTGCCGTACACTCGGTGAAATCGTTACCTATATGCAAAGTAAGCTTACTGCGGACTCTTCTAGTGCTAACGCATCAGCACCAGTCGCGACTGAAACTGCATCGATTTCAACAGCAAACGCCGATCTTCCTCCGCATAACGAGGTAGCGCTAAAAAAGTTACCAGCGGTAGATAAACTATCAGACTGTTTCGCTCAAAATGCATGTGTTGTGATCACCGATGATGGTCACAACGCTGGTGTTCTAGCAGAGAAATTAACGGCAAATGGCTTACAAGTCGCTGTTGTTCGCAGTCCACTATCTGCCGCATCACCGCTAAGCACTGAAATCAAAAGCTACGACTTAGCAAGTATTGATGACGCAAGCATCACTGCGGTTATTGCTGATATCGAAAAAGAACAGCAAGAGATTGCTGGTTTTATTCACCTTCAACCGCACTCAGAAGCAAAAGACACAACAAGTATTGCCCTAAATGATGATGCAAAGGCCAATATCGACGTTGCATTCTTATTTGCCAAATTACTTAACAGCCAATTAAACAATTCAAACTCAACAGGCCGTCGCGTGTTCTTCACGGTAAGTCGCATTGATGGTGGTTTTGGTTATGCGGATGCAGCACAACTAGCAACAGCAGAACTCAACCAAGCAGCACTTGCTGGTTTAACCAAAACCCTAAGCCATGAGTGGCAAAATGTATTCTGCCGTGCAATTGATGCAGCGCCAGTATTGGATGCACGCCACCTTGCAGAAGCTATCTACGCTGAGTTATTCGATATTAATACTCAAGCAGTAGAAGTTGGCTTTAACTTGGTAGATGAAAACACAGTTCGTTCGACTTTGATTGCTGTTGAAGCAGGTCAAGCCGCGACCAAAAACGCAGCGGCTAAGCTAACCAAAAACGACAAAGTGCTCGTTACTGGTGGCGCTAAAGGCGTGACGTTTGAATGTGCACTTTCACTTGCCAAACAATGCCAATCACATTTCATTCTTGCTGGTCGTAGTAAACACATTACTGCATCAGAATTGCCAGAATGGGTTCAAGGTAAGGAAGAAAATGAATTGAAGTCAGCGGCAATTCGCCACCTTCAATCATTAGGTGATAAGCCAACACCAAGGAAAGTCGATGCCCTACTTCGCCCAGTATTAAGTAGCCTCGAAATTAACACTGCTCTTTCTGCATTTAAAGCCGTTGGTGCAACTGCTGAATACATCAGCCTTGATGTATCTAACAGTGAGTCTGTGGCCAATACACTGTCGAAAATCGACGGTATTACTGGCTTGATCCACGGCGCGGGAGTGCTTGCTGATAAACATATCCAAGATAAAACCCTAGATGAGTTAAATCTTGTTTACGGCACCAAAGTGGGTGGTTTAAAAGCAGTACTTAGCGCGATTGATAACAGCAAACTAAAACTAGTCGCAATGTTCTCATCGGCGGCAAGTTTCTACGGCAATATCGGCCAAAGTGACTACGCAATGTCTAACGACATTTTGAACAAAGTAGCGCTGCAATTCTCTGCCCGTCATCCTGAAGCGAAAGTTATGAGCTTCAACTGGGGGCCTTGGGATGGTGGCATGGTAAATCCAGCACTGAAGAAGATGTTCACTGATCGTGGTGTGTACGTTATTCCACTACAAGCAGGTGCCGATCTATTCAGCAACCAACTACTCAATGAAACAGGTATTCAATTGCTTGTCGGCACAAGTATGCAAGGTGCTGATAACAAGGAGAATGCTGTAAAAAAGCCTAATGCGGAGTCTATGCAGTTAGCACAGAGTCCGCTGAATACAAGCATCACTGTAACACGCGACCTTGACCCGAAAGCGATGCCTTTCGTCAAGGACCACTGTATCGCTGGCAACCCTGTGTTGCCAACGGTATGTGCCATTCAATGGATGCGTGAAGCAGCACAGCAATTGTTAGGAGCGAACGTTAGCGTTCGCAACTACAAGCTGCTTAAAGGTGTGATTTTTGAAAATGATGATGTGCAAACACTCACATTGAATATTTCACCTGATGCCAAAGTGACAGAAGAGTGGAAAGCGTTAATTAGCTGCAACGGTCGCCCTCAGTATCAGGCACAACTTGTTCTTGATAGTGAGTATGCGGAACTAGACAGCAATAAAACGTTTACCGCCGATTCAGCAAAACCTGTAACCACTGCGAATGACTTATACAGCAATGGCACCCTATTTCATGGGCCTCGCTTGCAAGGTATTCAATCTGTAACACGTTTTGACGATCACGGTTTAGTGGCTAAATGTCAGTTACCCGATATCTCTGATAGCGATTGTGGTGCGTTTATTCCAACGCAACATGCTGGTGGTAGCCAACCGTTCGCGGAAGACTGCTTACTACAAGCTATGTTGGTATGGGCAAGATTGAGATACGGTTCTGCAAGCCTGCCATCTGCTATTGGCGAGTTTGTTTCGTATGCACCAATGCAGTCTGGTGACTGCGGCTGGATTGAGCTGGAAGTGATTAAAAGCACAGCCCGTTCGCTACAAGCCAATATTGCGTTATACCACCAAGATGGACGCCTAAGTGCCGTAATGAAAGGGGCTAAAGTGACCATCAGCAAAACCCTCAATGAGGCATTTTTGGTGAAAACCCAATCAGAAAAGGAGCTTCTGTCATAGTGGCTGACTCTTCTATTAATAAAGCGATGCCATTGCGCATCGCTCTTTTAGCCCAGCCTCGCGCTGGGCTTTCTGCCAACCTTTTACCTTCGTCATTAATGATTGAAAACATCAAACTTTCTGACGATTTTACTGCCACACTGAATACTGCTATTCAGGTAGTTAACCAAGGTAAAGCGGTGGCATTAACCTCTCAGTCGGGTCGTTCGATTGTGTTAATGGCTGGCTTAACCGCAGCTCAAAATCGTATCCATCCACATGCTTACTTATCAGGCGTAGCGGCAAGTTTACCGCTTGCCATTGAGCAATCACGCCGCCAACCTGATGACGTTAGCATCAAGCAAACATCTACCGCATCAACGGCGACGGAGCAATTTTCAGCGCTGTACCAGCTTATTGATGACATTGCTGCACGACGTCAGCAACCTCGACATAAGCAAGTCGATGGTGATGATTGCCACTATTGGTTTACTGAACCAAACAGAGCACGGGTTGCTAGCTTGAGCTTTACTGCTGAAAATCTCTCCTTTACTGAAAACCAAGCAAACAGCACTAGCCTGGTTTTAACCCAAGCGACAGGCTTAAAAGAAGCGAAACCGCTGCTCGATACCTCTCGTTTATTTTTCATTATTACGGGAAATACAGAGACTGAGCTATCAGCCAAGCTCGCGGAACTATCAATAAAGATCACTGAGCTCAGCCAGAACTTAGGCTCTGATTCAGTATTAAGTTCAGCCGCTTTAATTGAATTAATGCATCAAAACTTGGTGCGTTTTCAAGCGCTATCTATCCAACTAAAAGCAACACAGCCACCAGCAGCACAATTAACCATTGTGTTGCAAGGCACTTCAACAGCTGCTGTATTGTTAGAAATCAACGCGCTAACAAAGGTGTTACCCAACATCATTGCAGAACAAACCGACTACAAAACCCCTGCGGGTAGCTACTTTTCGCCAGCACCTGATAGCCGAGGTAAAGTGGCCTTTGTTTACCCAGGAGTAGGCACAGTCTACCCGGGCATGCTGCGTGATTTTTACCAGTATTTCCCAGAGCTTTACGCTCGTTTAGAGCGTGAAGGTAATCTCAAGGAAATGCTGCAAGCGGATAAAACCTACGCGGCGACTAGCAATGAAAAGGCTGGGAATTCCTCCCAAGAGATGACACTTAGTGAGCTTGCTATTGCAGGTGTTGGAAGCAGTTACATACTGACTCAACTACTGTGTGACTCTTTTTCGGTCAAGCCTGACTTTGCCCTGGGTTATTCCAAAGGTGAAGCCTCTATGTGGGCCAGCTTAGGCGTGTGGCGTAATCCTCATGCTTTGATTGAGATGACCCAAACGAGCCCGATTTTCACCACCGCAATATCGGGGGAATTAACGGCAGTACGTGAGGTATGGCAACTCAATCAAGACGAAGAAATCACATGGAATAGCTTCCTTGTCCGCAGTGAACCCGCAGCAATCGAAGCTTTGTTACCTGAGTTCCCTCGTGCTTACCTTGCCATTATCCAAGGTGATACCTGCATCCTTGCGGGCTGCGAACAAAACTGCCGTGCCCTACTCAAGCAACTGGGTAAACGTGGTATTGCCTCTAACCGCGTGACGGCTATGCATACTACACCGGCTTTAAGCCAGCATGCTCAAGTCACTGATTTTTATAATCAGCCGTTATGTGATGCGCTCCCGCACCATATTCGTTTTATTAGCGCAGCAGAGTTACTGCCACAAAACGCTAATCAGCCAGTGAGTATAGATAGACAAAGTATTGCGACATCTATTGCCGATACTTTTTGTTCAACGCTTGATTTTACTTCGCTCATTCGTGCAGCGCGTGAACACGGCGCGCGTTTGTTCATCGAGTTAGGCGCTGACCGCCAAACCAGTACCTTAATCGATAAGATCAATCGTGCAGATAAAGTGACAGATAGCCTTGCTGTGGCAACTAATGCTAAAGGCGGTGATGACATTCAAACCTTATTGAAATGCATCGCTCAGTTGATCACCCAGCAGGTGCCTTTATCTATTTCGCCATTAGTTGACGGCCTTGTCTGCCAACTCGCCGCTTCAGATGCTCAATCTTCAGTTCAGACACAAGGAGAGCCAGTATGAGTTCTCAACACCATTCGGCTAACAAGGCGGCAAAAATCGCAATTGTTGGCCTCGCCAATCAGTATCCGGATGCCGATACGCCAAAGGATTTTTGGAACAATCTACTGGATAAAAAAGATTCGCGCACAACATTACGTCCTGAAAAGCTAGGTGCAAACCCAGACGCTTATCAAGGCCAACAAGGTGAATCAGACCGCTTTTACTGTGATAAAGGCGGCTACATCGAAAACTTCGCCTTTGATCCTAATGGCTACCGTTTACCCACTGATTATTTCAATGGCTTAGACGATAGCTTCTTATGGGCGCTAGATACCAGCCGTAAGGCTCTATTAGACGCTGGCATTGCACTTGATGCCGATGTACTTGAACGTACTGGCGTTATCATGGGGGCGTTATCATTCCCGACAACGCATTCAAATGATTTGTTCCTGCCGCTCTATCACTCAGCCGTAGAGAAAGCGCTACAAGACAAACTGGCTAACCCACAGTTTTCATTGTTGCCATCAAACGAACAGCCGCACGTTTTAAATACTGCCAATGGTGCTGCTGCACACAACGCATCAAAAATTGTGGCTGATGCGCTTGGCCTTGGTCGTGCCCAGCTAAGTCTAGATGCGGCTTGTGCTAGTTCAGTTTATTCTTTAAAACTGGCTTGTGATTACCTCAGTACAGGCAAAGCCGACATGATGCTGGCGGGTGCAGTTTCTGGCGCTGACCCATTCTTCATCAATATGGGCTTCTCAATTTTCCACGCCTACCCAGATCACGGTGTTTCTGTTCCTTTTGATAGCAACAGTAAAGGCTTGTTCGCCGGTGAAGGTGCTGGTGTCTTAGTACTAAAACGCCTAGAAGACGCCGAGCGCGATGGCGACCATATTTATGCTGTTGTCAGTGGCATTGGCCTATCGAATGATGGTCGTGGTCAGTTTGTGTTAAGCCCAAATAGCAAAGGTCAGGTACAAGCCTTTGAGCGCGCTTATGAAGCCACAAACTTGTCACCAGAAAGTATTGAAGTGATTGAGTGTCACGCAACAGGTACCCCTTTGGGTGACAAAGTTGAGTTAACCTCAATGGAGCGTTTCTTTGCTGACAAACTCAACGGTAGCCAAGTACCTTTGATTGGTTCAGCGAAATCAAATTTAGGTCACTTACTCACCGCCGCTGGCATGCCGGGGATCATGAAAATGATCTTTGCAATGAAAGAAGGCGTGCTCCCACCAAGTATTAACCTGTCAGAGCCTCTGTCATCACCTGAAGGTTTATTTGGTGCTCAAACGCTGCCAACCCAAGTGCAACCTTGGCCAGATAAAACAGGCAATCCTGAACGTCGCGCTGGCGTTTCAGTCTTTGGTTTTGGTGGCTGTAATGCTCACCTGTTACTTGAAGCCTATTCAGACGCACAGTCGACAACACGCTCAACAACAGGCTCAGCGGAGAAAACGGCAGTTTCAGAAGCCAATTCATTACCGCGTCACTCAACAGCACTAAAAGTGACAGGTCTTGCTTCGCACTTCGGATCATTAAAAACCATTAATGCCCTTAGCCATGCGATTCAACATAATGAAAATGCATTTGTTGCCTTACCGAAGAAACGCTGGAAAGGTTTAGACCAACACCCTGAGCTATTAAGCCAATTTGGTCTACCGACTATCCCACATGGCGCTTATATCGATCAGTTTGAATTGGATTTCTTGCGCTTTAAAGTGCCGCCAAACGAAGACGATCGCTTAATCTCACAGCAACTCTTGTTGATGAAAGTCGCCGATGAAGCCATTCGTGATGCCAAGCTAGCACCAGGCCAGAAAGTTGCCGTATTAGTTGCAATGGAAACTGAGCTTGAAATGCATCAGTTCCGTGGACGCGTAAACCTGCATACTCAGCTTGCTGACAGCCTTGCGAACATGGGCGTTACGCTGACAGAATCAGAATATGAATCACTTGAAGCCATTGCAATGGACAGTGTGTTGGATGCAGCCAAGCTGAACCAGTACACCAGCTTCATCGGCAACATCATGGCGTCACGTATTGCGTCGCTATGGGATTTTAACGGTCCTGCTTTCACCATTTCTGCTGCCGAGCAATCTGTCGCTCGTTGTATTGATGTGGCTGAAAACCTCATGAGCCAAGAATCGCTTGATGCTGTTGTAATCGCCGCGGTTGATTTAAGTGGCAGTGCTGAGCAAGTGATCTTGAAAAACAGCATTCGCCCTATTGCCAACACAGTACAAGATTCAGGTTGGCACGTCGGTGAAGGTGCTGGCGCTGTCGTACTGACAGATGCAAGTTCTGATTCTAACTCTGACTCGCACTCATACGGTGAAATCACAGCATCAGGCTTTAGTGCTACCAGTCAAAGTCACACTGTCACGGATCGCTTGTTAACATCAACGGGTGTACCAGTCTCTGCCATCAAGGTATTGGAAATTAACCAAGCCCCAAACAGCACTGAGGCATTACAGTTACCACTGCACACCGTTAAACCTACATACGCCAATCAACGTTTAGGTCATAGCTTTGCCGCTTCAGGCATGGCGAGCTTACTGCATGGTTTAATTACATTAAATCACACAGCAACGCACGAGCCGACCAAAGCAGCCATTGTTACCAGTGTGAGCGAAAACCAGTGTTCGCAACTGCTCGTTTCGCAGTCGCAAGCCGAAACGCAAGCGTTAAACACTCGCCTAAGCAATGAACTGGCAAACGACAATAAACGCCAGCTCATCAAGCAAGTAACGCTTGGTGGCCGTGACATTTACCAACACATAGTCAGTGCCGAACTCGCAGAGATAGCGTCTATCCAACAAAAAGTGGCCAATACTGCACCGCGAATTAAACCGCATAAGCCAGTGTTCAACCCTATTGCGCCTTCGCAACCATCCGTATCCCCGATTTTGGCCACAACACGCCAAGCGCCGATTACAGGAATTCCAAGCAATATGACCAACGTCCTATCCGCTAATAACAGCCAGAATACTCAGACAAACAGCCCTGCATCATCGCAGCAAGCGGCATTTATCGAAAACCAACGACTTGCTCAACAAGTTCACCAAGCCTTCTTACAAAATCGTGAACAAGGTTTGAAGATGGCTGACGCTTTATTAAAAGCGCAATTGAACGAAGTGACAGCACAAATGGAAGCGGGTTATAACCCACAACCTGCGCCTGTATCTGACCTAGCACAAACAACAACACAAGCTGTCGCGCAACCGGTAAACGTGTATGCAGCACCAGTCAAACCAATCCGTAAACCATGCATTTGGGATTACGATGATTTGGTTGAATACGCTGAAGGTGATATCGCCAATGTCTTTGGCCCAGACTATGCCATTATCGACAACTACTCACGTCGTGTAAGGCTGCCAACCACAGATTACCTCTTGGTTTCTCGTGTCACGAAACTTGACGCGACTATGCTTGAATACAAACCAAGTACCATGACAACGGAATACGATATTCCTGTCGATGCGCCTTACTTGGTTGATGGCCAAATCCCTTGGGCGGTTGCCGTTGAATCTGGTCAATGTGATTTAATGCTGATCAGCTACTTAGGTATCGACTTTGAAAACAAAGGCGAGCGTGTATACCGCCTGCTCGATTGTACCCTGACCTTCCTTGGTGATTTACCGCGTGGTGGTGACACACTACGTTACGACATCTCGATTAATCACTTCGCCCGTAATGGCGATACCTTGCTGTTCTTCTTCTCGTACGAATGTTTTGTTGGCGATAAGATGATCCTGAAAATGGATAACGGCTGTGCAGGTTTCTTCACCGATGAAGAACTTGCTGACGGTAAAGGCGTTATCCGCACTGAAGACGAAATCAAAGCACGCAACCTAGCAATGAAGCAGCACTTTAATCCGTTACTGCATTGCCAGAAAACACAGTTCGACTACCACACGCTGCATCACTTGCTAAGCGCCAACATTGCGGGTTGTTTTGGTGACAGTCATATCTCTGATCGCCACCAACCTTCATTGTGCTTTAGTTCTGAAAAATTCATGATGATTGAGCAAGTAAGCCGCGTTGAACCACAAGGTGGTGCGTGGGGACTTGGCTTGATCGAAGGTCATAAACAACTAGAACCTGAACACTGGTACTTCCCTTGTCATTTTAAAGACGACTCCGTAATGGCAGGATCTTTAATGGCAGAAGGTTGTGGTCAATTACTCCAGTTCTACATGATGTACCTAGGTATGCACACCCAAGTACAAAATGGTCGATTCCAGCCGCTTGAAAACGCGCCACAAAAAGTACGTTGTCGTGGTCAAGTACTGCCACAATCTGCGGTATTAACTTACCGTATGGAAGTGACAGAAATTGGTTTGAGCCCTCGCCCATATGCCAAAGCCAATATCGATATACTGCTTGATGGCAAAGTCGTGGTGGATTTCCAAAATCTTGGTGTGATGATCCGTGAAGAAGAGGAATGTACACGTTACCTTAGCTCATCTGATTACGTTGTCGAGGATTCGCCAGCACAAGTTGAAGTAGCACTTGACGTTGAAGTTACAAGTACACCAAAAGCGAATGTGAGCAAAGCAGCATCGGCGAATGCCCCGCTGATGGCGCAAATCCCTGATTTAGCAACCGCGACCAATAAAGGTGTGATCCCGCTACAACACGTAGAAGCACCGATTACGCCTGACTACCCGAATCGCACCCCAGACACAGTACCGTTTACGCCGTACCACATGTTTGAATTTGCAACGGGTGATATTGAAAAATGTTTCGGCCCTGACTTCTCAATTTACCGCGGAATGATCCCACCTCGTACTCCATGTGGTGATTTGCAGCTGACGACTCGTGTTATTGAAGTTAATGGCACACGTGGTGATTTCAAAACACCATCATCATGTATTGCAGAATACGAAGTGCCTGAAAACGCATGGTACTTTGACGAAAACAGCCATCAAACATTGATGCCTTATTCGGTATTGATGGAGATTTCTCTGCAGCCAAATGGCTTTATCTCTGGTTATATGGGTACAACCCTTGGCTTCCCAGGTGAAGAGCTATTCTTCCGTAACCTTGATGGAAGCGGCAAGATACTACGTAAGGTTGATTTACGCGGTAAAACCATCGTTAATGATTCTCGCCTGCTTTCAACCGTTATGATGGGCACCAACATCGTTCAGAGCTTCAGCTTTGAGCTAAGCACAGATGGTGTTCCTTTCTATCAAGGTACTGCGGTATTTGGTTACTTCAAAGGCGCGGCACTGAAAGATCAACTTGGTCTTGATAACGGTAAAGTCACCCACCCTTGGCATGTTGATAATAATCGTACGCCAGATGTGACGATTGACTTGCTTGATAAAACCAGCCGTTACTTCAACGCACCAGTGTCTGCAACCGGTGAAAAACAGCCGCACTACCAGCTTGCTGGCGGTCGCTTGAACTTCATTGATACCGTGCAAATCACCAGTGATGGCGGTAAAGAAGGCTTAGGTTACTTATACGCTGAGCGCACTATCGACCCAAGTGATTGGTTCTTCCAGTTCCACTTCCATCAAGATCCTGTTATGCCAGGTTCATTAGGTGTTGAGGCGATTATTGAGCTAATGCAGACCTACGCCCTAAACAAAGATCTTGGTGCTGGTTTCCGCTCACCTAAATTTGGTCAAATCCAATCGGAAGTGAAATGGAAATACCGTGGTCAAATCAACCCACTGAATAAGCAAATGTCGCTCGATGTACACATCACAGCAATTAAAGATGAAGACGGTAAGCGCATTATTATTGGTGACGCAAACTTGAGTAAAGACGGCCTACGCATTTACGAAGTAAAAGACATCGCTATTTGTATCGAAGAAGCTTGAGTTAAGGATTAGAACATGACAACGCAAACAACCCTAAATAACGAAAAGCTTTCTCCTTGGCCATGGCAAGTTGAAGAAAGTGTCACTCAATTCAATACCGAAGCAATGGCTAAAGTATTAAAAGACCTCAGCCGCGGCTGCTACGTCATCAATCACCCTGAAAAAGGGCTTGGGGTAAGCCAAGAGGCAGAACTGACCTCTGGTGATAGCGCAAGCGCTAGCAGTACACACCCAGTCAGTGCATTTGCGCCAGCACTTGGTACACAAAGCCTTGGTGACAGTGATTTTTGTCGTGTACATGGCGTGAAATATGCCTACTACGCAGGTGCGATGGCGAATGGCATTTCTTCTGAAGAATTAGTGATTGCACTGGGTCAAGCAGGTATTCTTTGTTCATTCGGTGCTGCGGGGCTCATCCCTTCACGTGTAGAACAAGCGATCAACCGTATTCAAGCAGCGCTGCCTAACGGCCCTTACGCGTTTAACTTGATCCACAGTCCAAGCGAACCAGCACTTGAGCGTGGCAGCGTTGAGCTATTCCTAAAACATAAAGTACGTACTGTAGAGGCATCTGCGTTCTTAGGCCTAACACCGCAAATTGTACAATACCGCGCTGCTGGCTTAAGCCGAGATCAAAAAGGCGATATTGTTATTGCTAACAAAGTTATCGCTAAAGTAAGCCGTACCGAGGTGGCGAGCAAATTCATGGAACCTGCACCTGCTAAAATGCTGCAAGGTTTGGTGGATGAAGGTCGAATCACACCAGAACAAATGGAATTAGCACAGCTCGTTCCAATGGCTGACGATATTACAGCTGAAGCTGATTCGGGTGGTCATACCGATAACCGCCCTCTGGTGACGTTATTACCAACCATCTTGGCACTAAAAGAAGAGATTCAAGCGAAATACCAATACAAGACACCGCTTCGTGTCGGTACTGGCGGCGGTGTTGGCACACCCGATGCGGCACTGGCAGCCTTTAATATGGGTGCAGCTTACATTGTTACAGGCTCTGTCAACCAAGCATGTATTGAAGCGGGCGCGAGTGAGCATACGCGTAAACTGCTTTCGACCACTGAAATGGCCGACGTCACCATGGCTCCCGCTGCAGACATGTTTGAAATGGGTGTTAAGTTACAGGTTGTTAAACGCGGCACGCTCTTCCCTATGCGGGCGAATAAGCTTTATGACATTTACACTCGCTATGATTCTATTGAAGCGATCCCTGCAGACGAGCGCCATAAGCTGGAAACTCAGGTTTTTCGCTCAACACTCGATGACATCTGGGCTGGCACAGTTGCGCACTTTAACGAGCGCGATCCAAAGCAAATTACGCGTGCCGAAGGCAACCCTAAACGGAAGATGGCATTGATTTTCCGTTGGTACCTTGGCCTTTCTAGCCGTTGGTCAAACACCGGTGAAACGGGTCGTGAAATGGACTATCAAATCTGGGCGGGCCCTGCTCTTGGTGCGTTCAATGCATGGGCGAAAGGCAGCTATTTAGATGATTATAAAAACCGCCAAGCTGCTGATGTTGCAAAACATCTGATGCACGGCGCCGCTTATTTAGCTCGAATTAATCTGCTGGCTTCACAAGGCATTAAGCTATAGCAACCGTCACCTTGGTTGCTTTGTTATATTTTTAATTGGTTATGTAAAACAAACAGCAACGTTTCACTATCGTATGTGTGGTTGCACCACTGGTGTTTATTCGCTATCGAGCTAGGTACTAACTCATCTATACGCACGCTGGCAAAACCAAACTTTTGGTAGAAATGACTCAAATGAGAAAAAGGTAAACAAAAAACCTTTTCGTAAGAATGAGCGTTTTGAACAAGAAAGCCGACAATTTTGGATGCTAAGCCTAAACCTCTATACTCTTTCTCGACAAATATCCCACCGAGTTCAGCAGCAGATTGCTCGACCCTTTGCAGCCGACCAACCCCAACCCTTTCGCCATTAACCTCTGCAATAGCTATCAGCTCATTGTCATAGTTAGAATGCTTAAACCCTACCGTGTCATATTGAGAGTTGACCCATGACATTTCGTTTAACTGCGCGATTCTAATGATTACATTTTGATTCACTACACTCTCCAAAAGTATTACGCCGAACATAAGTTGCGCCACGATGAATCCACCAAGCTCCATACCAAAAATGCCGCGTGTTAAGGGGCAACTTGCACAATTTATTATATTTTTACTGCCGTATAATTGCCGATTTGACGATAGTAAAGCCGATTAACCCCAACAGAACACCTGTCACTTTATCAATGTAATATGCTAGGCGAGTAAACTGCCTTCTTACTTTTGGTGTAGAGAGGAGAGAAATAATTGCAGCATCCCAGATAAATACAACTAACGTCATCCAAATACCTAAACCAATTTTAAAAGAAAATCCTACATCATTGGTTAACACCACAGTGAAAAGACTTAAATAGAATAATAGATTTTTAGGATTTAGGATCCCAGACATAAAGCCTGTGATGAATTCCCGGATAAAAGTAGTCTGGTGAGATATTTTTGACACTGTAATATCGATATTTTCATATGCATTTTTTCTTGCTCGTATTGCTTGTACAGCAAGGTAAATAAGAAACAAACCACCAATAATTTTAAGTGTGATCATTATAGGAACTGAAGCTGCTAAAATTGAACCAACGCCTATTAAACACAAACCTATATACACCGCATTTGCTGTAGCAATCCCGAATGCCACGCCTAAAGCATTTTTTCCACTATTTCGAATGGCACTTTTTACAACGATGACAAAATCAGGGCCTGGACTTAGAAGAGCTAAAAAATGAGCAATCGCTACTGTGACGAAAATACCTAGCAAACTAGCATCCATACAAACAACCTCCTTGTTGATTTATAAAATGCAACTATCGCATAAAAGAGCAAAAATGTTGAATAAAAATATAACGCTTGCCAGAAGGTGTGCCCCACAGAACCAACAAAGCGCTCCCAACTTCACACCAAAACTGCCGACTGTAAAGCATCACCTTGCTGGCTTTGTTAAATGACCATGATTCTTAAACATTTAAACACCAAAAATCAGAACGCTTACATTCATGGTATCAAAACATTTGATGTGTAATAACACGTAATACCATCTAATACGCATTGGATTACATTTAATGTATTACTTCTTGAGTCAGACTTTCAAGTACAACAAGTAATCAACAACCACACACAAAAAACAAGGCGAGGGATTAACATGTCAACTGAAGGAAAATTTTATGTGGAAAATAGCTCTAATGTTTCTATAACAGGTAGCGTAACTTATCATGATAGACCGGAGTCCCGAATAAATTTCACAAACTTAAAACCGGGAGAAAGCACTCCGAAAAAAAGTTTCAGCTCTGGTGCAGGAACTAAAGATTCATGGTATTACGATTACTCTCAAGGAAACAACATCCGAAAAGGAGATAAAGACTGCGCCTTTTATGACAAGGATCAAGCTGGTCCAGTAGTTATCAGTATTGGTGATAATTCCTTTAAAGTTTCTCCAGATATAAGTGGTTCTTGCGTTAAGGACTTTTAATACACTAAAATCAATAAACCTTCGCCTCATTTTTAATGGGGCAAAGGGGCGTTTTTATTGTAGAGCAATTAATCATACTTGGATACTTCGAATAAACATCCGGTGGTGGTGACTTAAAAGCCCGAAAATTTTTTATTCCCCGCTCTGTGGCCTCGTACGCAAGAAATATACTCCCAGAAGAACCTAATATTTCTTATTAAGTGTCATCATAGAACATATATTCAAAAATCACATTCAGGTAATAACTCTAAACTCTTTCTCGGCCATACGCTGCATCGATATCTATGAATCGCAGTTTCTATGTACTCTTTTGTAATCTTCTCAGGTTGTAATTTACTAACTTGTCCACATTTAGGGCACTCAGACTCAGCATCCCGAATTAAAGTAGAGTTAGGGGAGATAAAGTAACAGCTATTACACCTTAAACCTTCACCATCATGCTCTTGAAAAACAAGTTTATCCGCTTCTATCATAGCTACGATTCGCTTTTGTTGGAGCTCTTTTGTTATCGCCTTACGCCGCTCAATCAACTTTCTTTGCTCTCTATCTAAGCGCTCTTGATCTTCAATCAATAACCTTGCACGCTCCTCTCGTAACCTTTTTCTCTCCTCTTCCGCTTGAGATTCAGAATTAATCCTTAACTCATAGTCATTCAGTTTGTAATCTTTTAAGTAAAAAGACTTTAAGTCTCTGCTACGACTAAGAACATCACAAGCGACTAAATGCTCCAAATAACTTAAAACGGCATAATAGGGAGAGATTATCCTTTCGTTTTCCTCCCATGTTAAATACCAGGCTCCTCTCCAGTTTGATTTTGAGCCTTTCGCTAAAGCTTTTTGCCTAGCTTCATACTGTGCAATGTTTAGACGGTTCATATGCTCATTTATACCAGCAAACTTCACAACAAACTTTTTCACATCGTTAGCATTAAACGCTCTATCCATCCCATTTTTATACAAAAAACTGAGAATGAGCGCCTGCCAATGTTCACAACAACAATTGAAGATCCAATATCCATCGACCCTTATTCCGATTAGACAATCTACAGTTTCTAGATCAACCCATTTAGGAAATACGGGAACTAGCTTACGCTTAGAGTATTCATATTCATTTATCCATTCACTAGATAAGCTATTTAACCACGATAGATCTGCATCAAGTTTTGAACGTAGCTGTTGTTTAGCTTCTTCACGCCTTTCTAATCGAACCCTCTCTTTTTCTTCTTCAATTCGTTGTCTAGCTAGTTCAGCCTTTTGACGTTGAATGATCTCATAATTCAACCTGTCAGCTTCCTCTTGAAGCTTTGCATACAATGGCTTTAAGAACTCCACCGCTCTGGGGTGATGTATCCACTTAGCATTTTTAGAATTAAATACGGCGGAACGAATTGCTTTATCATCATAGAGCTCATCGGTTCCATATAAGCTAGTTAAAACTACCTCAATTGCTGGCTGTTCTGCTTTTTCTATGGCTGAAATTTTTTCAGGTGTATTATCATGAGAAACCGTGATCTCGATAAATAAAGAACGCCCTTTTAAAGTTGCAAAACTATCGATTCTAAATTGATTCCATGAATACTCACTTTGGATATTATCTAGTGAAGTTTCTATCTCTGGAATTGTAAATGTCTCACCTGTTATAGATGAACCATCTTTGAGCTTGATTTTAGGGGTATGAGAAAACTCTGGCAGTACTATCTTGCACTCAGACTCTATAAGCTGCTGAGCGTACTGATGTAAGTACGTCATCGCATGATAATCATAACACTCAGTATCTTTTGCGTGCGAAAAATGGGGACGCCTGCGCTCTCCCTGATTCTTTGCAATCAGAGGCTGCCGACATTCCGGACAAATGCAACCGCATGCAAGACCATTAGGAACACTTTCGACATGAAATATTTGATTATCTTTAAGCCCGAATGGTATCAACATCTCAATCATTCACAAAATCAATCCTTTCAGCCATGATAACGATCGAGTGCAGATAATTCTAATAAGATGCTTGAGTAAAATGTCTCAACTTATTTCAGTCTTTGCGTATAAATACCCAACCCCACCGGTCTGTCTAACCTCATAGCGACGAACCAAATATGCCCATTCACTTGCCAAAGCCACTGCTTACGAGTAAAGCTGATATTACTCCATCGTGCTTTGCGGGTTTCACCTATACGGGAACCATGACAAAACATCATCATAATCAACATACGGACTGGCGGCTTCTGCTCATCAAAGCTTTGTAATACGCTCGGGATTGCATCAACAGATAATCGACACCCTTTATGAGATTTGTACTTTCTTTTCTCTACCAGGTACACCGTGCAAACAAGCCGAAGCATTGCAGTTATTAATTCACCGCGTTCATG
>NZ_JAKJSI010000037.1:0-79217 GCF_050336695.1 Photobacterium minamisatsumaniensis | reverse complement strand
CCCGAAGGATTGTTGTTGTCGCTGCCGCTCGACTTGCATGTGTTAGGCCTGCCGCCAGCGTTCAATCTGAGCCATGATCAAACTCTTCAATTAGAATTTTTGTGGTCTCTCGACCGGCTCAACGAATACTGATTGAACATCAATAACTAGAAGCTAGTCATGATATTCGAATTGACTGTGCCAAAATAACTTGCGCTATTTTGTATTGGTCACTCAGTTCATTGATAAATCTTTTGACTTAACTTTTTCACGAGTGCCCACACAGATTGCATGGTCAAATTGTTAAAGAACAAACTGACTGGTTAGTGGCTTAAGTTGCCGTTCTCCGTGTCAGTGAGGTCGCATTATAGAGACTTCGATCACGTTGGCAAGGGGCTTTTTTAAATAATTATGACATTTCTGTTTAAGCGCTCAACTATCACACAATAACGCCGTTATTAGGTATAAATCACACTCTAAGAAGGCTATTCTTTTTATTCTTATCACCCAAGTAGATTATAACATGCCAGATTCCACGCGTACCTTTAAAGGAAAAGCCCCCCAATTAGGCGTTAATACCTATATTGATGCTTCTGCCGTTATGATTGGTGATATCACATTAGATGATGAATCGAGCATTTGGCCTTTAGTTGCCGTTAGAGGAGATGTAAATCATATCATCATCGGTAAACGCTCTAATATTCAAGATGGCTCAGTACTTCACGTTAGCCGTGCCACAGATGATAACCCCAAAGGTCACCCTCTAATTATTGGTGATGATGTGACAATCGGGCACAAAGCAATGCTTCATGGCTGTCAGCTTGGTAGTCGTATATTGGTAGGGATGGGGGCCATTGTTTTAGATGGGGCCACTATTAATGATGACGTCATAATAGGGGCGGGGAGCTTGGTTCCTCCAGGGAAAACGTTAGAGAGTGGCTTTCTATATATAGGTAGCCCCGTAAAACAAGCACGCCCACTCAATGATAAAGAGCGTGCTTTTTTGCCCACATCGGCCAATAACTACGTTCGGCTTAAAAATGAGTATCTCGCTGAAGCTAAAATAACTTAATCGACATCAATAACGACATCACCATCATCATTGAACATTTCATCTTCAATGAGTGCTTCTGCCAACTCTTCTAAATCAAATCGGTTGGCAGTAAAGGCAGACAAAATTTCGGCCTCATTGGTTAATACAACCGATGATTGTTGTTGTAACCAATGTAGCGATACCCAACAAGTGATTAAAGCACCCGCCTGCTGTGCCGGAAAATTCACCGCTTGTTTGTTTTGATCCCACATTTGAAGATCTGCGAATAGAATATTTTGATTCATTGTCTTCTCTATCTATTGCTGTAACAGCCGACGTAATTCATTTTGCACTTGTTTTGCCCCTGGGCGAATACCGCGCCACAGCACGAAGCTTTCTGCAGCTTGACGTACCAACATACCAAGGCCATCTAACGTTTTACCCGCCCCATGATCGCGCGCCCATTGGTTAAATGCCGTAACTTGTGCACTATAGACCATGTCATAACACGTGATCTCTTGTTGAATTATCGTTTTTGGCAACGCCGGCAATTGTCCACTGAGTCCCGCCGATGTCGAATTAATAATGATGTCATATTCAGGCTTGGATAAGTCGTCCATGTTGATATGAGAAACAGGACCGTAAGATGAAAACAGTGATGCTAATTGCTCAGCTTTTTCTGCCGTACGGTTGGTAATTACCAGCGCTTTTGGGTTTTGCGCCAACAGAGGCAGTATTACACCACGAGCTGCTCCACCAGCCCCAACCAATAGAATCCGTTTACCTTCGATCTGAACTTGGTTTTGGAGCAGATCCTGTACCAATCCTTCACCGTCAGTGTTATCACCAATGATAGCTCCATCATCCAACTTTTTAAGAGTATTCACCGCACCAGCCAACTTGGCACGCTCAGTTAGCTGTGAAGCAAACTGATAAGCATCTTCTTTAAAAGGTGCCGTCACATTACATCCGCGACCACCAGAACTGAAAAAAGCTTCTGCTGCTGCCGTAAAACCATCAACTTCAGCAAGTTGTGCTTCATAAACCATTTCTTGGGCAGTCTGCCGCGCAAATAGCGTATGAATAAAAGGGGATTTACTTTGGCCAATGGGATTACCAAAGACAACATACTTATCCATGCAAAAGTTCCATGTTATTTCAGTTAATCGAAACAGGAGAGGGGCTTAAGCGTAACCCCTCGGCAAAATATATTTCATCTATATAAAGGAGGCAGTATTACCATTCACGTGGTTTAAGGTAATCATCATAAAGTATCGCCTCTGCCGATCCTGGCTCTGGTGTGTAGCAGTATTCCCAACGGGCTAGAGGGGGCATCGACATTAAAATGGATTCGGTACGGCCACCACTTTGTAAACCAAATAATGTGCCTCGATCATAAACTAAGTTAAATTCAACATAACGACCACGGCGGTAGAGTTGAAACTGTCGTTCACGCTCACCATAAGCAAGCCCTTGTCGCTTTTCGACGATCGGCAAATAAGCATCAAGATAACCATTGCCGACAGACTGCATATAAGCAAAGCTCCGCTCAAACCCCCATTGGTTCAAATCGTCAAAAAACAAACCACCGACACCACGGGTTTCATCACGATGTGGCAAAAAGAAGTATTTATCACACCATGCTTTATGATCTGGGTAAACCGTATTGCCAAACGGAGCACAGATTTGCTTAGCTGTATCATGCCAATGTTGGCAATCTTCTTCGAATGGATAAAACGGCGTTAAATCAAATCCACCACCAAACCACCATACTGGTGATTCACCTTCTTTTTCTGCAATAAAGAAACGAACATTGGCGTGTGATGTTGGCACATAGGGATTACGAGGGTGGATTACTAACGATACCCCCATGGCTTCGAAACTACGGCCGGCTAGTTCTGGTCGATGAGCGGTCGCCGATGCTGGCATCTTAGTACCAAACACATGTGAAAAATTCACTCCAGCCTGTTCAAACACCTGCCCGTCTCGTAATACACGGCTGCGGCCACCGCCACCTTGCTCACGTTGCCATTCATCTTGTTCAAAGACCGCACTGTTATCTTGTTGCTCTATGGCTTGGCAAATACGCTCTTGAAGATCTAACAAGAAAGCTTTTACTGCTTCTTTACTTACATCTTGCATCATCATTTATCCTTGTCGGAAAACATTTCCTGTTATCGCATCCCGAATTTCAGATGGATTGTCACGGCCACTGGTATCACCTTGCAAAATCGCAGCAAGGTGCTCTCCTAACTGTTGTTCGACGTCAGTGGCAGTGCGACCAGGTTCTAGTCCACTCAAATTAGCACTTGTCGAGGTAATGGGCTTACCAAATGCTAGGCACAATGCTTGAACCAAAGGGTGATCACTAACGCGTACCGCAATCGTGTCATACTGCCCAGTCAAAAACTGGGGGACATTCGCTTTTTTAGGCATAACCCAAGTAACAGGTCCAGGCCAAGACGCGAGGATCAGTCGTTTTTGTTCATCACTCAGCAGACTGTCATCAATATAAGGCAGTAACTGCTCATAATTAGCAGCAATTAAAATAAGCCCTTTTTCGATAGGTCGCTTCTTTAATGCCAGTAATTGATGAACAGCTTGCGCATTATCAGGATCACACCCCACACCAAACACAGCTTCTGTTGGGTAAGCAATGACTTTTCCTTGCTGCAAAGCGGCTACAACTTGTTTTAGGTTTTCCACATCACCCTCATTCTTAATTCTGGCCTAGACCGTTTTGTAACTTTCTATTTACCTATATTACCGACTCCTTAACCACAACTCCATGATCCCCTTTGATTGTTTCATTTTCACCGACGCAAACGTTTTCCTTCACAAAAAATCTCCGTATAATGCAGCCAAACGCATTTATACACTTCACCATTTAGTTACCCAAAGGAGATCGGGATGAAAGTTGGAATCATCATGGGCTCAAAGTCTGACTGGCCAACCATGCAGCACGCCGCTGAAATGCTAGATCGCTTCAATATTGCTTATGAAACGAAAGTTGTTTCGGCTCACCGTACTCCTCATCTGCTAGCTGAATATGCAGAGCAAGCTCATGGCCGAGGTATCAAGGTCATTATCGCTGGCGCAGGTGGTGCTGCCCATCTACCAGGAATGACAGCCGCTTTTACTAGTCTTCCTGTATTAGGGGTTCCGGTACAATCTCGAGCGCTAAAAGGAATGGACTCACTCCTTTCCATCGTCCAAATGCCTAAAGGTATTGCTGTTGGTACCTTGGCGATTGGTGAAGCAGGTGCTGCAAACGCAGGTTTACTTGCGGCACAAATTATTGGTACTCAAGATAGCAATGTTATGGCGGCTGTTGATGCCTTCCGCAAAGAGCAAACCGATACAGTGCTCAGCAACCCAAATCCTGCTGAGGATGCATAATGAAAGTTTTGGTTCTTGGTGCCGGTCAACTGGCTCGAATGATGGCATTGGCAGGCGCTCCATTAAACATTGAAGTGTTTGCCTATGATGTCAGCACGGGTAACGTTGTTCACCCTTTAACACAGCACCTAATGTTAAAGGGCTTGGATACTGCGATCACCTATGCTGATGTGATCACCGCAGAATTTGAGCACGTTCCTCACGAAGTTCTCGACATTTGCCAAGCCAGCGGAAAGTTCAAGCCAACAGCAGACGCTATTAAAGCCGGTGGCGATCGCCGTTTAGAAAAAGCATTACTTGATAAAGCCAACGTTGCAAATGCCAAATACCATCTTGTTAGCAGCTTTGATGAACTTCAAGCCGCCATTGAACATGTCGGCATACCTATGGTGCTAAAAAGCGCACTTGGTGGCTACGATGGAAAAGGGCAGTGGCGCCTTAAAACGCCGAATGACGTCGAGCAGGTTTGGGCTGAAATCGCAGAGTTTCTTGCAGAAACACCAGATCAAGCCATTGTCGCTGAAGAGTTCGTTGCTTTTGACCGTGAAGTTTCACTGGTTGGAGCTCGTGATATAAATGGCAACATTGCGGTTTATCCACTAGCCGAAAATATCCATACTGATGGTGTTCTCAGCCTATCAACCGCTCTCCCTGATAGTGACGCACTACAAGCACAAGCCGAAACCATGTTTAATTCACTCGCACAGTCGATGGACTATGTCGGAGTATTAGCCATTGAGTTTTTTGATGTAGATGGCACGCTACTGGTTAATGAGATTGCCCCACGAGTTCATAACTCAGGTCACTGGACCCAACAAGGTGCAGAAACTTGCCAGTTTGAAAACCATTTGCGTGCCGTTACAGGTCTTCCTCTTAGTAGCACCGCTTTATTGCGCCCAACGGCAATGTTGAACATTCTTGGTGAAAACAAACTACCAGCAGCTATCTTGGCAGCACCACAGTGCCATGTTCATTGGTATGGAAAAGAGAAGCGCCCAGGTAGAAAAATGGGGCATATCAATATTTGCGCCGAAACAACTCTGGCATTACAAACAGTATTGAAAGAGTTAGCCGCAGAGCTCAATGCTGAAACCTTCCCAGTCCTTCACCGTTAAGCCTTAAGATAAAAATAAAACAGCCAGCATGAAATGCTGGCTGTTTTTGTCTCTGGCTAAATCAGTGCAATTACGTTTGATAAGCATGGCATTTACGATCTGCGCACTGCAGTTTATTGCCACTCGCTAATTTTTTCTCAAGTAACAAAGCAAATCCACATGTCTGGCATACTCCCGCGACGGGTTTATGGTTTATCGCAAAGCGGCACGTTGGGAACTGGTCGCACGCATAGAATACTTTGCCGTAACGAGATTTACGTTCAATCAAGCTTCCCTTACTGCACTCTGGACACGTTAAGTGTGTACTTTCCGCTTTCTTCTTTTCTGGTGATTCAATATGTTGGCATTCAGGATAACCGCTACAGCCAATGAACATGCCATACCGTCCTTGGCGTAACAGCAACTCTTCACCACAATCAGGGCAAGGCTGCCCAAGGTATTTTACGATGTGTCCATCATTTTGCTTGAGCGGTTTTATATAGTCACATTCAGGGTAACTTGCACAACCAAGAAAAGGTCCACGCTTACTGTTTCGGATCACTAGTTCAGAACCGCAACTTGGACACTCTTTTAGATGTTCCAAAGCATGTTCATGGGCAGAAAAGAGTTGCTCGTTTATTTTACCAGACATACAGCTCGACTATCTTCAACGGCCAAGGCCAATTAATTAATTAATTAATGGATATACTCGTCTTCAATACCATAAAGCAACTCTTCCATTTGGCTATACGCACTTTCATTACCAGGTGCATTAAAGAGTACCATCAGGATAATCCATTTAAGATCATCTAAGGAAAAGTCCGCAGTATCAAGCTCCATAACACGATCAATCACCATTTCTCGTGTATCGGCACCAAGTACATGAACTTGTTCTAGGTAAATCAAAAATCCACGACAAAAAACATCTAAACGAGTCATTTCAAGCTCAGTATAGATACGAACCGATGTCACTGCACTGGTGTTCATATAAGGTGTGATTTCAGTTTCTTGCAGCGCTGCTAGCTTTTCAAGCCATGATAGCGCCTTATAGATATCTTCCTGATGAAAACCTGCACGCAGTAGCTCTTCAGAGAGTTCGTCTTGATCAACCATCAATTCCGCATCACTTTGAATATAGGTTTCAAACAGGTACATGAGAATATCCATCATAACTAGCCCCTCCTCGTTTTTATATAGCCACCGGGTACCGAAGTGACAACCCCTAGCAACTCTAATTCGAGTAACTGTATCATTATCTCATGAACGGGTTGTCCACAACGCTCAGCAACTACATCTACGGGTGTTGCCTCACTGCCTACGTTAGCCAACAGCGCTGGAAATGGCAATTCTTCATTTTCAGGTTGTGGCAACTGCAAGTCTAACTGATTACTTTTCACGCACTCTGTCAGTGCACCTACCTCTTCAAAGATATCGACCGGCGTTTCTACCAATTTAGCACCGTTTTTTATTAACGCATTACAACCTCGACTACCGGGGTGGCGAATGGAGCCAGGTAAGGCGAAAACCTCCCGTCCTTGCTCAAGCGCATAGTTAGCGGTAATTAAAGACCCACTTTTTTGTGCGGCCTCTACCACTAATACGCCAACAGACAGCCCGCTGATCACTCGGTTACGACGAGGGAAATTTTGCGGCCTTGGTGATTCATCAGGCCAAAATTCAGAAACTAACGCACCTTGCTCTGGGATCAGCTTAGCAAGCTCTCGATGACGTGCCGGATAAACTTTATCTAAGCCCGAGCCCAATACCGCAATCGTCGCCCCGCCATTTTTCAGGGCACCATAATGCGCTTGCCCATCAACACCAAGCGCAAGTCCGCTGGTGACAACATAGTTAGCCGCAGCCATTGATGCGGCAAACTCATAAGCCGATTCACGACCATCAATACTGGCACTTCGGCTGCCAATAATGGCTAACTGTGGCTCTGCAAGCCAACGAGGCTCTCCTCGAATAAATAAAATAGGGGGCGGTGACGCAATTTCTTTCAGTAAAGAAGGATAGGCAAGGCTGTCCATCGTCAAGATATGTTGATTGATTTGTTCAGCCCAACGTAACGCTTGGGCGATTCGTGCTTGATTGGGATGCAACAATCGCTCAGCCTGTCGAGCAGTCACACCTAGAGCAAGAAGAGCAGGTAATGGCATCCGACATATCTCAACAGGCGTCGCCTGCTGAAGTAAGCGACGGATCCTACCTCCTCCCAATGAAGGGACACTTGCAAGTTGTAGCCAAGCTTCAAGTTCAGTCATTTGAGGGGGGTAATGCCATAACTCCAGCAGAGAAAGGTTCAATGGCTTTGGTAACCACAGCAAGGCTAAAGCGTTCATAAGGACGAACCACGACAATCTCGCCAATCGGAACGTTGCGTAGTGAATAGGTTGTTTTACTGTTTAGCGCCTGATAATGGTATTCTCCTTTTCTCCCCGATACATCAGCACCCTCTCGGTGAAGTTGGAATACATTACCGGCTGCAACGCCATCTAAATGCCCTAAATCAATCACCACCGCATCATCAGTCGCAATATAATTCATATGATTAAGATGGCCTAAAACAACAGCCTTGCTTGATGGCGGGGGAGAGGATGGATAAAAGCTCATCTCAAGCGTTTCACTGGCTAAAGGGGCAGGCAACAAGACATCATTTTGTCTCACTTCTCGATTAAAGGCCGTCAGCTCAATCGCACTCTGGCCTTCGGTGTATTCAACTACAGTTCCTTTAGCAATCTCTTTCAAGGCAATAACTCGACTGACACCTTCATTTTCTATATCACGACGAAATGGTTTATCGGGACGGTAAACCCACCATTCTTCACCTTGCTCTAATTCGGTATCAACCCACAAGGTATCCCCTTTTTCCATATAGCCTTTCGCTCGGCTTTCGCCCGTAATTTGAGGCAGGCGAGCTAAGCTTTCTGGCGTTAAAAGTTTATCTTGAGCCAAATAAGGCAACATCAAGGTCGATTGGATAGTCGTGATCGGCGCGCGGATCACCCGAATTTCCGGTGACAACTTGACGGTCTTTTTCAATCGCAACTGAGGCTGACCATCGACCCAAATCAAATGAATTCGATCGCCTGGATAAATGAGGTGAGGGTTTTTTATATAACTATTGGCCTGCCAAAGTTGAGGCCATAACCAAGGGTTTGACAAAAAATAGGATGAAATATCCCATAAAGTATCGCCTTTTTTAACGATGTAGACCGATGGCGCGCCATCTATAACCTTAAGAGGTTGGCTCATCGCTCCACCGATAAAACTGAAGCAAGCCAACATGAACACCAAGACACGCAACAGCATGTTCTCTATCCTTATTATTCAACATCCCCAATTGATTCAGGCTGTCACTGCTACCCGCGACTGTCTAGCGCCAGCGATTATCAAATATCAAGTTTTCGGCAGACCTCTCCTTTCATATATTGTTGTTGCATTATTCACGTAACCGCCCGTTTAATACGAGAAGGAAATAAAAAATCCACCAGTGATTAACAAGGAGGCTATCGAGTACTGTTATTTGACCGCTAAAATGACTAGAATTAGAGCAACTAAGTGACCCCTGTTATCAGTACTGTCTTTTAAAACGAGTAACTATGTCTTTATTGCAAGTATTAACATTCCCTGACGAGCGCCTACGCACCGTTGCTAAACCCGTTGAAGCTGTCACCCCTGAGATCCAGAAAATTGTCGATGACATGCTAGAAACCATGTACGACGAAGAAGGTATCGGCCTTGCAGCAACTCAGGTGGACATCCACCAGCGTATCGTGGTGATCGACCTGTCGGAAGAGCGCAATGAACCGATGGTACTGATTAACCCTGAAATCACTGAGAAACGTGGTGAAGACGGTATTGAAGAAGGTTGCCTATCTGTACCAGGCGCACGCGCCCTCGTACCTCGCGCGGCAGAGGTTTCGGTGAAAGCCCTTGACCGTGATGGTAACGCGTTCACTTTCGAAGCTGATGATCTACTGGCAATCTGTGTTCAGCATGAGCTTGATCACCTTGCCGGCAAGCTATTTGTTGACTACCTATCACCGCTTAAGCGCCAGCGTATCAAGCAAAAGCTTGAAAAAATTCAGCGTTTTAACGAAAAAAACTAGTCATAGAGGCCTCCTTGAGCAAATCACTACGTATTGTTTTTGCTGGTACGCCAGACTTCGCCGCCCGTCATCTGGCGGCGTTGTTGTCTTCACAGCATGAAGTTATCGCCGTTTATACTCAACCCGACCGCCCAGCGGGTCGTGGTAAAAAATTAACTGCAAGCCCAGTTAAAAACATTGCCGTTGAGCATAATATTCCAGTTTATCAGCCGGCTTCTCTGCGTAATGAAGAAGCACAACAAGAGCTTGCTGCTCTTGGTGCTGACATCATGGTTGTTGTTGCTTATGGCCTGCTGCTACCGACAGAAGTACTGGAAACGCCGAAACTAGGGTGTATCAATGTCCATGGCTCTATCTTGCCTCGCTGGCGTGGTGCCGCACCAATCCAACGCTCAATTTGGGCAGGGGATACTGAAACTGGCGTTACCATTATGCAAATGGACGAAGGGCTAGACACGGGCGACATGCTGAGCATCGCCACCCTGCCAATAGAAGCAACTGACACCAGTGCGACGATGTATGAAAAACTGGCGGGTCTAGGCCCTGGCGCGCTTATCGAATGTCTTGCTGACATTGCCTCGGGCAGTGCCGTTGCTATTAAGCAAGATGATGAACAAGCCAACTACGCGAAAAAGTTAAGTAAAGAAGAAGCCAAAATTGATTGGGCCATGGACGCGACAGCTATCGAGCGTTGTGTTCGCGCATTCAACCCGTGGCCAATGAGCTATTTCACCGTTGCCGAACAAAATGTCAAAGTATGGCAGGTTGCCGTTGTAGAAGGTGAACATGGTCAAGCCCCTGGCACCATTCTCTCTGCCGATAAACAAGGTATTGTTGTCGCAACAGGCAAAGGCTCACTTCGCCTTATCGAAATCCAACCGCCAGGCAAAAAAGCAATGCAAGCACAAGATTTGCTCAACTCACGCCGAGAGTGGTTTGAACCAGGCACCGTCCTGTAAGCACCGCCAAGGCCAGTGCAAACGCTGGCCTTCTTTTTAACTACCGAATACGACGTCCAGCCGATACATTGTCTGTAAAGGGTGGGCTGAGAACATCAGGAAAACCGCATGAATGTAAGAGCCGCAGCGGCCAAAGTTGTCTATCAGGTTGTTGATCAGGGCCAGTCCCTATCAAATGCGCTTCCTGCTGCACAGCAAGACATAAAAGAACGCGATCACGCCCTATTGCAAGAAATATGCTACGGCGTACTTCGCTGGCTGCCTCGCCTAGAATCGGTCACCAACCAATTGATGGATAAGCCACTCAAAGGCAAGCAACGGGTTTTCCACCACTTGATTTTAGTTGGCCTCTATCAACTAGGCTACATGCGCATTCCTGCTCACGCAGCGGTGGCAGAAACCGTTAATGCGACCAAAAACTTGAAAAAGCCTCAACTACGCGGCTTGATCAATGCCATATTGCGTAATTACCAGCGCCAGCAAGACACACTCGACCAACAAGCGATTAGCCATGATGCAGGCCGTTACGGCCACCCAGGTTGGCTACTCAAGCTATTAAAGAGTAGCTACCCAGAGCAGCTGGAAGCGGTAGTTGAAGCCAACAATACCAAAGCACCGATGTGGTTGCGTGTAAATCGCCAGCACCACGACCGTGACAGCTACCGTGCGCTACTGACGGCTGAAGGTATCGAGACCGATGTCCACCCTGAAGCACCTGATGCGCTGAAACTACATAAGCCTTGTGATGTTACCCTACTGCCCGGTTTTGCCGACGGTTGGGTTTCTGTACAGGATGCTGCGGCTCAGTTATCAGTCGAGTACCTTCAACCTCAAGCGGGAGAGCTGATCCTTGATTGCTGTGCCGCTCCAGGTGGCAAAACAGCCCACATAATGGAACGCCAGCCAACGACCCAAGTTGTTGCGATTGATTGCGATGACAATCGCCTGAAACGCGTGCACGAAAACCTTCAGCGTTTGAAGCTGGATGCCAAAGTACTCTGTGCAGACGCTCGCTACCCAGAAGAATGGTGGCAAGGTGAGAAATTCGACCGTATTTTGCTTGATGCCCCTTGTTCGGCAACTGGTGTTATTCGCCGCCACCCTGATATTAAATGGTTGCGCCGTGCTGATGATATTGAAGCACTCGCGCAATTACAGTCTGAGATTGTTGACGCCATGTGGCACCAGCTTAAGCCTGGAGGCACCTTGGTATACGCCACTTGCTCTATCACGCCACAAGAAAACAGCGAGCAGGTAACAGCATTCCTTGAACGTACCTCTGGTGCTGAACTTCTTGGCAGCGACCGTAGCAACCCTGGCCGTCAGATCCTACCGGGTGAGCATGACATGGATGGGTTTTACTACGCTGTTATAAAAAAAGCAGTCTAAATTAGCTCGCAATAAAAAGCGGAACTTGGTGACCAAGTTCCGCTTTTTTGTCATAAGAATCAATTAAAGCATCACTATTTATCGCAACAGTGAAAACTAAGTTACTCTAAATGGGAGGTGTTCTGAATGATCCCTACCCAGAAGCGTAGTAATCTACAACGACTCAATTAATCAGGCATATGCTATGAAAATTATCATTCTCGGGGCTGGTCAGGTCGGTGGCACATTAGCCGAAAACCTGGTTGGCGAGAACAACGATATTACTATCGTCGATAAGGATCCAGAGCGCTTACGCGAACTGCAAGACAAATACGATCTGCGTGTCGTTCAAGGGTTTGCAAGCCACCCTCGCACTTTACGTGAAGCCGGCGCACAAGATGCAGATATGTTGGTATCGGTTACCAATTCCGATGAAACCAATATGATCGCTTGTCAGATCGCATTTACTCTATTTAATACTCCAAACAGAGTTGCACGTATTCGTTCTCCTGAATACCTCAAAGAAAAAGAGTTTCTGTTCCAATCGGATGCTGTTCCTGTTGATCACCTGATTGCACCTGAAGAGCTCGTTACGGGCTACATTGAGCGTCTGATTGAGTACCCGGGAGCATTACAGGTTGTCGGCTTTGCAGAAGATAAAGTCGGCCTTGTTGCCGTAAAAGCTTATTATGGTGGCCCACTGGTAGGTAATGCGCTTTCGGCCCTGCGTGAACACATGCCACACATTGATACCCGCGTTGCGGCCATTTTCCGCCAAGGCCAACCTATTCGCCCGCGTGGCACCACGATTATCGAGGCCGATGACGAGGTCTTCTTTGTTGCGGCAAGTAACCATATTCGCTCGGTAATGAGTGAACTTCAGCGCCTCGAAAAACCCTATAAGCGCTTGATGATAGTCGGCGGGGGTAACATCGGGGCAGGACTAGCTCGACGTCTCGAGCAAAACTACAGTGTAAAGCTCATCGAACGTAACTCGGATCGTGCCGAAAGCCTGTCAGAAATGCTTGAAAACACAATTGTTTTCTGTGGTGACGCATCCGACCAAGAGCTACTGAGCGAAGAGCACATCGAGCAAATTGACGTTTTCATTGCCGTGACCAATGACGATGAAGCCAACATCATGTCAGCGATGCTTGCCAAGCGCATGGGCGCCAAGAAAGTCATGGTACTGATCCAACGCGGAGCATATGTCGACTTAGTCCAAGGCGGTACAATCGATATTGCGATATCTCCTCAACAAGCGACAATTTCAGCATTACTGACCCACGTACGTAAAGCCGATATCGTAAATGTTTCATCGTTGCGTCGCGGTGCTGCCGAAGCTATCGAAGCCATTGCTCATGGTGACTCCAGCACATCTAAAGTCGTCGGGAAAGCAGTGGGAGAGATCAAGCTGCCACCAGGCACAACCATTGGTGCAGTTGTCAGGGGAGAGGAGGTACTTATCGCCCATGACCGAACAGTTATCGAACAAAATGATCATGTCGTGATGTTTTTAGTCGACAAAAAATACATCCCAGACGTTGAACGTCTATTCCAGCCAAGTCCATTCTTCCTATAAATACTATGGTCAACTATCGTCCTATTTTGTTCGTGATCGGGCTGGTCTTATCCAAGATAGCCTTGTTCATGTACGTCCCCACGCTAGTGGCTTTTGTCACTGGCACTGAGGGGTTTATCGACTTTGCCACTGCAGTGCTGATCACCCATGCTGTCGCATTTATGTGCCTTACCTTTGGCCGAACAAGTGAATTTAAACTCGGCGTGCGAGACATGTTCCTGATCACCACCTTGGTGTGGAGTATCGCCAGTGCATTTGCCGCCCTGCCATTTGTGTTTATCAACCACATCAGCTTTACCGATGCCTACTTTGAAACTATGTCGGGGATCACGACGACTGGCTCAACGGTGCTGAGTGGCCTCGATAGCATGGCACCAAGTATTCTTCTGTGGAGATCAACATTGCAATGGCTCGGCGGAATAGGGTTTATTGTTATGGGGGTCGCGATTTTACCGATGCTCAATGTCGGGGGGATGCGCCTATTCCAAACAGAATCATCCGATTGGTCAGATAAAAGCTCGCCTCGAACCAAGAGCGTGGCAAAGAATATCGTGAATGTTTATCTCAGCCTGACAGGGCTTTGCTTTCTTGGTTACTTATTTACAGGAATGAATACATTCGATGCGATAAACCACGCCTTTACCACACTATCAACAGGAGGCTACTCGACGTCTGATGGTTCGATGAATCATTTTTCCAACAGCGCCCACTGGGTAGCTATTGCTTTCATGTTTGCTGGTGGACTGCCATTCCTGTTATTTGTCCAAGCCATACGTAAGAAAGACGCGCGTTCAATACTGGAAGATGCCCAAGTAAGAGGCTTTACCTTATTGGTTTTCAGTGCTGGCTTAGCCGTTGCTTTATGGCTTACATGGCAACAAGATTACGCCTTTATTGACGCGTTCAGGGTATCGCTCTTCAATATTATTTCAGTGGTTACCACGACGGGGTTTGGGTTAGATGACTTTACCGCATGGGGGCCATTTCCAACTATCATCTTTGCTTTCATTATGCTGGTTGGTGGCTGCTCGGGCTCGACCTCTGGTGGGGTCAAGATCTTCCGTTTTCAAGTGGCATTTGCTTTACTGCGCAAGCAAATGATGCAGTTGATCCACCCTTCAGGTGTATTTATACAGCGCTACAACGGCCGGCCAGTGACTGATGCCATTGTTCGCTCAGTAGTCGCTTTCGCCCTAACGTTTATCATCACTATTGTGATTGTCGCGGCCATTTTAGGCATGCTGGGGCTTGATGCTGTCACCAGTATTACTGGCGCAGCGACTGCGGTTGCCAACGTCGGGCCGGGGATGGGCAATATTATTGGCCCTACGGGAAATTTTGCCACCTTGCCTGATTTGGCAAAATGGACGCTCAGCTTCGGGATGCTAATGGGCAGACTGGAGATCCTTACCGTATTGGTCGTGTTCTTTCCTGCATTTTGGCGCGACTAGTCGCGGAGCAAAACGAAGTACGCAACTAGCCACTAATGACAACAAAAAGAGAGCCTTGGCTCTCTTTTTTTATTCAATGAAATCATCGATTAGATGGGGGTGACATAAAAGTAGATGGCACAGAAATGGCAGACAGTGCCACCTAGAACAAACAGGTGCCAAATGGCATGATTATAAGGAATACGCTTACTGATATAGAAAACAACACCCAAGGAGTAAACAACCCCTCCAAGCCCGAGCAATACCAATCCTCCCGTCGAGAGTGACAGCGCTAACTGATAAACAGCAATTAACGATAACCACCCCATAGTGAGGTAAGTCACCAGAGACAAGCGCTTAAAGCGATAGACAAAGACAATTTTCAGGGCAATACCGATTAACGCAATCCCCCAAATCACCGCCATAAGTGTCACCGCCAACGGTGTGCGTAAGGTGATCAGAAGAAAAGGGGTATAAGTACCTGCGATCAAAAGGTAGATAGCACAGTGATCAAAGGTTTTCAGTGCCCGCTTAGCGCGCTCAAAAGGAATCGCATGATATAGCGTCGAAGCGAGGTAGAGCACAATCATGCTCACGCCATAAATACTCAAACTCGCCATACTCAGCATATCGGCATTCGCCCGAGTAGCCTGAGTTAATAACAACACCAAGCCAACAATGCCAAAAACCATACCCAGCCCATGACTTATGCTGTTAGCTACTTCCTCTTTAATCGAATAGCTCGAACCTGCTGCTTGCGGCTTATCCATGTGTTTAATCCCATAAATAGAGTTAAAGCTCAATAGATAAGCAGTATGTCACAGTTTAGCTTACATGTGTACGCTGAAACTATTTTTGTTTCAACTATCACAGGCTCAGGTTGTCTGATCTAAATATGCTATCACTTGTTCACCTGCTTGCTGGGGATGCAAACTCGAAGGGAGCACACAATGGCGCTTCAATTCACCTCGACCTAATAAACCCGCTAACATGCCAGATAAACCTTGCTGACGTCGGTCGACTTCAAACCATAACTGCAGCTTATCTTCATCACGGTAAGCAACCACTTCAAGCTCACGCCAACGGCCATGATAAGGTCCCGATACTGGTACAAATTCAAATTCTTGGACAAAGGGAAGATCAAAGCCATCCGCCGCTTCACACTCTACTTGGCGGATCCGCAAACCTGCCAATTCTAATGCCGTAAAGACACCGTCCATCAATGGATCAGGGCGAACGGTTAAGCTATCCCTGTCTTTAGGATCAACCGCCATCGGTATATCAAGTTGAGTTTCTAGCCACACCTTGGTATCACCAATGGTGATCGGGGTATTAAAGGGTAGCGATAACGCCACATCGAAGTGACGCTCTTCCTCTGGCGCAATAGTAATGGCATAAGGCAAAGACCATTCTGCCAAGGTGCATGTTTGGTTTACTTTTTCTTTACGGTGCTGACTCTCACCACGGCTAGCCTCCACTTCTTCTTCATAACAGCAGCAAAGGCGCAGGTGTATATTATCAATGCTCTGCTCAACCTTTCCGCCATACACTTGAACATCGACATTGAGGGCATCACCAGGGATCAGTACGTCATGCTGCACGACGGCATCAACCCGCGCAGCACCAACCCCAACACTGGCTAGGCTTTTTCGAAATAATGACATTTAAAGCATCTCCTTTGCTTAGCTGAACAGCTCATATAGATAGAGTCAGATTTCAAGATATGAAAGCTAATTAATATCTCAGACAATCGACCATCGCTGCAACTACTTCCTCTGCGGTATATCACAGATATAAAAAAACGAAGCCAGTGCTTCGTTTTTCACAGGTCTACTAAGAGTGAACTACTTTAGTAATTCAATTGTTGCTTGGCGCGCAACATCCGGGTTTCGCTCCATGATGCCGTCAACTATTCGCTGGTGTATATCAAGTTTTAATAACCGTTCACGGGTAATGATCCGGAAGTAACTTTCAAAGACAGCCTTAAACAAATTACCAAACGGGCTAATAAAATGATTCCCCGAAGCAAAATAGATTAATTGGTGAAAACGGGTATCGACTTCAATCCAACGTTCTTGATCAAAATGCTGCCCCAGTGCATGCATTTCTTCCATTAATGCACATAACTCTTCTCTATCTTCATCGCTTGCATTCGTCGCGGTCAAAGCTGCGGCTTCAGGCTCCAGTGAAATACGCACACTCTGAAATTCGCTAACCAGATCTTCATGTTGATCGAAGTTCAGCCAAGCTAATAAATCTTGATCCAAATAGTTCCAGTTACGTTTTGGTAGTACTCGGGTACCAATGCGAGGCCGTGGCAATACCATCCCTTTGGCCGCCAACATTTTTATTGCCTCTCGTATGGCAGTTCGACTCACCCCATACATTTCTCCGAGCTCCACTTCACCAGGCAAAATATCCCCAGGCGCTGTCTCACCACGTAAAATTTGCTGCCCAATGGACTCTGCTAATTTGTAAGACAGGTTACGGCTGGTTACCAATCGCGGTTGATCCTGTTCCATCATTCCCTCCAAGGCTGTAGTTATTGTTCTGCCAAGTTTCGTTCCTAGCAGGCATTTATTGCCAGCAAGGCTGCATTAGACCACAAAGTATAAAGCGATAAACAACTAATCTTCACAGATGAGTATCTCGCTAACATTTATCTTTTTCATCTTTCAAAAAACAGAACAAACCACCTCATTCAACGGTCAATAAACACTCGACTTGAGAATAGCTTATTGCTATTCTCGCGGCGAAAAAACAACCCATCAGCATTCCCGTGTAGGATCGGCATCGCCAACAATTAACAAACGGGAACTGTGTTATTAACTTTGGCCATGGAAGTGCCTGACTATAGGTGAATCATGCGCCCAGCCTCTTTTGTCAGGACCTGCGCTCCTCGCAGCCCTTCGCGTTTACGTAGTACCTCTCACGCACCGACTTTCAAAGCAAAAAAAACAACGGCTTCCGTTGAATTGCTCTCGATAAATCAGGTCAAAAATGTGCTTTCTCCATCAAACCCACTCAGTGGTGATGAGCAAGCAGCGTAAGACAGAAGGCAGCCAGGCACGGCTGCCTTTTATTTGTATCACGATCCGGTTTGGTATACCGTTACCCCCACAAAAATTATGATTATAGAATCCCAGAGATTCACTCAGCCTTTATTTTGTGGAGTAGATAATGAAAACCCACCGCGTTAACGAATTAATCGAGCTTTTACACCCTGAATGGCAAAAAGATCCAGATCTTAATCTCGTTGAATTCCTGCTAAAGCTTGCACAAGAAGCTCAGTATGAAGGTAAGCTTGAAGCATTAACCGATGATGTTTTGATTTATCATCTTAAAATGCGAAATAGCGAAAAGCAGGAAATGATCCCCGGTATTGCGAAAGATTGCGAAGATGATTTCAAAACCGCCATTTTGCGCGCTCGTGGCATCATCAAATAATACGATAGAGATTTGAATACAAGCAGGTGGCTCAGCCTGCTTGTATTACGGTTTAGCCATTCCAACGACTTCCTGCCTAATAATCATTCAGCTTAAGACAATCCGCAGTCCAAACTATGACCTTGCTAGAGTAATCTCACTGGCGGCTACGTTATACTCTCTTGGTAACATTTATTTACCAATTACAACTTAACGATTACAACACATAACCGGCAACGTACCGGTGACAGCTCTCATGAATCCCCATGGGAGGCCAAGGAAAGTAATGTCATGAGCCAAGAAAAGATCAAAATAAAGGATGTCACCCCACAAACCTATAATCCCAAAACCCATAAAGGGAGTGGCGATCGATTCAATCCAAGCAACCGGATTTACGTCCGTGCCGTAAAAGGGATATACCAGCAACTACGCCAAAAGATGGGCTGGTTTCTGATGCTATTGTTTATGGGGATCCCTTGGATACCCTACGGTGATCGCCAAGCTATCTTGTTGGATATAGGTCAGCAGCAGTTTAACTTTTTTGGCACCACACTATGGCCACAAGATCTCACCTTGTTAGCTGTCTTATTTATCGTTGCCGCTTTTGCTCTTTTCTTTATAACCACGTTTTTGGGACGAGTTTGGTGTGGCTATTTATGTCCCCAAACCGTTTGGACATTTATTTACATCTGGTTCGAAGAAAAACTCGAAGGCTCCGCCAACAAACGGCGAAAGCAAGATACATTAGCCCCCACAGGGAAGCTGCTATTTCGTAAAACCCTAAAACACCTTTCCTGGATAGCCGTCGCTCTGCTGACCGGGTTAACCTTTGTCGGCTACTTCTTGCCAATTAAAACATTGGTAGTCGAGTTCTTTATGTTCAGTACCAGCTTCTGGGCTGCATTTTGGGTGATATTCTTTACACTTTGTACCTATGCCAACGCTGGCTGGATGCGTTCCATTGTGTGTATTCACATGTGTCCTTATGCACGCTTTCAATCAGCCATGTTTGATAAAGATACCTACATCGTGGGTTACGATGTTGCCCGTGGAGAATCACGCGGCCCTCGCCCCCGTAAGCAAGATCCAAAAGCGCTTGGTCTTGGTGACTGTATTGACTGCAACCTGTGCGTTCAAGTCTGCCCAACGGGCATTGATATTCGCGAAGGCCTACAATACGAATGCATTAACTGCGGTGCTTGCGTAGATGCCTGTGATGAAACCATGAGCCGAATGGGCTATGAAAAGCGCCTGATTAGCTATACCACGGAACATAAGCTTGAAGGCCATAACACCAGCATCATGCGCCCTAAGCTGCTCGGCTATGGTGGGGTCATGGTGGCAATGATAGGGCTATTCATCTATCTACTTGCTTCCATACAACCTATGGGACTCGATGTTTTGCGCGATCGTAATCAACTTTATCGCATCAATAATGCAGGATTGGTCGAAAATACCTACACCCTAAAAATCCTCAACAAAACCCAACAGCCCGCCACTTTTTCATTGTCAGTTTCTGGCATTGAAGAGATAGAGTGGTACGGACGACAAACCGTCCAAGTAAAAGCTGGGGAAATCTTTACCTTGCCAGTCAGCCTTGGGGTTGACCCGTACTTACTAAAAGCACCTATCGCTGATATTACCTTTACCCTAACCCGTGGTGATAATACTAGTCTGAGTACTGAGAGTCGGTTTATCGGTGAATTGCGCTAGTAGTTAGCTACGCAAACTAATGTAAAGATAGGGCCGGAAACGGCCCTTTTTTATTATGATAGCTCTGCTAAGAAATTCTCGTAGAACAAACACCTTGAACTCACTTGGGTATATACTCGACAACAATTGATATGATTTTATTGCGGGACCAGTCTCATGACACAACATAACGGCTTTAGCTTCGCAGACCTCAGCCCTGACTTACTCCTCGACGCCCTTGATACCACTGGGATCCGTGCCGAATCAGGGCTATTGGCACTGAATAGCTACGAGAATCGAGTTTACCAATTTACTGCCGAAGACGGTGCCCGCTATGTCACCAAATTCTACCGCCCTCAGCGCTGGACAGACGCCCAGATAGCGGAAGAACACCAGTTTACCCTGGAGTTAGCCGAGCAAGAGATCCCTGTTGCATCGCCCATCATTATCGATGGCCAAACCCTGCATCATTACAATGGGCATCGTTTTGCGCTATTTCCAAGTCTTGGCGGCCGTCAGTTCGAAGTAGATAACTTTGATCAGCTTGAATGGGTGGGGCGCTTTCTTGGCCGAATTCACCGAGTAAGTCAGAAAGAGACCTTTAGTAATAGGCCGACTATCGGGCTTGATGAATACTTATATCAACCTCGAAAAGTTCTAGAAAATACGGACTTAATTCCCGATCATTTAAAAACAGTCTTCTTTTCTGACTTAGATTTACTGATCAAAGAACTAGAACAACATTGGAACACGAACTGGCAACCCATTCGTCTCCACGGAGATTGCCATCCAAGTAATATTTTATGGCGTGATGGACCATTATTTGTCGATCTCGATGATGCCCGTAATGGACCAGCCGTTCAGGATTTATGGATGCTGTTAAACGGGGATCGCTACGATCAGATTGCTCAATTAGACACTATTTTAGAAGCCTATTCAGAATTTGCCGATTTTGATCAGTCACAATTGAAACTGATTGAGCCTTTACGCGGTCTTAGAATGGTGTACTACATGGCTTGGCTTGCTCGACGTTGGCAAGACCCGGCCTTTCCATTGGCTTTTCCGTGGTTTGCAGACGCAAAATACTGGGAAGGGCAAGTGCTGTCATTTAAAGAGCAACTGGCGGCATTACAGGAACCGTCACTGCAGTTAATGCCACAATGGTAAGTAAATTAACTATAAAATAATCCATCAACTAGATTTTTATCAGGGAGTTAATCGAAACATGTTTAAGAAAATTTTGGCGTTTGTAAGCGTCGCGTTATTGTCTGTTTCTGTACAGGCCGCCAAGTTCAGCGAAGGCGATCACTATAAAGTCTTGGATTTGCCGCAAAGCAGCAGCCCCATTGTGACCGAATTTTTCTCATTTTATTGCCCACACTGTAATAGTTTTGAACCAATGATCCAGCAGTTGAAAAAGACCCTGCCGGACAATGCAAAACTACAGAAAAGCCATGTTTCATTCATGGGTGGTTCAATGGGTAAATCAATGAGCAAGGCATACGCAACCTCTGTGGCGCTCAATATTGATGATAAAATGACCCCCGTGTTGTTTGCTCGTATCCACGACATGCAAAAGCCACCTCGCAATGATCAAGAGCTTCGCCAGATTTTCATTGATGAAGGTGTGAGTGCTGAGGATTTTGATGGTGCATTCAATAGCTTTGCTGTGAATTCAATGGTGAACCGCTTTAACAAAGCCTTCCAAGACAGTGGCTTGACCGGCGTACCAGCAGTTGTAGTTAACAATAAGTACCTTGTGCAAACGGGTAAAGTGCGCTCTGCCGATGAATACTTTGAACTGGTTAATTTCCTGCTAACGAAATAACACCAGCGACAACACCATAAATAGAAAAGGGCCTAATGGCCCTTTTTTAATCTGCGGTTCACTCACGAACACACTTATCCGCCAGCGAGTCGATAATAGAACAATCAGGTGACTCTCCACCAGGACATTTATCCGCTAAGCCTTTCAATAGTGTCAGCATTGAATTTAGTTGTGCAATCCGCTCTTCAACCTCGGATATTTTATGCAACGTTAGCGCTTTAACATCACCGCTAATGCGGTCCTCTGCTCGTTGCAAATCCAGTAACTGCTTTGATTCATCTAAGTTAAAACCAGCTTGCTTTGCTTTTACTACGAATTTCAGCTCATCCATAATCTTTTGATTAAAAAAGCGGTATCCATTCTCTGCACGTGGCGGTGTGCTAATTAGCCCAATACTTTCATAATATCGAATTGTCTTGCTCGACAGCCCAGTTTGTTTTGATACCTGACTGATGTTAAACATGCTTACCTCTCTAATATCTAAGACTTAAAAATTTTAGCTGTATCATTGCTAAAGCACCGATCACTACTGTGGCTGCACACGCAGCGTCTATTTTCAGTTTATCGGTGTTGATACCTCAACCAGCTTTTAATGCCATCAGTTTTTTGTAATTAATTTAAAAACAACCTTGACCTTACAGTTAGGGGAAACCTCAAGATTCATTCCACTTACCCAAGAACAGTCATTAAATTTATTGAGGTCACACAATGCACGGTTTTCATGAATTCAGCTGGTTTATGCCAATTTCAATGGCGCTATTTTTTGGAGGGGTTATCTATCTTGCTTTCTCAGGGACACGGCCGCCAGCAGCAGCTGAATCTGCCCTCGATATCGCTAAAAAACGATTTGCCAGAGGCGAAATTACCGCTGATGAACTTGATGAAATAAAGCAAAAGCTGTAGTCCCAAAATTTTAGCCAAATTAGGTTTACCTTACAGTAAAGGTAAACATTACTATATAAATCATATTAAGAAAGCAAGGTCGTATCAACATGAACAGCAACACTAAGAAGCTATGTAAGATTATCTGTGCACTATGTTTGGGCTTACCGTTAGCTTACTTCCTGCTGGTAGGTAACTTTACGCTGGCGGCTGTTAGTGGCATCGCAATTCAACTGCTTTTCTGTGGTGTCATGATGTTCATGATGATGAAAATGATGGGTTGTAACGACAAAAATGACAAAGGCCACGAAGAAAGTCACACAGCAGAAGAAAATAATCAAAACAAAGATTAATCCGCACAGGGGCTAACCCGATAATACTCCCCCCCAGCTATTTCAAATAGCTAAGGGGGAAGCCTAAATGGTTATCAAACTTTTTAATCATTACGCCATCAGATCACCTGCGCCGATAACTGCTTTAATAGCCGGTCCATCGCACGATATCCTAACGCTTCCGCTAAATGTCCTCGTTCTATCTGTTCTTTCCCCGCCAAGTCGGCAATGGTTCGCGCGACCTTAATAATGCGGTGATAAGCCCGAATAGATAACCCTAGCTGGTGCAGTGCAGCTTCAAGAAATTCAGCATCGGCTTTCTCCAGCTCACAATGAATATCAAGTTCACGGGTTGATAACAGTGCATTGATTTTATCGCCTCGTGCCAACATGGTCGTGCGAGCCTGATGTACACGCTGTCGGATCACGGTGCTTGGCTCACCACGATCGCCTCCTTCTGCTAATGTGCCCCGAGGCAAAGCTGGAATTTCAATCGACATATCAAAGCGATCTAACAAAGGGCCGGAAAGCCTGCTGAGGTAACGTAAAATGGCTTGAGGGTTAGTACGTGACTGATTTCCCTCATAATAGCCGGTAGGGCTTGGGTTCAATGCCCCAATGAGTTGAAAGCGCGCAGGGAAGTTAGTTTTGCTGGTGGCCCGGGAGATCACAATTTCACCCGACTCCAACGGCTCACGTAATGAGTCGAGCACCTTACGCTCAAACTCTGGCATTTCATCTAAAAATAGAGTGCCATTATGGGCTAACGATATTTCCCCCGGACGCGGGGTTGACCCCCCTCCGACTAATGCCGCCATTGAACTCGAATGGTGAGGGGTACGAAATGGCCGCTGTCGCCAGTTACCCTCATGGATTGACTGTGTGGTCAATGAGGCGACGGCTGCCGTTTCCATGGCCTCTGGCACACTCATTTCAGGTAACAAATCACGCAACCTAGAAGCTAACATCGTTTTTCCCGTTCCTGGCGGGCCAAGAAACAGCACGTTATGTCCACCAGCTGCAGCAATTTCGAGGGCACGCTTGCCTTGTTGCTGACCAATAATATCTTGCATATCCCGGGCAAAAAGCTGCGGCTCTTCAGCTACGTCGTCATGATGTCGAAAATGTAACTCTAACTGTTGCTGGCCACTCAAATGCGCACAGACCGCCAGAAGATCCGACGCTGACTTATGACGCTCCTTTGCCACCAGCGCAACTTGTTCACCATTATCATCAGGTACAATTAGGCAACGCCTAGCCTCTTTCGCCGCTAACGCTGCAGGCAAGGCCCCCTTAATCGGCCTCAGCTCACCAGATAAAGCCAACTCCCCCAAAAATTCATAATCTTGCAGCTTATTGCTTGGAATTTGCCCTGATGCAGCAAGAATGCCTAGTGCAATCGGTAAGTCAAATCGCCCCCCTTCCTTGGGGAGATCAGCCGGCGCAAGGTTGACCGTAATGCGGCGGGAGGGAAACTCAAAATTGGCATTAACAATTGCACTACGAACGCGATCTTTTGCCTCTTTAACACTGGTTTCAGGTAAGCCAACAAGCGCAAGGGCTGGCATCCCATTACTAATATGCACTTCGACAGTGACTGCTGGCGCACTTACCCCAACGCAAGCACGGCTATGGACAATCGCAAGACTCATGATTAATCACCCTGATGATATTTCAACCGAATAAGTTAATGAAAATAGTGAATTACGTTTCATCAATAGCCTATTTATGCAGTAAGATTGCAAAATAATTTATAGTTTTTTCTTGTCATGCGAGCGACATCTGTGTTACCACTTAGGTAAAGCAAAATATAAACAATAAAACTGGACAGACAGTCGATGCAATTTACCGCCAAAGCACTCATGCTCATTATCAACGTCATCGTGGTGATTATTTCACCGCGACAGGGGCTGGTAGGCGTAAATTAGCAACAAACACAACTACGCAGAAAAGCCCCCGCACCCAACCGGTTCGGGGGCTTTTTTTTAACACTGATAGGAACATGCTGATCACAATATCAGCAATCGCAAGCAAGGAACGGGAGAGCAGCGATGACAGGAGCAGAGTTAGTCGTACATGCGCTGCAACAGCAGGGGATCAAAACCATATTTGGCTATCCAGGTGGGGCTATTATGCCTATCTACGATGCCCTATATGATGGTGGCGTAGAGCACATCTTGTGCCGTCACGAACAAGGGGCTGTCATGGCTGCCATCGGTATGGCAAGAGCAACACAAGAAGTGGCGGTGTGCATGGCAACATCGGGGCCCGGCGCGACAAACCTCGTCACAGGCCTTGCCGATGCCTTTCTTGATTCAGTACCGCTCGTGGCCATTACTGGACAAGTTGCTAGCTCACACATTGGTACCGATGCCTTTCAGGAGATGGATGTGATCGGGATGTCGCTGTCTTGCACCAAGCACAGTTATCTCGTCACCGATATCAATGAACTCGCACCAACGCTTGCTGAAGCATTTGTTGTTGCTAATACGGGCCGTCCCGGCCCTGTCATCGTCGATATCGCCAAAGATGTGCAACTCGCCCAAGCGCCGACAGCGCTCTTACCGGCGATTACACCACCAGCGCTACCTGTCGCCTCAAACGACGCGGTGGCTGTGGCTCAAGCTGTTTTATCGCAAAGCCAACGACCAGTCATGTATGTCGGTGGTGGCGTGCAAATCGCCAAAGCGACAGACACAGTTCGTGGCTTTCTTAAAATGAACCCGATGCCATCGGTGAGTACCTTAAAAGGCCTTGGCAGCATTGAGCGTCACGACCCACATTACTTGGGAATGCTAGGCATGCATGGTACCAAGGCTGCCAACCTTATCGTGCAAGAGTGTGACTTGCTGATTGTTGTTGGTGCCCGCTTTGATGACCGGGTGACCGGTAAATTAGATACCTTCGCCCCGCATGCCAAAGTGATCCACATTGATATTGATGCGGCTGAATTTAATAAGCTACGTCATGCCGATGCTCCTTTACGAGGTGACATTAACGTCATTCTCCCGCAATTAGAGCTAGCACAAGATATTAATCCTTGGGTCGAATACAGCGAAACGCTACGCCGTGATTGCAAGTGGCGCTACGATCACCCTGGCGATCTTATCTATGCACCATTATTGCTAAAACAGCTGTCAGACATGATGCCAGACAGCAGCATGGTTTCAACTGATGTCGGTCAGCACCAAATGTGGGCCGCTCAGCACATTCAGCCTCGAGCACCGCAGAACTACATCACCTCGGCTGGTCTTGGCACCATGGGCTTTGGTCTACCTGCGGCGATGGGTGCCAAAGTTGCCCGTCCTGATGATGAGTCGGTCCTGATCACCGGTGATGGTTCATTTATGATGAACATTCAAGAGCTTGGCACGCTAAAGCGTCGCCAAATTCCGGTAAAGATCGTATTAATCAATAACCAACGTCTTGGTATGGTGCGCCAGTGGCAGTCACTGTTCTTTGATGGCCGCCACAGTGAAACCATTCTTGATGATAATCCTGATTTCATTAAACTGGCTGAAGCCTTTGATATCCCAGGTAAAACAATTACAACCAAAGAAGAAGTGGAACCAGCACTCCAAGAAATGTTGGCAAGTAAAACATCATATTTATTGCATGTACTGATCTCGGAAGAAGAAAACGTGTGGCCACTTGTCCCACCAGGCGCTGCAAACCAAGATATGCTGGAGAATACCTAATGGAACGATATTTACTCGACATCAAGGCCGATGATAAGCCAGTATTACTTGAACGAATTTTGCGCGTTATTCGCCACCGTGGTTTTATTATCAAAAAGGTAGATGCAACACAAAATCATGAGAGCAAGATAGCCAGTATCCACATTATCGTAGATAGTGATCGTCCTATCACCACGCTTATCAACCAAATCGAAAAGCTTTGGGATATTCGTACCGTCAACACCACACTATTAGAAAACCAAGACTAGTTTTTAAGGAAGGAACAAAACATGGCAAATACAGCGGATTTTATTTGGTTCAATGGTGAAATGGTTCCTTGGGCAGAGGCCAATGTCCATGTACTTACTCATGCAATGCATTACGGTACCTCCGTCTTCGAAGGCATTCGTTGTTATAACACACCAAATGGCCCAGCAGTGTTCCGTCATAAAGAGCACATGGACCGTTTGAAAAACTCAGCCAAGATCTACCGTTTTCCGATTCCTTATAGCTCAGAAGAGCTAATGGAGTTTTGCCGTGAAACCATTCGCGCTAACAAACTAGAATCCGCCTATATCCGTCCACTTGGTTATGTTGGCAATGTCGGTTTGGGCGTTTGCCCACCAACAGACACCGAGATGGAACTGATCATCGCCGCCTTCCCTTGGGGCTCCTATTTAGGTGAAGAAGCCCTCGAAAGTGGTGTTGATGCGATGATTTCAAGTTGGAATCGTGCTGCCCCCAATACCATACCAACCGCAGCAAAAGCCGGTGGTAACTACCTATCATCTCTACTGGTTGGCAGCGAAGCGCGCCGCCATGGCTACGCTGAAGGTATCGCATTAAGTGTTGATGGTTACCTGTCTGAAGGGGCTGGGGAAAATATCTTTGTCGTTCGTAACGGCGTATTGTCCACGCCTCCTGCGACCAGCGCGATTCTGCCGGGGATTACTCGCGACACAATCATGATCCTAGCCAAAGAAATGGGTTATGAAATCCGTGAAGAAAACATTGCCCGTGAAGCGCTTTATCTAGCAGATGAAGTGTTTATGACCGGAACAGCCGCTGAAATTGTGCCAGTTCGCAGTGTTGATCAAATCGCAGTTGGTGAAGGCAAGCGTGGGCCAATAACCAAAGCAGTACAAGAAGCCTATTTCGGTTTGTTCAATGGCACAACCGAAGACAAGTGGGGTTGGTTAGACCTAATCTACCCATCAGACGTTAAGTAAAAAACATAAGCCTGCCTGCGTCAGCGCGGGCAGACTGCAACAAAGCAAAAGGATTTTTTTGTTATGCCCAAGTACCGTTCCGCTACTACTACTCACGGCCGTAATATGGCTGGTGCCCGTGCCCTTTGGCGCGCTACAGGCGTTAAAGATGAAGATTTCGGTAAACCAATCATTGCCGTTGTTAACTCTTTTACCCAATTTGTTCCCGGCCATGTCCACCTAAAAGATCTCGGACAGCTAGTCGCCCGTGAAATTGAAGAGGCGGGTGGTATTGCCAAAGAGTTCAATACGATTGCTGTTGATGATGGTATCGCCATGGGCCATGGCGGCATGCTTTACTCTTTGCCATCACGAGAGCTGATTGCCGACTCGGTTGAGTATATGGTCAATGCTCACTGTGCTGATGCCATGGTATGTATATCGAACTGTGACAAAATCACCCCCGGGATGCTGATGGCGTCGTTACGCCTGAATATTCCAGTGATTTTTGTTTCAGGCGGTCCGATGGAAGCTGGTAAAACCAAATTATCGGATCAGATCCTAAAACTTGATCTAGTTGATGCAATGATCCAAGGCGCCGATCCAACGGTCTCTGATGAACAAAGCGAACAGATCGAACGCTCAGCTTGCCCAACTTGTGGATCATGCTCAGGCATGTTTACCGCGAACTCAATGAATTGCCTAACTGAAGCCTTAGGGTTAAGTCAGCCTGGTAACGGTTCAATGCTCGCTACCCATGCTGATCGTGAGCAACTCTTTATTAATGCCGGTAAGCGTGTGGTTGAGCTGACCAAACGTTACTACGAGCAAGATGACGAAAGTGCATTGCCACGTAATATCGCCACCAAGAAGGCTTTTGAAAATGCGATGGCACTGGATATTGCGATGGGCGGCTCTACTAACACCGTGCTTCACCTACTAGCCGCAGCGCAAGAAGGTGAAATTGACTTCACCATGGAAGATATCGATAAGATGTCTCGTCGTGTACCACAGTTATGTAAAGTTGCACCATCGACACCCAAATACCACATGGAAGATGTTCACCGAGCAGGTGGGGTATACAGCATTTTAGCCGAGCTAGATCGCGCAGGCTTGTTCCACAATGACTGCTACAACATTTTAGGTGAGCAATTCGCGCAGAGCTTTAAACATTACGACATCGTGCAAACGGACTCAGAGGAAGTGAAATCCTTCTTCCGTGCAGGTCCTGCCGGGATCCGTACCACGAAAGCATTTTCACAAGATTGCCGCTGGGATAGCCTAGATGATGATCGTGAGAATGGCTGTATCCGTAATAAAGAACATGCCTTTAGCCAAGAAGGCGGGTTAGCCGTTCTATCTGGCAACATGGCGCTCGACGGGTGCATTGTAAAAACAGCTGGCGTTGACGAAAGCTGCCTAACCTTTACCGGCCCTGCGATTGTCTTTGAAAGCCAAGAAAGTACCGTTGAAGCTATTCTTGGCGGGAAAGTGAAAGCGGGTGATGTGGTGGTGATCCGCTATGAAGGCCCGAAAGGTGGCCCTGGTATGCAAGAGATGCTGTACCCAACCACCTACCTTAAATCGATGGGCTTGGGCAAAGAGTGCGCGTTAATCACTGACGGCCGCTTTTCTGGCGGCACATCGGGCTTGTCAATTGGCCATGTTTCTCCAGAAGCGGCGAATGGTGGCACAATCGGTTTGATCCAAGATGGCGATACCATTGCGATTGATATTCCTAACCGTAGTATCGACCTTCAAGTCGCAGAGTCTGAACTGGCTAGCAGACGTGCTGCAGCCGATAAACGAGGCTGGAGGCCCGTCGATCGTCAGCGTGAAGTGTCATTTGCCTTACGTGCCTATGCCAACCTTGCCACCAGTGCCGACAAAGGGGCTGTACGCGATAAATCGAAGCTAGAAGGATAATACATGATGAGCGAAGTAACCCAGGCCAAGGATGTAGAGCTATTAAGCGGAGCCGATTACCTTCGCGATATTCTCCGCGCACCAGTGTATGAGGTGGCGCAAGTCACCCCACTACAAACGATGGATCGTCTGGCAGCTCGGATAGGCAACCACGTACAGCTTAAACGAGAAGACCGTCAGCCGGTTCACTCATTTAAGCTACGTGGTGCTTACAACATGATGACCCAACTCACGCCAAGCCAACGCCAAGCTGGCGTGATCGCCGCTTCAGCGGGTAACCATGCTCAGGGGTTAGCCATGTCAGGCAAACACCTTGGCGTGTCAGCGACCATTGTCATGCCACGCACCACACCGGATATCAAAGTCGACGCTGTGCGTAGCTTTGGTGGTAAGGTTGTCTTACATGGCAGCAACTTTGATGAAGCGAAAGCCCAAGCAGAAATGCTGGCCGCACAACATGGCTATACCTTCATTCCGCCTTTCGACCACCCAGCTGTCATTGCAGGGCAGGGAACGATAGGGGTTGAGCTGGTTCAGCAAAATGGTCACCTCGACTATATTTTCTTGCCAGTCGGGGGTGGCGGCTTAGCTGCTGGGGTTGCCGTACTGATTAAGCAACTCATGCCACAAATCAAAGTGATCGGTGTAGAGGCAGAGGATTCAGCGTGTCTTCATGCCGCATTAGATGCAGGCCACCCCGTGACGTTAGATCAGGTTGGTATGTTTGCTGATGGTGTTGCAGTCAAACGTATTGGCGAAGAAACGTTCCGGTTATGCCAGCAGTACCTTGATGATTCGATCACGGTAAGCAGCGATGAAATTTGCTCGGCGGTGAAAGATATTTTTGAAGATACTCGGGCCATCGCAGAACCTTCGGGCGCACTGGCACTGGCTGGATTGAAAAAATATGCAGATACCCATCAGCTAAAAGACAAACAACTGGCCGCTGTATTATCAGGTGCAAACCTTAATTTTCATGGTTTACGGTATGTTTCAGAACGCTGTGAACTGGGGGAAAAAAGGGAAGGATTGTTAGCGGTGACGATTCCTGAGCGGCCTGGCGCATTTCTTGATTTCTGCCATATCTTAGGGGGCAGAGCTGTCACGGAATTTAACTATCGCCACAATGATGACACCCTCGCGAATGTCTTTGTTGGGGTACGCCTATTACAAGGGCAAGAAGAGCTAGACAGCATCATCCAAGATCTGCGTAAAGGTGGCTATCCGGTTGTCGACCTATCTGATGATGAAATGGCAAAAGTACACGTGCGCTATATGATTGGCGGTCGCCCAGCCAAACCACTCAACGAGCGCCTATACAGCTTTGAATTTCCAGAGTACCCAGGGGCACTCATAAAATTCCTCAACACATTGGGAACACACTGGAATATCAGCCTCTTTAACTACCGCAATCATGGTGCAGACTATGGACGTGTTTTATGTGGTTTTGAATTAGAGGACAAAGATCTACTCTCTTTCACTAGTCACTTAAGAGAACTTGGCTATCAATGGAAGGATGAGACAGGCAATCCAGCCTATCAATTTTTCCTCGCACAATAGCCTCTACTAGCATAACGATATAAAAGCAGCCTAAGGCTGCTTTTTATTTCCGTCATTTCGACGCTGAAATATGATCAATACAAGCCTGCACTTGCGATAAATGCGATTTTAGCATGGCTGTTTTTAAAGGCTCTGGCAGCTTGATATACAAACCTGACAATTCACGCCAATAGTCATCCCCACCACCTTGTTCAGCAGAGATATCACCAATAAACCACTCAATAGGGTGATCGGTTAATTGCGCAATCTTGAGTAACGCTGTGATCCTTGGCTCTGTTTTACCAGATTCAAGATCTAAATAGGTTTGCCTCGCAATATCGAGCTTTTTAGCCATTACAACCTGAGACAGATCCTTCCATTCGCGTGCTTCACGAATCTTTGATGCAATTTGTAATTTCGCGAACTCCACTAGGCTACCCTCTGTTAGTTAATCACCTTTTTCGCTGATTATGCCACCGAGAATAAAACTATCTTGATATGCCATAACATTGAAAAAGCAGCAAATTATCTAACAGAGTCGCCATAATTCACGGAAAATGAACATAAAACGTGAATCCATACATTACTTGTCTACCAAAAGAGGCAGTACCGCTTACCATTTGCATGGTAATGCATACAAGCAATCCGTACATCATTTTGAAAACTATTTATCTTTTTGAGTCAGGGCTCGCGTATACTCCGCCATAAAGCCAGCAAGATTAATGCTTTGCTGTAAAATAACATTTCTTGCCGAATGAGGCAGCCGACTAAAATATTGCAATAGACGATCAATTTCTTCTTTATACTCACTTTCCAAAATTTCTATCCCTTCATCACCATACACAAACCAAGTAAGTGGCCGCTCAGTAATTTCAGATATTTCAGATAGCATACGTACCTTCGGCTCGGTCTTTCCCGTTTCTAAATCTAGATACGTTTGTCGTGCAACTTTAAGTTGCTGAGCCATGTGAACTTGAGTCAGCCCTTTCCACTCTCGAGCTTCTTTAATTCGGGCTGCCATTTGCGCTTTAGGATCTGTCATGTCTTACCTCCAATACACCAAAATGAATAACGTCTAGCTTTCATTACTGGATTGCACAACATAAGCCAACTTGACAAAAATACTTACAACAAGCAAAAACAACAATTTACAGATATCATTCCAATATGAGTTTTATTTTGATTCGCATATCGTCATTACAATGCCTAGGTTTTCTATTTCGCAAAAAATCTATCACTCCTGTCTAGATAGTAGACCTCTCGCTTCATACCGTAAAAAAAAGGCACCTTTCAGGATGCCTTTTCTTAATTATGAGAATCATTTTAAAACTAAGACAAAAAGACATAGCAATGCAGCCTTCAACTTTAGTCAATATCAGGGTAGGGCCTAAACTTGATCGATAGGTAAAGAAAAAGGCAAGGGGGATCCCTTGCCTTTAATACCGTCCATTCAGAAAAGAAAATTATTACTTTTGCTTTTCTGGTCGCTTCCAACCTTTAATCGTACGTGCTGGCGCGCGAGTAATGACTAACTCACCTTCGCCAATATTACGGTTAATCGTCGCACCAGCACCAATGGTAGCGCCTTTAGCAATTTTCACCGGTGCAATCAGCTGGGTATCTGATCCCACAAACACATCATCGCCGATTTCGGTTTTGAATTTATTCGCGCCATCGTAGTTACAGGTAATGGTACCAGCACCAATATTCACACGTTCACCAATGTCAGCATCACCCAAATACGTAAGATGATTGGCTTTAGAGCCTTTGCCTAAACGCGCTTTTTTCATTTCAACAAAGTTACCCACATGCGAATCACCCACCAGCTCAGCACCGGGGCGTAAGCGGGTGAACGGGCCGACAGTACAGTCTTCACCAACTGTGGCTCCTTCAATGACACTGTATGGACGGATAATGGTGTTATCGTCGATCTCGCAGTCTTTCAGCACACAACCAGCGCCAATCATTACATTGTTGCCAATCGAGACACTGCCTTCGATGATCACGTTGACATCAATTTCGATATCAGTGCCACATTGCAGCTCGCCACGCAGGTCAAAGCGGGCTGGATCGCGTAACATTACGCCTTGTTCAAGCAAGCGCTCAGCTTGCATACCCTGGAAAGCACGTTCAAGTTTCGCCAGCTGAATTCGGTTATTCACCCCTTCCACTTCAATGGCACGAACAGGGTGCACCGCTTCGACAGCACGGCCTTCGTTATGGGCGATCTCAATAATGTCCGTTAGGTAATATTCACCTTGTGCATTTTCGTTTTTCAGTTCGCCCAACCAACGCTTAAGATCACCGCCATTAGCAACCATTACACCAGTGTTAATTTCTTTAATCAGCTTCTGCTCTTCTGAAGCATCTTTCTGCTCAACGATAGCTACAACAGGGCCATTGCGACGCACGATACGGCCATAACCACTAGGGTCATCCAGTACAACGGTGAGTAATGCAATACCACCTCTTGGCTGGGCATCCAATAGGTTTTCTAAGGTTTGAGCACTGATAAGTGGTACATCACCATATAAGATCAGTACTTTGTCATCATCAGACAAATCAGGACACGCCTGATTCACCGCATGGCCAGTACCTAACTGCTCGGCCTGCAATACCCAGTTAACAGGCTCAGCCTGCAATACAGATTGCATTTGATCGCCACCATGGCCGTAAACGAGGTGGATCTGATTAGCACCAAGTCCGGAACATGTATCAATGACATGCTTAGCCATTGGCTTGCCAGCCAAAGTATGAAGTACTTTGGGCTGGTTGGAGTACATACGGGTTCCTTTTCCCGCCGCTAAAATCACAGCACTGAAGCTCATGATAGGTTATCCCTCTTGATGCATAATAAAAATAAAACTACACGCATTGTATCGACTCTCTAATGTACGGTTAAGGAAAATAGATAGTTTTTTATGCGTAATAACCTTAAAACATAGAATAAAACGAAAAAACAGACAGTAACGGGTGAGGAGCAGAAAAATAAAGGTATAAAAAAAGCGACCCTTGGGCCGCCTTTTTACATCATGCGCCTACTTAGCGCGCTTTTTTCGTCAACTCGATAACTCGAAGCTGAGCGATAGCTTTAGCTAGGTCACTGGCCGCTTGAGCAAAGTCGATATCGCCGTGCTGATTATGGATTCGCTCCTCAGCCTGACGTTTCGCTTCTTGCGCTTTCGCTGAATCCAAATCTTGACCGCGAATCGCGGTATCAGCTAATACAGTGACTGCATTAGGCTGAACTTCCAACATACCACCAGAAAGATAAATAACCTCTTCCTCGCCATGTTGTTTAGTGATCCGAATCATGCCCGGCGTAATAGCGGTCAGCAGCGGTGTGTGTCCTGCGTGAATACCCAGTTCACCTTCGCTACCGGTCACCTGAATGTCTTCAGCTCGACCAGAGAATAATTTTTTCTCTGCGCTTACTACGTCCAGATGGAAGGTTATCGCTGCCATGTCGCCTCCTACTCAGCTTAAAGCTTCTTCGCGTTTTCCAATACGTCTTCAATCGCACCACAGTACATAAATGCCTGCTCTGGGATATCGTCGTATTCACCCGCTAGAATGCCTTTGAAACTACGTAGCGTCTCTTTCAGAGATACGTAGATACCAGGGTCACCAGTAAAGACTTCTGCAACGTGGTAAGGCTGAGTTAGGAAACGTTCAATCTTACGAGCACGAGATACAGCTTGCTTATCTTCTTCAGATAGCTCATCCATACCAAGAATTGCAATGATGTCTTTCAGCTCTTTATAACGCTGTAGCAAGCTCTGAACGCCACGCGCAATGTCGTAGTGCTCTTGGCCAACCACTAGAGGATCAAGCATACGAGATGTTGAATCTAGTGGGTCGATCGCAGGGTATAGACCTAGCGATGCGATTTGACGAGAAAGTACAACTGTTGCATCCAAGTGAGCAAACGTCGTTGCTGGCGATGGATCCGTCAAGTCATCCGCAGGTACGTATACCGCCTGAACAGAGGTGATAGAACCACTCTTCGTCGACGTGATACGTTCCTGAAGTACACCCATCTCTTCAGCAAGTGTTGGCTGGTAACCTACCGCAGATGGCATACGACCTAGTAGTGCCGATACCTCTGTACCCGCAAGGGTATAACGGTAGATGTTATCGATGAACAATAGTACATCACGGCCTTCATCACGGAAGCGCTCTGCCATTGTTAGACCAGTCAGAGCAACACGTAGACGGTTACCTGGTGGCTCGTTCATCTGACCGTAAACCATCGCTACTTTTGATTCTTCAGGATTTTCGATGTTAACAACACCAGCTTCCTGCATTTCAAAGTAGAAATCGTTACCTTCACGAGTACGCTCACCAACACCGGCAAATACTGATAGGCCAGAGTGCTGTAGGGCGATGTTATTGATAAGTTCCATCATGTTGACGGTTTTACCAACACCAGCACCACCGAATAGACCGATTTTACCACCCTTAGCGAATGGACAAATCAAGTCGATAACTTTAACGCCAGTCTCGAGAAGTGCAGTTTCGTTTGATTGCTCTTCATAGCTTGGTGCTTCACGGTGAATAGAGTAACGCTCTTTCTCACCGATCTCACCACATTCATCAATTGGCTGACCTAGAACGTTCATGATACGTCCTAGTGTTGCAGTACCAACTGGAACTTCAATTGGGCGGCCTGTATTTTCAACAGACAAACCGCGACGTAAGCCATCAGAAGTACCCATAGCGATACCACGAACAACACCACCACCAAGTTGCTGCTGAACTTCCAGTACTAATGTACCGTTTTCTTTCGCATCAACGTGTAGGGCGTCGTATACCTGTGGTACAGAGCTCTGTGGAAACTCTACGTCGACTACCGCACCGATGATCTGTACGATCTTACCTGTAGCCATCGTTAATCCTCTAAACTTATTAATTCTTTGCCTTAAACAGCAGATGCACCAGAAACGATTTCTGACAGTTCTTGTGTAATCGCCGCCTGACGGGCTTTGTTATACACAAGCTGCAGTTCATCAATCAGATCTCCTGCATTATCTGTTGCTGCTTTCATCGCAACCATTCGAGCCGCTTGCTCACTAGCAAGGTTTTCGACAACCCCCTGATAAGCTTGTGATTCAACATAACGAATCAACAAGGTATCGAGTAGGGCTTTAGGCTCAGGCTCATAAATGTAGTCCCAAGAGTGGTTGCGCTGCATTTCTTCATCTTCCGACTTAGGCAAAGGCAGCAATTGATCGATCACTGGTTCCTGAACCATGGTGTTTACAAACTTGTTGTACACCAAGTACAGGCGATCCAGTTGGCCTTCATCATATTTCTTCAGCATGACACCAACAGTACCAATCAACTCCTCAACCGATGGGTTATCACCCAAACCGGATACTTGAGCCAACACGTTACCGCCGTAGCTGTTAAAAAATCCAGTAGCCTTAGCACCAACCAGCGCTAAGTCAATATCTGCACCTTTATCTGACCAATCTTTAATATCTGTCATCGCTTGCTTGAACAAGTTAATGTTCAAACCGCCACACAGACCACGGTCAGTTGAAATAATGATGTAACCCACGCGCTTGGCTTCACGTTCTTCGAGATAAGGATGCTTATACTCAAGACTACCAAGGGCGATATGACCGATCACTTTGCGCATAGTTTGTGCGTATGGGCGTGATGATTCCATCGCTTCTTGCGTTTTACGCATTTTTGAAGCGGCAACCATCTCCATCGCTTTAGTGATCTTCTGAGTGTTTTTAACACTACCGATCTTGTTACGAATCTCTTTTGCGCCGGCCATCGTTACTCTCCGTTAGTAGGTGATCGCAAGCGACCACCAACCAATTACCAAGTCTGGGTCGCTTTGAAACCTTCAACCAGTTTTACAAACTGAGCTTCGATTTCACCGTTCCACGCACCCGTTTCATCAATCTGAGATACAAGCTCAGCAAATTGACCTTTGGCATATGAAAGCAACGCAGCTTCGAAATCAGCAAGCTTTGACAGCTCAACATCATTCAAATAACCTTTTTCCGCAGCAAAGATAACCACAGCCTGTTCAAATACAGACATCGGTGAATACTGCTTCTGCTTCATCAGTTCAGTTACTTTCTGACCATGATCAAGCTGTTTCTTCGTTGCTTCATCAAGGTCCGACGAGAACTGAGCAAATGCTGCTAGTTCACGGTACTGTGCAAGGGCAGTACGAATACCACCTGACAGTTTCTTGATGACTTTAGTCTGAGCTGCACCACCAACACGTGATACCGAGATACCTGGATCAACCGCTGGACGAATACCTGCATTGAACAGTTCCGTCTGTAAGAAGATCTGGCCATCGGTAATCGAGATAACGTTGGTTGGTACGAATGCAGATACGTCACCAGCTTGCGTTTCGATGATAGGAAGCGCAGTCAGTGAACCTGTTTGACCTTTCACTTTACCATTCGTGAACTTTTCTACGTAGTGCTCACTTACGCGAGATGCACGCTCTAGAAGACGAGAGTGTAAGTAGAAAACATCACCAGGGAATGCTTCACGGCCTGGTGGACGCTTAAGCAATAGTGAAATCTGACGGTACGCAACAGCCTGCTTAGACAGGTCATCGTATACAATCAACGCATCTTCACCACGGTCACGGAAGTATTCACCCATTGCACAACCTGCGTATGGCGCAAGGTATTGCAATGCTGCCGATTCAGAAGCTGAAGCAACAACGATAATGGTGTTTTCCAGTGCGCCGTGTTCTTCCAGCTTACGTACCACGTTTGCGATAGTAGAAGCTTTCTGACCGATAGCGACATAAACAGAGTAAATACCAGAGTTTTTCTGGTTGATGATGGCATCGATCGCCATTGCGGTTTTACCCGTTTGGCGGTCACCGATGATCAGCTCACGCTGGCCACGGCCGATTGGGATCATCGAGTCAACTGCTTTGTAGCCAGTCTGAACTGGCTGATCAACAGATTTACGGTCGATAACACCCGGTGCAATCACTTCAACAGGAGAGAATGTCTCTGTTTCGATTGGACCTTTACCATCAATTGGCTCGCCTAGTGTATTCACTACGCGGCCTAAAAGTGCAGGGCCTACTGGTACTTCAAGAATTCGACCAGTACCCGTTACTTTCATGCCTTCCTGAAGGTTAGCATATGGGCCCATTACAACAGCACCAACCGAGTCTCGCTCAAGGTTAAGTGCTAGTGCATAACGGCCACCAGGTAATTCAATCATTTCACCTTGCATTACATCTGCAAGGCCATGGATACGAATGATGCCATCGCTTACCGATACGATAGTACCTTCGTTACGAGCTTCACTAACAACGTTGAAGTTTTCAATACGTTGTTTGATCAGTTCGCTAATTTCCGTGGAATTAAGTTGCATGCTCCAATTCCCCAAATCAAGACTGCAAAGTATCGCTCAGGCGGTCTAACTTGCCGCGTACTGAGTTATCGATGACTAAGTCTCCAGCTCTAATTACAACCCCAGCTATCAGGGTCTCGTCTACACTGCAATTCAGCTTCACCTTACGATCAAGGCGCTTTGCCAGCTTCGTGCTAATTGCGTCAAGTTGACTATCATCAAGGGCAACCGCAGAGGTCACCTCAGCATCGATAGTTTTTTCATGCTCACTTTTCAGTAACATGAACCCGTCGCATACCGCAGGAAGGGCTTTCAAGCGTCCATTTTCAGCCATCACCTTTAATAGGTTCTGACCGAATTCGTTGAGTTGCTCGCCACACACCGAAACAAAAATTTCAGTGAGCTTATCCGCAGCGTAACCACTATCCAGGATGTCCTGAACCGTTTCGTTATTCGCTACTTCGGCAGCAAAGGTAAGCATTTCAGCCCATTGGACTAGCTCACCTTGCTCAACCGCAAGATCAAAAGCTGCTTTAGCGTAGGGGCGTGCGATAGTAGTCATATCCGACATGTGCTTGCCCCTTTAATTACAGTTCTGCAGTGACTTTGTTAAGAAGATCTGCATGGGCGTCTTTATCAATCGAACGCTCAATAATCTTCTCAGCACCAATCACGGCCAGAGTTGCAACTTGTTTTCTTAATTCATCGCGAGCGCGGTTACGATCTGCTTCAATCTCAGCAAGGCCTTGAGTCAGAATTTTGTCACGCTCAGCGAGGGCTTCAGCCTTCGCTTCATCGACGATTTGAGCTTTACGCTTGTTAGCTTGCTCAATAATCTCAGTTGCAGTGCGTTTTGCTTCTTTCAGTTGATCAGAAGCATTTGCCTGCGCTAGGTTCAGGTCTTTAGCAGCGCGATCTGCCGCTGCTAAACCGTCAGCAATTTTCTTCTGACGTTCTTCAATCGCTTCCATGATTGGTGGCCATACATATTTCATGCAGAACACGACAAACATAAAGAAGGCAATTGCCTGACCCAGCAAGGTTGCATTCATATTCACAACGCATCTCCTTAAAAAGGGTTGCTATGGGTCCAATCGTTTATTCTATTAACCAGCTAGTTGGCCAACGAATGGGTTTGCGAATGTGAATAGTAGAGCGATTACGATACCGATCATTGGAACCGCATCAAGCAGACCCGCAATGATGAACATCTTAACTTGCAGCATTGGTGCCATTTCAGGCTGACGAGCAGCACCTTCAAGGAATTTACCACCTAGAAGTGCGAAGCCGATCGCTGTACCAAGGGAAGCAAGACCTACAATGATGCCCACGGCAATTGCAGAAAAGCTTAGTAAAGTTTCCATCACTATCTCCAGTTTATAGTTGTCGGCTAAAGTGCCAGTAAAAATTAAAAATATTTACAAATAATCGTTAATGATTGTCTTCATGTGCCTGAGACAGGTACACAATAGTCAACATCATAAACACGAATGCTTGAATTGTAATGACTAGGACGTGGAAAATTGCCCACGGTACCGAGCCTAGCCATTGTGCCCACCACGGCATCAATGCCGCGATTAGGATAAACACCACCTCACCTGCGAACATGTTACCGAACAAACGCATCCCCAGTGAAATCGGCTTCGCAAGTAGCGAAACAATTTCAAGAAGCAGGTTGAACGGAATCATAACCGGGTGATTGAACGGGTGAAGAGCCAGTTCTTTAGCAAAACCGCCAAGACCTTTCACTTTGATGCTGTAGTAGATCATCAATGCGAACACGCCTAACGCCATTGCCATGGTGATGTTAACATCTGCAGTTGGTACAACCTTAAGATAAGGAATACCTAAACCATGTTCTGCGGCATACGGAAGAAAATCAATTGGCACTAAGTCCATGACGTTCATCAGCAAGATCCAGCAAAAAATAGTCAATGCCAAGGGAGCGATGAGTGGGTTGCGGCCATGAAAGGTATCTTTAACGTTGCTATCAACGAATTCAACCACCATTTCCACAAAACACTGTAGCTTACTTGGAACCCCTGATGTCGCCTTTTTCGCTACTGAACGGAATAGCCACAAGAAGGCCATACCCGTAAGAGCAGAGAAAAACAGGCTATCTATATGCACCGTCCAGAAGCCACCATCACCCACTGACAAATTGGTCAGGTGGTGAGTAATGTAACCTGACGGCGTTAGCGCTTCACCTGGCGCAGCCATAACTCATCCTATTTGTTGTTGTTAATGAATAAAACCGGCCCAAAGATATTAATTCCAAGAGCCAGCAAATAGGTCAGTTTGAGGGGAACAAGTTCCACCTCTATATACAGGTAAACAAAGGCAAATAGGATGACTGTGATGAGTATCTTTAATACTTCACCACCAAAGAAGGATGCCATTACTAGTCGTGCCTTACGGGCACCACTAAATAAAAAGGCACAGGCTGCAAATGCAGTGTTGGCAATTACAAAAATGCCACCACCGATCAAAGCCGAGATTCCCCAGTCAACGCTGACAGCAAAGACTGCCATGATTGCCGTTATCAACACGACGCCAGATTGTAGCAAGAGTAACCGCTTCGCCAATTGGCGTCCTGGCTTAACTAGCGCCGATACCATGTATTCGTTCCTCGAGTCCTTTCCACTGCACATACGACGTGCTGGGATAACTGCGAAAATTATACGGCTCATTAGATTGAATGCAATCTAATCGCAGCAAAAAAAACTGTTATATTTTACAACACAATAACCTGATCACGTCATTGTAATTTTTGCAACAAAATATGCACGTTCTACGTCACATTTTATGCTCAAGCATTGCAATAAGTTGCTCTAACTTGTTGGCTTGATCAAAGCTGATAACGATCTTTCCTTTACCGCTTTTTTGTTGATTAATCGCCACTTGGGTGCCAAAACGCTCAGATAGCTGATTTTCTACCGCTTCAAGTTGTACATTAACTGGTGCAACTTTGGGCTCAGGAGAGGGGGCTAACATCTTTTTTACCAAACGTTCAGCATCACGAACGGTTAACATTTTAGTTACGATAATTTGAGCAGCTTCTAACTGCAACTCTTCAGGCAATGCGAGTAACGCACGGGCATGTCCCATATCGAGCAATTTCTGTTCAACCATTCGCTTAACCGGTGCCTCAAGCTGATTCAAACGCAGTAGGTTTGAAACTGCAGCCCGTGACTTACCAACCGCTTCGGCGACTTGCTGATGAGTAAGCGAGAACTCATTTTGCAGCCTTTCTAATGCTTGTGCTTCTTCGATGGCATTAAGATCTTCACGCTGAATGTTTTCAATCAGTGCTATTGCGACAGTAGCTCTGTCGTTCACATTCTTAATGATACAAGGCACTTTCTGAAGCCCTGCTTGACGCGATGCACGCCACCGGCGCTCGCCAGCGATGATTTCATACTGCTGCGCTGCGACTTCACGCACCACAATTGGCTGAATGACACCTTGTGCACGAATCGACTCAGCCAACTCAGCCAATGCCTCATCAGACATATCTTTTCGAGGCTGGTAGCGACCTGGCTGCAGCTGACCGATGGCTAATTCTTGTAATGCGCCATCAGCAGATAATGTTTGTGCCTGTTCGGCTTTATCTTGTTTTGCTTGTGCAACAGAGCTTGTTGCTAACAATGCATCAAGGCCTTTACCTAGGCCTCGTTTATTCATGTTCATGGTTGACCCTTACGCGTCGACCGTGCCGGCCTGTTGTGCCAGCTCGTCACGACGAATGATTTCACCCGCCAAAGCTAAATAAGCCTTAGCACCACTGGAGTATTTGTCGTAATACATCGCAGGACGACCGTGACTTGGCGCTTCAGCCAAGCGAACATTACGCGGGATCACGGTACGGTAGACTTTATCGCCAAAGTGTTTCTTTAATTGCTGAGACACTTCATTGGCCAGTCGATTACGCGGATCATACATCGTACGTAATAAACCTTCGATTTTTAAGTCACTGTTGACGACCGCGGTGAGTTTACTGATGGTGTCCATCAATGCCGTGAGTCCCTCCAATGCAAAGTATTCACATTGCATTGGAACAAGAACAGAATCTGACGCTGTCATAGCATTGATTGTAAGAAGGTTTAATGCGGGAGGACAATCAATAAAGATGAAATCATAGTTATCACGAACTGCCGCTAAGGCATTTCGCAACCGCACTTCACGCGCAAACACTTCCATCAGCTTGATTTCAGCTGCCGTTACATCACCATTGGCAGCTATCAAATGATAGCTCCCCGTGGTCTCTGTTATAACGACATCATTAAATGGGGTCTCTTCGACAAGAAGATCATATGCCGTGGCATCAACTTGGTACTTATCAACACCACTCGCCATCGTGGCATTCCCTTGTGGATCCAGATCGATGACCAGAACCCGACGCTGTGTCGCAGCCAATGATGCTGCCAAGTTAACACACGTTGTGGTTTTACCCACGCCTCCCTTTTGGTTGGCTACTGCAATGACTCTTCCCACAAAAAAACCTCATCCTTTAAGCCTTTGCTTCCAAGACTACTAGATGACGCTCACCATCTAACTCTGGAACTTGCAAAGATATGACTTCTGTCACAGAACACCATTCAGGCAATTCTGCCACTTCTTGTTGATTAAATTGCCCTTTCAAAGCAAGAAAGTGCCCTTCTTTCGCTGGCAGGTGATGACACCACGATACCATATCATTCATCGACGCAAAGGCACGGCTCAAGACCACATCAAAGCCAACCTCTGGCTGGAATTCTTCAACACGGCTCTGTACTGGCGTTACGTTATTAATCTTCAGTTCGTGGATCACTTGGCGAATGAAGCGGATACGTTTACCCAAGCTATCAAGCAGGGTAAACGATTTATCTGGATTCATTATCGCCAATGGAACACCAGGCAAACCAGGGCCCGTTCCGACATCAATAAACCGCTCACCCTGAAGGTGAGGGCTTACCATTATACTATCCATAATATGTTTCACTAACATCTCTTGCGGATCACGAACTGATGTTAAGTTATACGCTTTATTCCATTTATGTAGCATGGATACATAACCCACTAACAGATCAATTTGCTGTTCGGTGACAGTTAGATCGGTTTGTGCAATTAATTGAGTTAGACGTTGTTTCATAGATGACTCCTATTCGCCTCTTTTCAGCATGCCGTGTTTTTTCAAGTACACCAGTAACAATGAGATTGCGGCTGGTGTGATACCTGAAATACGTGATGCCATACCAACAGTTTCAGGCTTCGCCTCATTCAGCTTGCTGATCACTTCGTTCGATAACCCTTTGACTAGGCTGTAATCTAACTCGAACGGTAGTTTGGTTTTTTCATGACGTAAGGATTTTTCAACTTCGTCTTTCTGGCGATCGATATAGCCTTGGTACTTCACCTGGGTCTCAACCTGTTCGCTCGCTTGAGTATCGTCATGAGCAGGGCCAAACATATCGATATTTGTTAGTTGTTCATAGGTCACTTCAGGGCGACGCAATAAATCCTCACCGCTGGCTTCTCGCGCTATTGGTGTTTTTAAGATTGCGTTAACGTCTGCGACACGTTCTGAGGTTGGCGTGATCCATAACCCTTTCAGGCGCTGGCGCTCTTGTTCCATATTTTCAATTTTTTGATTAAAGCGAGCCCAACGCTCATCATCAACCAAGCCAAATTCACGGCCAGCTTCCGTTAAACGCAAATCAGCATTGTCTTCACGTAATAACAAACGGTACTCCGCGCGCGACGTAAACATGCGGTACGGTTCTTTTGTACCCATGGTTGATAGATCATCAATCAATACGCCCATGTAAGCCTGATCACGGCGAGGGCTCCAGCCCTCTTTGCCTTGTGACTGCAGTGCCGCATTCATACCCGCTAATAGGCCTTGTGCCGCCGCTTCCTCGTAACCTGTTGTACCGTTAATCTGACCGGCAAAGAACAAACCATCAATAAATTTCGTTTCAAAGGTTTGTTTCAAATCGCGTGGGTCGAAGAAATCATACTCAATGGCATAACCTGGGCGAACAATCGCCGCATTCTCAAACCCCTGCATTGAACGTACAATTTGTATCTGTACATCAAAGGGCAGGCTTGTTGAGATTCCATTAGGGTACAACTCATGTGTTGTGAGTCCTTCCGGCTCGATAAAGATTTGGTGACTGTTTTTATCGGCAAAACGCATCACTTTATCTTCGATCGACGGACAATAGCGTGGGCCGATCCCTTCGATCACACCAGAATACATTGGGCTACGATCCAAATTATTTCGGATCACATCATGTGTTTTCTCATTGGTATGCGTAATAAAACACGGTACTTGGCGCGGATGATCTGATGCTTTACCCATAAATGAGAAAAGCGGCGTCGGGTTATCACCGTGCTGTACCTGTAACTGGCTAAAGTCCACAGTACGTGCATCAATGCGTGGTGGTGTTCCCGTTTTTAAACGATCAACACGAAATGGCAATTCACGCAAACGCGAAGCCAGTGCAATTGATGGTGGATCACCCGCACGGCCACCGTGATAGTTTTCTAAACCAATATGAATTTTCCCGCCAAGGAAAGTACCTACCGTTAATACGACTGTTTTTGCCCGAAACTTAAGACCCATTTCGGTTACCACACCCACAGCACGCTCATTTTCAACAATCAAATCATCAACAGATTGCTGAAATAACATCAGGTTAGGTTGGTTTTCCAGTTTTTCACGTACCGCAGCTTTGTACAATGCGCGGTCGGCTTGAGCTCGAGTGGCGCGAACTGCAGGCCCTTTCGAGGAATTTAAGGTACGAAATTGAATTCCGCCCTTATCAATTGCCTGGGCCATTAAACCACCCAGGGCATCAACTTCTTTAACCAGGTGTCCTTTCCCGATCCCGCCGATTGCTGGGTTACAAGACATCTGTCCCAGTGTATCGATGTTGTGCGTTAGCAATAGGGTTTTTTGTCCCATACGAGCAGCTGCCAATGCAGCTTCTGTGCCTGCATGACCGCCACCTACGACGATGACATCAAAATTGTCCTGGTAAAACATGAAACTACCTCGGGTAATCAAAATTGCCAGTGGGTTATCTTTGAGCAAAGGAGGTGCATTCTATCCTGTTTCGTGAAAAGAAAGAATCTTTCCTGAAGATCATTTGATCATCGAAAGTGAGCTTCTTAAATATATATAAGATCTTTTAAAGAGATCTTCTATTAGATCTATTATATAGATCGCCCGATCGTGTGGATAACCGATATTTGATCCTAATGATCATGATGTTATAGAGGATCAATTGCTGTGGAGTAGCATGGATCAACATAAGGATTAGCTGGGATCAAAATGGCTACTTATCAACAGGGGGCTTAAGCCACTAAAGTTATTAAATGGATAACTATGGGTTGATCACCGTTTAGATCTATAGTTATCCACAGAAAAAAGTTTTAAATTACCTCACTTTTGGGGTAATTATTGACCTTTTTTTATCCACAAAGTGATGTTTTCCAGGTTTGAAGCCATGCTTCTGCGGGATCTTCCGGGATTGGATCTTGTGAAACATCGATGTCTAACCGCTCCCCAAGGCGTATTCCACCGAGTGATTTTAGCAATTGATCGACACTTTTTGCGGCTGCACAGAAGGTGTCATAATTGCTATCACCGAGGCCAATAACGCCATATTGAAGATCGTTAAGTCTTGGTTGCTGGGCTTCCAGTTGTTGTACAAATGGCTGGAAATTATCTGGGTATTCTCCTGCGCCATGGGTTGAACAAACGATTAGCCAAATACCTTGCATATTTAATGCTGACAGCTCGGCTTGATTGACGATATCGGTGCTGTGGCCATCTTGTTCGAGTAGATCTGAGAGGTGATCGGCAACGTATTCGGCCCCACCAAGGGTGCTGCCTGTAATAAGCGTGATATGGCTCATAATATCTCTATAGGTTGGAGTAAAAGGGTTATAGAGGGATTGTACTGCTTGTGGCGTGAGAGAAAAACGTTAAAAAATGCGGGGATGTATCTAGGACATAAGGAGGGGGAAAGAGTCCACAGCACAAAAAACAGGCGTTTGTGCTGTGGGCAGGATCGTGTTGCTGGGATCGCTTACTTGCCGATGCAGAACGACGTGAAGATCCGACCAAGAAGATCGTCGGAAGAGAATTCCCCCGTGATCTCACTTAGGTGCTGTTGAGCTAAACGTAATTCTTCAGCAAGGATCTCACCGGCCATGTAGCCTTCGAGCTGCTCTTTACCGATTTGTAAGTGGCTAGCGGCTTGTTCTAAGGCTTCTAGATGACGGCGGCGAGCCATAAAGCCTCCCTCTGTCGTTCCAGAGAAGCCCATGCACTCTTTAAGGTGCTCACGTAGGTTATCAACACCATCGCCTGTACGGGCTGATAGGCGTATTAGGGTGGGATTATTAACATGGCAGATACCAGCATCTTCGCCTGTTAACTCAACCTTGTTGCGGATCACCGTAATACCAAGGTTCTTTGGTAGGCGTTCGACAAAGTCAGGCCAAATTTCGGCGGGATCGGTGGCATCTGTAGTGGTTCCGTCAACCATGAACAATACCCGATCTGCGTGTTCAATTTCTTCCCACGCCCGTTCTATCCCGATACGCTCTACTTCGTCTGAGGCTTCACGTAGGCCTGCGGTATCAATAATATGCAGTGGCATACCATCAATGTGGATATGTTCGCGCAAGACATCTCTGGTTGTCCCTGCAATGTCGGTAACAATGGCGGAATCTTTGCCGGATAGGGCGTTCAATAGGCTTGATTTACCAGCGTTAGGGCGGCCGGCGATGACCACTTTCATGCCTTCGCGCATGATTGCACCTTGGTTGGCTTCACGTCTTACGGCTTCTAGCCGGTCAATAATGCCATACAGATCACCGGTAACTTTACCATCGGACAAGAAATCAATTTCTTCTTCAGGAAAATCAATGGCGGCTTCAACGTAGATCCGCAAGTGGATAAGGGCTTCAACCAGTTCATTGATACGAGTCGAAAACGCGCCCTGAAGCGATTTAAAGGCACTTTTAGCGGCTTCTTCTGAACTAGCATCGATTAGGTCTGCAATCGCCTCAGCTTGCGCGAGATCGAGCTTATCGTTCATAAATGCACGCTCGGAGAACTCGCCAGGGCGGGCTGCACGGATACCAGTGATTTTCAGGATACGTTTAATCATCATATCCATAAGCACGGGGCCGCCATGGCCTTGAAGTTCGAGTACATCTTCACCCGTGAAGGAGTTAGGCCCTTTGAAAAACAAGGCGATGCCTTGATCAAGCGACGTACCATCTTCATTTTTAAAGGGTAAGTATTCTGCGTAGCGTGTTTTGAGCTCACGGCCTGCAACAGCAAGCGCCACTTCCTTGGCCTGTGGGCCTGAAACGCGGATGATGCCAACACCCCCACGTCCTGGCGGTGTTGCTTGGGCAACAATGGTATCTGTATGTTCGATCATAATTTTGGCTTAGCTTGGTAAATACGCTGCAATTGTAAACAGACTAGCTGTGAATGCCCAGTGGTAGCAAACTGTAGCAGGTAATTAAGAGAAATAAAAAAGGCGACCAACAGGTCGCCTTTTCTCATTGTTGGGCTACAAACTTATTTAGAATGTAGGCCTTTCTTCTCCAACGAGCGGTAAATCAACGTCTGCTGGATAAGCGTTACGACGTTAGATACTAGCCAGTAAAGAACTAGACCTGATGGGAAGAACAGGAAGAAGAAGGTAAACATCACCGGCATGAAGGTCATGATCTTCTGCTGCATAGGGTCAGTGACGGTTGTCGGGCTCATTTTTTGGATCATGAACATACTTGCACCCATCAGAAGAGGAAGTACGTAGTACGGGTCCTGTGCTGATAAGTCAGTGATCCAACCAAAGAATGGCGTATGACGTAGTTCAACCGATTCCATTAGCGCCCAGTAAAGCGAGATGAAAATAGGCATCTGTAGCAAGATTGGTAGACAGCCACCCAGTGGGTTCACTTTCTCTTTCTTGTACAGCTCCATCATTTCTTGGCTCATACGCTGGCGGTCATCGCCTAAACGCTCACGCATTGCAGTCAGCTGAGGCTGAAGCATGCGCATTTTTGCCATTGATGTGTATTGTGCTTTCGTTAGTGGGTACATAGCACCACGAACGATGAAGGTTAGCACAATGATTGCTAGACCCCAGTTAATCACAATACCCTGAATGAATGACAGCAAGCTGTGTAGCGGGCTGGCAATAAACCATAACCAACCATAGTCTACAGTTAGGTTCAGGTTAGGTGCGGTTGCTGCCATCTGGTCTTGAAGCTTAGGACCAACCCATAGTGTCGCTGTTAGTGTTTGCTCACTACCCGGTGCAATCGTTGTTGCTGGCATACGAACACCGATGTAGCCTTGACCATTGCTGGTACGGGTGTACAGGTTCGTTACATCATCAGTACGCGGGATCCAAGCTGACACGAAGTAGTGCTGCATCATTGCAGCCCAACCTTGATTAGCGATAGACAGGTTCAAATTTTTGTCCTGCATATCATCAAAGCTGTATTTTTTGTATTTCACGCTGTCTGCTGAGTATGCGCCACCACGGTAGGTCGGCATCGTCAGGCTACCGCCGTCATCCATCAGGTCCTGCTTTAGCTGTGCGTACATTTGTACGTTTGCTGCTGCGTCTGATTGGTTGTTAATGCTGTATTCAACATCAACGGCATAGTTGCCGCGTTTTAGGATGAATGTCTTCACGTAAGTGATGCCGTTTTCTTCATACGTCATCGGTACACGAATTTCATCCGAACCGTCAGCGAGGGTGAAGTTGTCACCGTCTACTGTTAGCTGTGCACGACCTGCAGCAGTATCGATACCTTGAGCACCGATCAGACCTGATTGAGCCGTAAAGCTGTGGCCAGGTTCATTTTTTAGCAATAAGAATGGGTCTTCCGACTCCATTTCGTTATCGTAAGCAAGTAGTTTAGCTTCGAGAATATCGCCACCAAGCGTATCGACAGTTAGCGCCAGTACATCTGTATTGATGGTGATTAGGTTGTTGGAAGTGTTTTGGTCAGTAATTGGCTGGCCATCACTTGTATGTGAAGGAACATCACCACTGTTTAATTGTTGCTCTACACCCTGGCTTTGAGGCTGAGGGTTGCTGTCAGTATTCCACTGTTGAAAAAGCAGAAAAGAGACAAACAGTAGGGCAATTAACAGAATATTGCGTTGGGAATCCATCGTTAATGATCTCTGTCGTTATGCTTGGTTGGCGGAACGGGGTCATAACCACCGTCGTTTAAAGGATGACATCTTAATAGACGTTTCGCTGCGAACCAACCACCTTTTATCGCTCCATGCGCTTTTATTGCTTCAATTGCGTACTGAGAACATGTAGGGGTAAAGCGACAACGAGGCCCAATAAGCGGACTTATTGCCAGTTGGTAAAAGCGGACTAGTCCTAAGACTAGCCACGCGAAGGGCGAGACAGGCGATGCCATAATTTATCTAGCAACTTAAAAAGTTCTTCATTGCTCAACTCATTGGCACTTTTCTTGGCAATCACAACAAAATCTTTGGCTGGCAGATCGGCTTGCTTTAGACGAAAGCTTTCACGCGTGATGCGTTTAAACCTATTACGGTCAGGAGCAGTTTTGATCTGTTTTTTGGGAACAGCTAAGCCAAGACGAGGATGGTCAAGGTCGTTGGAACGAGCAAGAATGGTTAAATGAGGAGAGCCAGCACGATGAGCTTGCTGGAAGACTTTTTTATAATCTTCGGGAGTTAACAGACGTAACTCCCGAGAAAAAGCGAACTTATTCAAAATAATCAAAGATTACTTAGAAAGACGCTTACGGCCTTTAGCGCGACGAGCGTTGATTGTAGCGCGGCCGTTTTTAGTAGCCATGCGTGCACGGAAACCGTGGCTACGCTTGCGCTTTAGAACAGAAGGTTGAAAAGTGCGTTTCATGGGTTTTACCTTAAATTAACTGATCAGTTTTTAAGTTTGCTTGAGTTTCCGACTGTGAACAATCGGCGCCTCTAAAGCAAAGAGGCGGAATTGTAATCACTGACCCTTAAATAGTCAATAATTATACCAACAGTAAACTGTGGGCGCTGAATTATACTTCCTATACGGAAGAGTGCAAGGATCCTTAGCGGATCCCGACCTTATTTAGGAATTTTTTTAATCGTGGATCCTGAGCATGGTAAAAGATCTGTTCTGGCGTGCCTTGTTCAACGAACTCTCCATCCGCCATAAAGATCACTCTATCTGCCACTTCGCGAGCAAATTGCATCTCATGCGTGACCACCAGCATGGTTTGATGACGGGTGGCTAATTTTTGCATTAATTGAAGGACTTCACCGACCCACTCAGGATCGAGAGCCGATGTCGGTTCGTCGAAAAGTAGCAAATCAGCATCGAGTGCCATGGCGCGACCGATACCAACACGTTGCTGCTGTCCACCAGATAATGCGGCAGGGTAGTGATCCCCTTTATCGCCAAGGCCAATATCATCGAGGATCTGTTGCGCGCGTTGATGAGCGTCTGCTTTTTTCCATTTTTTGACTGTAATTAACCCTTCTGCGATATTTTGCCTAGCTGTAAGATGGGAAAATAGCGCATAATTTTGAAACACGAAGCCTGTTTTTCGGCGCAGAGCAAGCACATCATTGGGTGTTGCTTGCTGGGTGTTAACAGAGACATCCCCTAGTGTTATATGACCTTCATTCGCCGTTTCTAGGAAGTTGACACATCGTAATAGGGTTGACTTTCCGGTGCCTGATGGGCCGATAACCACCACGATCTCGCCTTTACTTATGGATAAATCCAAGCCTGAAAAAATGGTTGTTTCGCCAAAGCGTTTGGTGAGTTTTTCAATTTTTATCATCGTGTATAGGCCTTATTGAGTTTTACTTCTGCCCAATTTTGAACGCGGGTGAGAATGACCACCATGCCCCAATAAATCAGAGCGACAGCCATGAAGGCTTCGAAAAATTTAAAGCTCGATGATGCTTCCATTTGTGCGACTGCCATGATTTCTGCTACCCCAAGGGTGAAGGCCAGTGAGGTGGATTTGATCATATCAATGAAATAATTCATCAATGATGGCAAGGCGACACGCGTTGCCTGAGGCAGAATAATGCGGCGCATAGCCTGTAGCTCAGTCATGCCGATGGATAAACTGGCTTCACGCTGGCTACGATCAATACCAATGATTGCCGCACGAATACTTTCAGCCTTATAAGCGGCGAAATGCAGACTCAGGCCAATGACAGAAGCGGAAAAGGCATCCAAGCCAACAAAGACAGGAAAGACTTGCGGTAAACCGTAGTACAGCAAAAAGAGCTGAACAAGAAGAGGGGTGCCTCGGAAAAAGCTGATATAGAGCTGGCTCAGTTGGTCGAAGACGGGTATCCGGTAAACTCGCACGAGTGCCAGCACCAAGGCAATAATAAGGGAAAAGAGTAAACCCCAAAATGCCATTCCCAACGTGGTACCGAGATAGTTAAATAATATCGGTAGCAGTGAGATCATATAATCAAAATCAAAACCCATAACGGATACATCTTCTGTGAGTGATTAGTGTGATAAAGCGCGAAAGACCCACCTTGCGGTGAGCCTTTAAGTATATGAAGGAATTTGTAGGGTCGTATTACTGGGTAATATCGGCCTCAAACCACTTGATTGAAATATCTTTGAGCGTGCCATCATCGCGCATCGCATCGAGTGCCTGATTGACGTCATTACGCAGCTTTTCGCCCTTGTCACCTTTGACAAACGGCCATGCGTTTTCGATTTTCTCGAAAGGTTCGCCAGCTAATTGAAGCGGCAAGTTGGCTTTTTTGATTAACTCAAGCGAGGATAGGCGATCCATAACAAAGGCATCGGTACGGCCTAGGGCAACATCATGCTCAATCCCAGCATCGTAGGTCTTGATATTGATTTGGCTGCTATTGTCCAGCTGGCGCAGTAGCTGCTCGTAATTTGAACCAAGGTTTACCCCAACCGTTTTATCCGCCAGATCTGCAGTACTGGTAATTTTGTCATTGCCTTTACGTACAACGAGTTGAGCACCATCAATCACATAAGGTTGTGAGAATAGATACTTAGCCTGACGTTCATCCGTCATTGTTATCTGATTCGAGATAGTGTCGATACGGCCGGTTTCTAGTAAACCGAATAAGCCCGAAAAGCTCGCCGTCACAAATTCAACATTATAATCGTTACGTTTCGCGATTTCATTCCACAGATCGACTTCAAAACCTTGTAGTTGATCTTGCTTCACAAAGGTAAAAGGGAAGTAGCGTCCTGACATACCCACTTTCACATCAGTCGCGGCCATTACGCTCTGGCTTGCAGCAAGTGTAAAGGCGACGGCCGTAAATGTTGTTTTTACCCAGCTTTTCATCCTGTTTACTCCTCAGGTTGCTGTAACGATATGCTGTTTTAAACATCCTATCTGGTTATATAAGGTTTATTTAAATAACTTGGAGTCATTTAAAATAACTTTTAGTTAGGTGAAGTGACTAAAAGCTATTAGTGATGTTCATAAAATTGTGGGTAATACGGGGGGAATTTGTGCTGATCTCAAGGTTTTCTGTGCGATCCATGTGAATAAGTCTGATCTTATTCATCGGATCTGCGATCTCTTTGCTGGCGCTTCAGGTCTATGAGGTATAAAATTGCATCCCTTTTTGTGTTTAGTTATTCAGTGTGGAGTCGAGCTTGTCATCTTCGCTTTGGTTGCAGTGCCTTCAACGCCTTCAAGAAGAACTCCCTGCAACAGAATTTAGTATGTGGCTTCGACCTCTTCAGGCCGAGCTTAACGATAATACGTTGACCTTGTTTGCACCGAACCGTTTTGTGCTTGATTGGGTTAGGGATAAGTACCTTAATAACATCAACCGCTTGTTAAACGAGTTTTGCGGCAATGATGTTCCGATCCTGCGTTTTGAAGTCGGCAGCTTACCTGTGTCTGCTCCACCAGTTCCGAAACCGATAGCGCCGACGAGAGTGATAGAGCCTGTTGCTCCGCTTATTATTGAAGACGCACCGTCACGTACGTGGGAACCGGCGCCATCACCTGTGCAGCCTGAATCGCAATCGACGGGTTACCGTTCGAATGTTAATCCTAAGCACAACTTCAACAACTTCGTTGAAGGTAAGTCGAACCAGTTAGGTCTTGCTGCGTGTCGTCAGGTGGCGGATAACCCAGGAGCTGCTTATAACCCCTTGTTTCTCTATGGTGGAACAGGCTTGGGTAAAACGCACTTGTTGCATGCCGTCGGTAATGCCATCGCCGATCGAAAGCCAAATGCAAAAGTGGTGTACATGCACTCTGAACGGTTTGTTCAGGACATGGTTAAAGCCCTGCAGAATAATGCCATTGAAGAGTTTAAGCGTTATTACCGCAGTGTTGATGCGCTACTGATCGATGACATTCAATTTTTTGCCAATAAAGAACGCTCGCAAGAAGAGTTCTTCCATACCTTTAATGCGCTACTTGAAGGCAATCAGCAAATTATTTTGACCTCAGACCGCTACCCAAGAGAGATCAATGGCGTAGAAGATCGCCTTAAATCTCGTTTTGGCTGGGGACTGACCGTGGCAATTGAGCCGCCTGAGTTGGAAACCCGCGTTGCGATCCTGATGAAAAAAGCGGAAAACCATAATATTCGCCTTGCCGACGAAGTGGCGTTTTTTATTGCGAAGCGCTTACGTTCAAATGTGCGTGAGTTAGAAGGGGCATTAAACCGCGTGATCGCGAATGCCAACTTTACTGGGCGTGCGATTACCATTGATTTTGTGCGTGAGGCATTACGCGATTTGCTCGCGCTTCAAGAAAAATTGGTCACGATTGATAATATTCAAAAGACCGTGGCTGAATACTATAAAATAAAAATGGCAGATATGCTGTCTAAGCGGCGTTCACGTTCCGTTGCTCGTCCTCGTCAAATGGCGATGGCATTGGCCAAAGAGCTAACCAACCACAGCTTACCTGAAATTGGTGATGCATTTGGTGGCCGAGACCATACAACGGTACTTCATGCCTGCCGGAAAATAGTACAGCTACGTGAAGAAAGCCATGATATCAAAGAAGATTACTCTAACCTGATAAGAACACTGTCATCATAATATGAAATTTACTGTTGCACGCGAACATTTATTAAAACCGCTACAGCAAGTTGCTGGTGCGCTAGGTAGCCGCCCATCATTGCCAATTCTTGGCAATATTTTGTTGCAGGTTGAAGATGGTTGTCTGTCGATGACAGGGACCGACTTGGAAGTTGAACTGATTGCTAAATTGGCGCTTGAAGCTGATTTTGAGCCAGGTTCAATCACCGTACCTTCTCGTAAGTTTCTTGATATCTGTCGAGGCTTACCCGATACCGCGAATATTGCCGTGATCCTTGAAGGTGATCGAGTGATTATCCGCTCAGGTCGTAGCCGATACTCTTTATCATGTTTACCAGCGGTTGATTTTCCGAATATTGAAGATTGGCAGAGCGACGTTGAAGTTACCTTACCACAAGGCCAAATGCGTCAGCTTATTGATAGCACCCAGTTCTCAATGGCACATCAAGATGTGCGCTATTACCTCAATGGCATGTTGTTTGAGACGGATGAAAAGCGTCTCCGCTCTGTGGCGACAGATGGTCACCGCATGGCGGTATGTGCCATTGAACTCGAGCAGGAATTACCATCAAAGCAGATCATCGTTCCGCGTAAAGGGGTGATGGAGCTCATGCGTTTGCTCGACAGCCCTGAGTCTCCGGTTACGATTCAGATCGGTCAGTCGAATATTCGTGCTGCGGTCAACAACTATGTCTTCACCTCGAAGTTGGTTGATGGACGTTTTCCGGATTACCGTCGCGTCATGCCGCAAAATAGCAACAAGTTTGTCGAAGCAAGCTGTGATGAATTGCGTAAAGCATTCTCTCGTGCCGCTATCTTGTCGAATGAAAAATTCCGTGGTGTGCGTGTAAACCTATCTAACGGTGAACTGCGCATTACCGCTAACAACCCAGAGCAAGAAGAAGCTGAAGAGTTCTTGGATGTTGATTATGAAGGCGAAGCCTTGGAAATCGGATTCAATGTTAGCTATGTGCTGGATGTGCTTAATACCCTGAAGTGTGATCAGGTACGTTGGTCATTATCAGATGCCAATGCCAGTGCGTTACTGGAAGACAGTGCAAATGGTGATGCCATGTATGTGGTGATGCCTATCAGGCTGTAGGAATGGCACTTACTCGTCTTATTGTAAAAGACTTCCGTAATATTGAAGCTTGCGACCTATTGTTGTCGGCAAGCTTTAATTTTCTTGTGGGAGCGAATGGCAGTGGCAAAACCAGCGTACTGGAGGCCATTCACTTTCTTGGTCATGGTCGTTCATTTCGTAGTCACTTAACTGGCCGAGTGATCCGTCATGAACAACAAGAGTTGTTCGTGCATGGCCGTCTTCAGTCTGAATCTGCGTTTGAATTGCCGGTTGGCATCAATAAGAAACGTGATGGAACAACAGAGCTTAAAATTGGCGGAGAGACAAGCCAAAAGCTTGCACAGCTTGCACGTATTCTACCGCTACAGTTAATCACTCCTGAAGGGTTTGAACTATTAATTGGTGGCCCTAAATACCGCCGATCATTCATTGATTGGGGCGTGTTTCATGTGGAACCTCAATTTTATCACGCTTGGAGCAGGGTAAAGCGATTAACGAAGCAGCGTAATGCCTTACTCAAAACAGCAACAAGCTACCGAGAGTTGAGCTACTGGGATCAAGAGCTGGCCGTCTTGTCTGAAAGCATTAGCCAGTGGCGTAGTGATTATCTGGATGCGGTAAAACAGAAAGCGAATGAAATCTGCCAAAGCTTTCTACCTGAATTTGATATCCAACTCGGCTATTACCGTGGTTGGGAGAAAGAAACCCCCTATGCTGAGCTGCTCCAACGTAATTTTGAACGTGACAGTCAGCTAGGTTATACCGTAGGCGGCCCTCATAAAGCCGACTTACGGATGAAAGTTGCCGGAACACCTGTTGAAGATGTGTTGTCCAGAGGTCAGCTAAAGCTGATGATGTGTGCATTACGATTAGCACAAGGGCTGCATTTATCGGAAACGACTGGCAAGCAGTGTATATATTTAATTGATGATTTTGCTTCCGAGCTGGATAGCCATCGGCGTGCGCTGTTAGCGCAACGGTTAAAGGAAACCAACGCCCAGGTATTCATTAGTGCCATTAGCGCTGAACAAATAGCGGAAATGCATGATGAAAATGGCAAGATGTTTCATGTGGAACACGGTAAAATAACCGCAGGATAATTTAAGCGAGAGTAACTCAATGTCCAACAACTACGATTCATCAAGTATTAAGGTACTAAAAGGCCTTGATGCGGTACGTAAGCGCCCAGGGATGTACATTGGCGATACCGATGACGGTACAGGCTTGCACCACATGGTCTTTGAGGTTGTCGATAACTCAATCGATGAAGCTCTTGCTGGCCACTGTGAAGATATTATTGTCACCATTCATGAAGACGACTCGGTATCGGTAAGCGATGACGGTCGTGGTATTCCAACAGAATTACACCCAGAAGAAGGCGTGTCAGCTGCTGAAGTTATCATGACAGTACTTCACGCTGGTGGTAAATTCGATGATAACTCTTACAAAGTCTCTGGCGGCCTTCACGGTGTAGGTGTTTCAGTTGTTAACGCCTTGTCTGAAAAAGTCGAGCTAACGATTCAGCGTCAAGGTTCTATCTACCAACAAACGTATAAGCATGGTGAGCCTCAGGCACCGCTAGGTGTAACTGGTGAAACAGAAACAACGGGCACCATGATTCGCTTTTGGCCAAGTGAAGAAACGTTCACCAATATTGAATTCCATTATGAAATTCTAGCTAAGCGCCTACGTGAGTTGTCTTTCCTTAACTCTGGCGTTTCAATCAAATTGATTGATGAGCGTGAAGAAGGCAAGCAAGACCACTTCATGTATGAAGGTGGTATTCAAGCTTTCGTTGCGCACCTTAACCGTAATAAAACACCGATCCACTCTAAAGTCTTCCACTTTAACCTAGAGCGTGAAGACGGCATTGCCGTTGAAGTTGCGATGCAATGGAACGATGGCTTCCAAGAAAACATCTACTGTTTTACCAATAACATTCCACAGCGAGATGGTGGTAGTCACCTTGCTGGCTTCCGTGGCGCATTGACGCGTACTTTGAATAACTTCATGGATAAAGAAGGCTTTTCAAAGAAAGCGAAAACGGCAACATCGGGCGATGATGCACGTGAAGGCCTAACAGCTGTTGTATCGGTAAAAGTGCCGGATCCTAAGTTCTCGAGCCAAACCAAAGATAAATTGGTATCAAGCGAAGTAAAACCTGCGGTTGAATCAACCATGGGTGAGAAGCTGAGCGAGTTCCTACTGGAAAACCCAAGCGAAGCGAAGATTGTTTGTTCTAAGATTATCGATGCATCTCGTGCGCGTGAAGCGGCACGTAAAGCCCGTGAGATGACACGCCGTAAAGGTGCGCTTGATCTTGCTGGCCTACCGGGCAAACTGGCCGATTGCCAGGAAAAAGATCCTGCACTTTCTGAACTATACATAGTGGAAGGGGACTCTGCTGGCGGCTCAGCCAAGCAGGGGCGTAACCGTAAGAATCAGGCAATCCTTCCGCTTAAAGGTAAAATCCTTAACGTAGAAAAAGCGCGTTTCGACAAGATGCTATCTTCCCAAGAAGTAGCAACCCTTATTACGGCAATGGGCTGTGGTATTGGCCGTGACGAATACAACCCGGATAAATTGCGTTACCACAACATCATCATCATGACCGATGCCGATGTCGATGGTTCGCACATCCGTACGCTACTGTTGACCTTCTTCTACCGTCAAATGCCAGAGCTTATCGAGCGTGGCCATATTTATATTGCTCAACCGCCACTGTATAAAGTGAAGAAAGGTAAACAAGAGCAATACATCCAAGATGATGACGGTATGGTTCAATACCAAGTTGCACTGGCATTGGATAATGCGGCATTGTTTACCTCTGAAGATGCACCTGCAATTTCTGGTGAAGCATTGGAAACTTTGGTTAAGCAGTTTAATAGTGCTGGTAAGCTAGTGGAGCGAATGAGCCGCCGTTACCCAACATTGCTATTGAATGAGTTAATTTATCAACCACGCTTAGGTGTTGATGCGTTAACTGAGCAATCTGTTGTTAATGCATGGACAGCATCATTAGTTGCCGCATTGAATGCGAAGCAATCTGGTGAAAGCCAATATAACCATGAAGTTCTTCATGATGAAGAGAATAACCAATGGTTACCGAAGGTTGTTGTACGTACCCACGGTGTTGACTATGAGTACCCATTGAGTGCTGATTTACTTAACTCGAAAGAATACAGCAAATTAGCCGACCTTTCTGAAGCACTACATGAGCTACTTGATGAGACTGCTTATGTCCAACGTGGTGAACGAAAGCAGCCAGTATCAAGCTTTAAAGAGGCACTTGATTGGTTGATTAAAGAATCTCGTCGTGGTGTATATCTTCAGCGTTACAAAGGTCTAGGTGAGATGAACCCAGAGCAACTTTGGGAAACCACCATGGATCCTGAGTCACGCCGTATGATGCTAGTAACCATTAATGATGCTGTAGCGGCAGATGAATTGTTCACGACATTAATGGGCGATCAAGTTGAGCCTCGCCGTAACTTCATTGAAGCGAACGCCCTAAACGCGAACCTTGATGTTTAGTGTTATCGCACACTAGTTAGTTGTAAAAACGCCGCATTGATTGCGGCGTTTTTTTATCTTTTTTTTATGCTGGGGGTTGGAAAGCGAAATCATCAGCCTTATATCTATTTATGAAGAGCAGGGTGCCGAATTACGGGCCGGCGATGGTCTTGTCCTACAGAGGAAAGCCACTTCAACTTAAATTGTTATTAATGTATTGCTTCATAAGAAGGATAATTCCATGCGTAATGTAGATTTCACTCCTCTATACCGTTCTGCTATTGGCTTTGATCGTCTGTTTAACCAGATGGAAAAGAATGCCGCTAATGCCAATGCGGGTTACCCTCCGTACAATATTGAGCAACAAGACGAGAACCATTACCGTATTACGATGGCAGTGGCTGGTTTTGCTGAGCAGCAAATTGATATCACTCAACAACAGAACAAGCTTATTGTGTGTGGTACGCGAGAGGCGACCGAAGGTGATGCACGACAGTATCTCTATCAAGGGATTGCTGAACGCGATTTTGAGCGTAAATTTCAATTGGCTGACTATGTAAAAGTAGTAGGTGCACAGATGGAAAATGGCTTGCTACATATCGAGCTTGAACGAGAAATTCCGGAAGAGCAAAAACCACGTAAGATCGCGATTAACGGCAGTCGTCACCTCATTGAAGGCGAATAAGCCAAGCTTAATACCTTCGAGTAAATAGCGAAGTATAGATGTGTGAAAGGCCAGCATTGCTGGCCTTTAATGTTTGGTGTGATGTTTCACGTGAAACTAACACCCGAGGTATCACCGTTGTTCAGCTTAGTTTTGGCTGCTTTGCTTACTCGCTGAATATGCTTTCTCTACTTCTTCTGCAATAATCGCAATTCCACGTTGCATGACCGCGTCCTCTTGCACATAGTTCATTCGTAAGCATTCATGACCATGTTGCCAATCATCTTCTAAACCAATAAAGAAATATTCACCAGGAACAATCAGTACCCCTCGTGCTTTTAAGCGGTTATAAAGTTCCATCGTACTGATGGGTAAATCCTTAAACCACAGCCATAAGAACATGGCACCTTCTGGTTTGTGGATACGAAACCGTGGGTCGGTAATTGCCTGTTGCAATAGGTTAACCGCATATTGAGATTTACGCAGATAGAAAGGTTTGATCACATCTTCGCTCAAGCGCAGTAGATCATGTTGTTCAATCATCTTATGCGCAATCGCCGGACCAACACTGCCAGGTGCCAGACTGAGCACTCCATTCATATTGGCAACGGCTGTGGCGATTTCTTCTTTGGCGACGACAATGCCACAACGTACACCGGGTAGGCCAAGCTTCGATAAGCTCATGCAGAGAATGGTATTGTCATTCCAAAACGGGGTGACGTCTTCAAAGATAATATCTGGGAATGGCATGCCATAGGCATTATCGATGATTAATGGAATGTCATGCTCACGGGCTAATTGATCCAGGTGGGCGACTTCCTCATCGGTTAAGACGTTTCCGGTTGGGTTCGTCGGTCTTGATGCACAAATCGCCCCAATCGAATTATCGACAACGAGCTCGCTAAAGTCGATATGGTATTTGAATAAGCCATTTTCAAGTAAGCTGATTTCAGGTCGGTAAGAGATGAACATATCATCGCTTAATCCTGAGTCGCCGTAGCCAATGTATTCTGGTGCAAGCGGTAAGAGTACCTTCTTCTTTGTTCCGTTTTCGAAATCACCAGCCAGTAAATTGAAGAGATTAAAGAAGGCGCTTTGGCTACCATTGGTCAATGCGATATTTTTAGCACTGATGTCCCAGCCGTAGCGCGCTTGTAACAACAAGGCGAGGGCATTGATGAAGGTGTTTTTACCTTGGGGACCATCATAGTTAGTCAGTGCTTGGGTCAGTTCACCGCTTGCTGCCATTTGGCTTGTGAGTTGGTTAAAGTACTCGACCATCTCAGGGATCTGCGCAGGGTTGCCACCACCAAGCATGATTGCTTCTGGGTTGCGTAAACCTTCATTTAGATCATCCATTAACTGGGTGATACCTGAATAGCGGGCGAACTTGTCACCGAATGTAGAAAACTCCATCTTTACATCTGACCTCGGTCTACTGTTTTATCTTATACGATAGGGGAATTAGTAATGTCGTGCTTGCAATCAACATACCCTAATGTTTTGCCAAGGGGAACCCTTTAAGAATAGGTGAAGTCTGGTAGGATGTTTCACGTGAAACTCAACAGATATGAGCGGGACTTTCTGGGGAGGTGAGTACTATTATATGTTTGAGACCTATCCTGTTTTAGGCCGAGTGTTTCATGTGAAACAGCAAAGAGTGTTCGTTGCTTCATGCTACTGGCATAAAAAACCCCGGCAAGCCGGGGTTTGGTCATACTGATTTGGACGTGATTATTTCTGCAGAACAGAAATATCAGCAATCTGTAGGAATAGGTTACGTAGGTTGTTCAGTAGCGTTAGACGGTTCTTTTTAAGCGCTTCGTCATCAGCCATAACCATTACGTTATCGAAGAATGCATCTACTGGTTCACGTAGATCAGCAAGCTTGCTTAGGGCTTCTTGGTAGTTGCCTGTCGCGAATGCTGGTTCTAGAGCTTCAGTCATTACTTCAACGTTTTCAGCTAGTGCTTTCTCTGCGTCTTCTTGAAGAAGAGTTAGGTCGATCTCAGCGGGTAGCTCGCCATCGAATTTCGCAAGGATGTTACCTACACGCTTATTCGCTGCTGCAAGTGCTTCTGCTGCTTCCAGTTCACGGAAGTGAGAAACCGCTTTAACACGTTGGTCAAAGTCAGCTGGCTTAGTTGGACGACGTGCTAGTACTGCTTGGATGATATCAACGCTGAAACCAGCATCTTGGTACCATGCGCGGAAACGACCTAGCATGAAGTCGATAACGTCAGCTTCTACGTTGTCGTTGGTCAGCTTGTCACCTAGTAGCTCTTTCGCTTTACCGATTAGATCGGTTAGGTCTAGGTTGTAGCCGTTTTCAACGATGATACGTAGCACACCTAGTGATGCACGACGTAGCGCGAATGGGTCAGAACCTTTTGGTGCTTGGCCAATACCGAAGATACCAACAATAGTATCTAGCTTGTCTGCCATTGCTACTGCAGAAGAAATACCTGTGCTTGGTAGTGTGTCACCCGCGAAACGAGGCATGTACTGCTCGTAAAGCGCTAGTGCTACTTGCTCATCTTCACCATCGTGAGTGGCGTAGTGCATGCCCATTACACCTTGAGTATCCGTGAATTCGAATACCATAGATGTCATTAGGTCACACTTAGCCAGTAGGCCTGCACGCTTAGATTTCTCAACGTCAGCATCGATTTGCTCAGCAATGTAGCCAGCAAGTTCAGTGATGCGGTCTGTTTTATCTTTGATCGTACCCAGTTGCTTCTGGAAGATAGCTTGGTCTAGTTCAGGTAGGCGATCGATAAGCGGACGCTTACGGTCTGTATTGAAGAAGAATTCAGCATCAGCAAGACGAGGGCGTACAACCTTTTCGTTACCTTCGATAACGTGGCGAGGCTCTTTAGACTCGATGTTAGATACGAAGATAAAGTTCGGTAGAAGGTTTTTCTCTGCATCATATACAGGGAAGTACTTCTGGTCGCCTTTCATGGTGTAAACCAAGGCTTCAGAAGGCACTTTTAGGAACTCTTGTTCAAACTTAGCAGTAAGCACTACTGGCCATTCAACCAGAGATGCTACTTCTTCAACAAGGTCGTCTTCTAGATCTGCAATACCGCCAACAGCTTCAGCTGCTTTTTTAGCATCAGCAAGGATGATCGCTTTACGCGCATCGTAATCTGCCATGACTTTACCGCGCTCTTCTAGGATCGCAGGGTATTGGTCAGCAGAGTCGATAGTGAACTCTTGTTCGCCCATAAAACGGTGGCCACGGATAGTACGAGCAGAAGCTACGCCTAGGATTTTGCCTTCAACAAGCTCATCGCCTAGTAGTACTGTCAGTGTTTTCACTGGACGGATAAATTGAATGTCTGAGTTACCCCAGCGCATTGCTTTAGGAATTGGTAGGCCAGCTAGTGCTTTCGCAGCGATGTCCATCACCAATTCTTGAACTGGTTTGCCAGCCACTTCTTGTTTGAAAAGAAGCCACTCGCCTTTGTCTGTTTTCAGACGGTCAGCTTGTTCTACAGTAATACCGTTACCACGAGCCCAGCCTTGAGCTGCTTTGGTTGGGTTTCCGTCTGCATCAAATGCGACAGAAATAGCAGGACCGCGTTTTTCAACGACTTTGTCTGCTTGGCCTTCAGCCAGTGCAGTTACTTTAAGTGCTAGACGGCGAGGGGCTGCGTACCACTTGATGCCTTCGTGAGAAAGCTCAGCAGATTTTAAGCCTGCTTCAAAGTTAGCTGCAAACGCTTCAGCGAGAGAACGAAGTGCTGTTGGTGGAAGCTCTTCAGTCCCTAATTCAATGAGGAAATTCTTAGACATGATTACTTCACCTCATCCTTGTTCTTTAGCATAGGGAAGCCAAGTGCTTCACGTGATGCGTAGTATGCTTCTGCAACGGCTTTAGTCAGGTTGCGAATACGAAGGATGTAACGTTGACGTTCGGTAACAGAGATCGCTTTACGCGCATCAAGGATGTTGAATGCGTGGCCCGCTTTTAGAATGCGCTCGTAAGCAGGAAGCGGTAAGGGCTTCTCAAGCTCTAGTAGCTCTTTACACTCTTTTTCACACTGGTCGAAGAAAGTGAATAGGAAGTCTACGTCTGCGTGCTCGAAGTTGTACGTTGATTGCTCAACTTCGTTCTGGTGGAAGATGTCACCGTAAGTCACGTTAGAGCCGTCTGGTGCTACGTTCCATACAAGGTCGTAAACTGAATCTACTTCTTGAATATACATTGCTAGACGTTCGATACCGTAAGTGATTTCGCCAGTCACAGGCTTACACTCTAGACCGCCAACCTGTTGGAAGTAAGTGAATTGAGTCACTTCCATACCATTTAGCCATACTTCCCAGCCAAGACCCCAGGCACCCAATGTTGGGTTTTCCCAGTTATCTTCTACGAAGCGAATATCGTGAACGAGTGGGTCGACACCAAGTACTTCAAGAGAGCCTAAGTACAACTCCTGAATGTTGTCTGGAGATGGCTTCAGAGCAACTTGGAATTGATAGTAGTGCTGCAGACGGTTCGGGTTTTCACCGTAACGACCATCGGTCGGACGACGAGAAGGTTGAACGTATGCCGTAGACATTGGCTCTGGACCAAGTGCACGTAGACATGTCATTGGGTGAGAGGTGCCAGCACCTACTTCCATATCCAAAGGTTGAACAATAGTACAACCGTTTTGAGCCCAATAATCCTGCAGCGCGAGGATCATGCCTTGAAAGGTTTTAATATCGTATTTCTGCATTGTCAGCTTCGCGTGATTAATGAATTTTTAATAACTATCCAGTATACCTCGACAGGCATTGCGCTAGTAGGTCTTGTGCATATTTTTTGGTCATCTTTAATGATTTTGCTTAAATTAGTTAGGTGGGAGTGATAACTAGGAATGATATTTTAGTGCTTTTTTACATTGTTCTGATATCAATTCAATTCCCAGCGTTACAATATTGTACTTTGGTATTTCATTATTAATGCCGCTAATGTTTTACGATGACATCGGCTCAAAGCCGAGACTATAGGGATGATAAGATGGATTTGAGTTTTTCACGCCGTTCTAGTAAGTGGGCGCGCAATGTTGTATTGGCATCGGCTATCACTGTTGTGGCAACAGGGTGTACGACAACTAACCCGTATTCGGGGGAAGAGCAAACATCGAAAGCAACGGGCGGCGCATTAATTGGCGCTGTAACAGGTGCTGCGATTGGTGTTGCCTCATCGAGTAAAAGTGATCGTGGTAAGGGTGCCTTGATTGGTGCTGCATCTGGTGCGGCATTAGGTGGCGGCATTGGTTACTACATGGATGTTCAAGAAGCAGAGTTACGTAAGCAACTGCAATCATCAGGTATTAGTGTTACCCGTGATGGCGACAACATTGTGTTGAATATGCCAAATGAAATTACCTTTGGTGTTGATCAAACTGACTTGAGTACGCGAGCGAAGAAGGCGTTGTATAACGTGGCTATCGTCGCGAAAGAGTACGATAAGACAATACTGAATGTGTACGGCTTTACGGATAGTACTGGTGCAGCATCTTATAACCTACGTCTTTCTCAAGTACGTGCGAGTGAGGTGACTAACCAGTTAGTACGTGATGGTGTGTCGGGCAATCGTATTGTGACGAAAGGGATGGGGGAAGCGCATCCAGTTTCATCTAATAGCAATGAACAAGGCCGTGCTGAAAACCGCCGAGTTGAAATTGTGCTTAGCCCAACATCATAAGTTGGTCTGAGACAATGTAAAGAAAGAGCCAAAGGGCTCTTTTTTTTTGGCTTGATCCCGGTGTCAAAGCTGGTTAGAATTCTGGCTCCTTTGGGGAGTAGCTTCTCGCGCTAGCGAGATAAACGTCAACATAATTGAAGCAAAATCTTCATGGCGTTTATGACTCACACTTTATCCTACTAGTGAGTTTAGCGAGACCATTGGCAAACCAGCATGAACCGGGGTGGGGCGTGCACGTTTGTCTATGGTTCAAATAATTATCCTCGCCCCCAAGAGCATGTTTTGAGCGTTTTAGCTATTTCAATTACTACTGTTGCTTTGGCCGAAATTGGGGATAAAACCCAGTTGTTGTCGTTGCTGCTAGCCAGCCGTTATCGTAAACCCGTACCAATCATTTTAGCTATATTCTTTGCCACCATTGCCAATCATGCTTTAGCTGCCTGGCTCGGTGTTGTAGTGGCTGATTTTTTAACGCCAGAAATATTAAAGTGGACATTGGTTATTAGCTTTGTGGCAATGGCTGGTTGGATTTTAATTCCAGATAAGCTCGATGATGATGAAAAAATATCGAATAGAGGCCCATTTGTGGCGAGTTTTATTGCTTTTTTTATTGCTGAAATTGGGGATAAAACGCAAGTTGCAACAACCATGTTGGGGGCTAAATACAATGATGCTTTGTTATTAGTCGTGTTGGGTACAACAATAGGCATGTTGCTCGCGAATGTACCTGTGGTCTTAATTGGTAAGCTTTCTGCCGATAAAATGCCATTGGATTTGATCCGAAAAATCACCGCGTTATTATTTTTTGGCTTGGCGATTGTGGCGGGTATTGGCTTGTAGGTTATTGGTGAGTTTCACGTGAAACAACCTTTCTGTTGAGAGTTATGACAAAAAGGCAATAGCCAGATAAAGTGTGACATTAGTTGCAGAGTCTTTTTGTGCCTCATGCTATGGTGAGTTTAAGGTCACTAACATCTGTTTGGAGGGGTTATGGGTCGTTTTCTTGCAGTATCACCTCAAAGCCAGTTTTGGTTATTCAACACGGCTTTGGCTTTGAATATTCTGGGTATGGTTTTGACCGATATGTGGTTGCCTATGGTTGTCGGTGCGATTGTGACGACTTACTTGTCTGTAGATGCTTTGGTACGGCTTCGCTATGTCGCACCATTGAAGAAAGAAATCTACAAACTGAGGCAAGAGTTAGATAGAGCGAATCAACAGCTGCGTGAGTATAACTAAACTCTAAACATTGAATGAATATACAAAAGGCAGCTCATTGAGCTGCCTTTTTTAATTGGTGCCTTTTTTGATGAGAAAGCGATAAGGAAGGGTATCGGTTTCAGAGGCAACAAGTGTGTGATCCATGAAGCGACAAAAGCTTGGAATATCACGTGTTGTTGAAGGATCATCCGCTACGACCAAAAGAGTATCGCCTTCAGCCATCTTTCTGACTGTCTTACGTACCATCATGACAGGTTCTGGGCAGCGAAGTCCTTCTGCTTCCAAGTTATGAGTTGGGTTGTCAAAAATTGCAGTCATTGTCTTCACACCTTTCTTTGAAGCCGATGATGATACTGATGAATAATAATTAATCAATAAGGGTTGGCAAAAGGGAATAAACTGTGTAACTTATTTAACAAGTCATTAACGTTTTTTCTTCTGAAGGATTAGGAGGGGCTATTATGTTGACTCAGATGGATCGCTTAACAATTTACTGTGTGTTGTGCTTTATTACGTTTTGTTCTTTAGTGCTGCGTACCCCTAATGATATGAGTGTCTTCGCGCTTGGCGGCTTAATTGCAGCAGCGTTGGGTCTCTGGGTTGAACTAACCAATTCGCCAGAGCTTGAAGAAGAATAAAGAAGAAGCGCTCACTTATTCAAATCTACTACACTCCCCCCAGTTTTCTTGGGCTTCCCCGCTTTTATAGCGGGATTTTTTTTATCTGACACGACATAATGTTGTTTCTATTGATAGAGAAAGGTTAGCTATGGAGCTTGAAGAAGTTTATCGTCGTGATTTGAACCTATTGGTAGCATTAAAGGTACTGCTTGACGAAGGTAGCGTGAGTAAAGCGGCGGTACGGCTGAACCTTAGCCAGTCGGCGATGAGCCGTGTTTTAGGGCGGCTGCGCGAGCTTATCGGTGATCCTTTATTTACACGTCAAGGACAGCGCCTATTACCCACTCAGCGGGCATTAGAGTTAAACGAACTACTCAATGAACCACTAGAGGCTATGCGCACATTACTAACGCCAAATGATTTTCGGCCTCAGGAGTGCGAGCAGCACTTTGTTATTGCGACCACAGATTACGCGATGCAAACCATTCTTCCGTTTGCGTTACCGCGTATATATAGCGAAGCGCCGGGTATATCGTTAGAGTTTGCACCGTTACAACACGATCATTTATTAGCCCAGCTCACCACTGATGGGTGTGATATGGCGATATGCCATCCTACCGGGCCTGTTGATCCACTTGGCAGTGAGCATTTGGGGTTAGTGAGTGTGTTCTGCATGTTATCGAAACACCATCCTTTGGCTGGTATCGATCTTACGCTGGATGACTACCTTCATTATCCCCATGCAATGATTGCGATTAGTGATGGCGTGAAAACATTAATTGATGATGCGCTACGTGGTTACCCTGGTCGAAAAATGGTATTGAGGGCCTATCATCTAGAAGCGGCTCTGGCGGTTGTCGATAGTATGCCACTGATCATCACCGTGCCAGCTGATTTGGCTTACTTGGTTGCAGAGAAACATGATTTGGTGGTGAAGCCGTTACCGTTTAAATTCAGCCCGTTTGATTATTCGCTAATTTGGCATCCGCGTTGTGAACATTCAGCATCGCAAATTTGGTTACGTAAGTTGATCAAAGAAGAGTGCGGTAAGCTAATAGATAAACGAATACATGATATGGGATTGGTTTAAGCAAAAAGACCAGCAAGGGCTGGTCTTTTGGTATTCGAGAAAACGAATAATTATAGTTTGATCACTACACGGCCAGTGATCTGACCGTTGGTAATGTCTTCCGCTGCTTGTGCAACCTCTTCTAGGGTGATTTCGCGGCATGCTTGCTGGAAATAGCTGGCTGGCAATATGTCAGTTAGCTTCTGCCACGCTTGTTGGCGTTTTTCAAATGGGCACGACACTGAATCGACACCTTGTAGGCGTACGTTACGTAAAATGAATGGCATTACGGTCGTCGGTAAGTCAAAACCACCGGCTAAACCACATGCTGCGACAGCACCGTTGTAGTCCATTTGTGCTAATACTTTGGTCAATACCTTACTGCCGACGGTATCGACGGCACCAGCCCACACTTGTTTTTCAAGTGGGCGCGCTGGCTCTTCAAATTCGCTGCGTTCGATAATGCGTGAAGCGCCTAATTCTTTCAGTAATGGGCCATTGATTTCACTACGACCAGTGACTGCCGCGACTTGGTAACCAAGCTGCGAAAGAAGGGCGACGGTAACAGAGCCTACACCACCGCTGGCGCCGGTTACTAATACTTCACCCGCTTCTGGTTTTACATCTGCATCAATCAAGGCTTGCACACACAGCATCGCCGTTAAACCTGCAGTACCCACCATCATGGCTTGTTTACCATCAAGGTTGGCTGGAAGTGGAACTAACCAGTCTGCTTTCAAGCGCGCTTTTTCAGCCATTCCACCCCAGTGGCCTTCACCGACGCCCCAACCGGTAAGAACGACCTTGTCGCCAGCCTGATAGCGGTCATCGGAAGACTCAGCAACCGTACCGGTTAAATCAATGCCAGGAACCATTGGGAATTGACGAACAATGCGACCTTTACCGGTAATGGCGAGACCATCTTTGTAGTTAAGAGAAGAGTAGTCAACGTTGATCAGTACATCGCCTTCAGGAAGCTGTGCTTCATCGACCTGTGTAATACCAGCGATAGTTTTTTTCTCTTCTTGGTTTAGAACCAGTGCCTTAAACATGGGTGTACTCCGAATTAAAAAAGCGCCTGTTATGGGGTAAGAGTGTAGTCTTGATGTCACTATGAATATAATGAAACTTTATCATTTAATATATGCGCAATATACATAGTGTGAGTAAGGACATATGGCAAGCAATAAAAAACCCGCCGAAGCGGGTTATAAAGCGTTTGTTTTATTTGACTCGCTCAAAGATTGTTGCGATACCTTGCCCGAGTCCGATGCACATTGTGGCTAAACCAAATTGGGCGTCATGATGCTCCATCAAATTGATCAATGTGGTGGAAATGCGTGAACCTGAACATCCGAGTGGGTGCCCAAGGGCTATCGCACCGCCATTCAAGTTAACTTTTTCATCGACTTTATCAAGTAGACCAAGATCTTTGGCACAAGGCAGTGACTGGGCAGCAAATGCTTCATTCAACTCAACGATACCAATGTCATCGATGGTTAAGCCTGCACGTTCAAGGGCTTTTTGGCTTGCTGGTACTGGACCGTATCCCATAATAGATGGGTCACAACCAGCAATGGCCATGGATTTGATACGTGCTCGAATGGTTAAGCCGAGCGCTTTAGCCTTTTCTTCACTCATAACAAGCATGGCCGACGCGCCGTCTGATAATGCGGATGATGTACCTGCAGTCACGGTACCATTGGCAGGATCAAAGACCGGACGCAAGCCAGATAGACCCTCAACGGTTGTTTCTGGACGGATCACTTCATCATTCTCAAAGGTGGTGAGAATGCCGTTTTCATCATGTCCTTCTGTTGGATAAATTTCGTTCTTAAAACGCCCCTCAATCGTTGCGGCGTGCGCTCGTTGGTGAGAGCGAGCGGCAAAGGCATCTTGCTGCTCTCGGTTAATACCGTGCATTTTACCTAGCATTTCTGCTGTTAGGCCCATCATACCCGCTGCTTTTGCAACAGACTTCGACATACCTGGGTGGAAATCAACACCGTGGGTCATTGGTACATGCCCCATGTGCTCAACACCACCAATGATGCAGGTATCAGCATCACCTACCATGATTGCGCGCGCAGCATCATGAAGCGCCTGCATCGATGAACCACACAATCGATTAACGGTGGTTGCACCAACATTATGAGGGATCCCTGCAAGTAGTGCGGCATTCCGACCAATATTAAAGCCTTGTTCCAGTGTTTGCTGCACGCAGCCCCAGTAAATGTCTTCGATACTGGCTGGGTCAACCTGTGGATTACGAGCCAATAAGCCTTTCATCAAGTGAGCGGAGAGATCTTCGGCACGTGTGTGCCTGTATGCTCCGCCTTTAGAGCGCCCCATCGGGGTGCGGATACAATCAACAATTACGACATTATTCATTTTATGTTCCTCATCCTTAAGCCACGGTTATGCATTATTAGGGGCAGGGTAATAAGTTTCGCCTTTTTCGGCTTTTTCTCTTAGCCCGTTAGGTACTTGATAAATCGCACCAAGGTGGGCTAGGGAATCGGCCAGTGCGACATAGTTATTTAGCCCTAACGTGTCTAGGTAACGGAATACACCACCACGGAAAGGAGGGAAGCCGAGTCCATACACCAATGCCATATCCGCATCGGCAGGGCTGGCAATAATGTTCTCTTCTAAACAACGAGCGACTTCATTAATCATGGGCACCATCATACGAGCGATAATGGCTTCGTCATCATACTGCTGGGTTGCTGTTGCAACTTGAGCAAGCAATCCGGCAACCTCTGGATCAATTGACTTCTTCGGTTTACCTTTGCGGTCAATCGAGTAGCTAAAGAAGCCTTTGCCATTTTTCTGGCCATAACGTTCGGTCTCAAACATTACATCGACAGCGTCTTTATAGTCTTTACCCATGCGCTCAGGGAAGCCTTCAGCCATAACTGCTTGCGCGTGATGTGCTGTATCGATACCGACTACATCCAGTAAGTACGCAGGGCCCATTGGCCAACCAAACTGTCGCTCCATGACTTTATCTACTTTGACAAAGTCAGCGCCATCGCGAAGTAACATGCTAAAGCCAGCAAAGTATGGGAACAGGACGCGGTTGACGAAGAAGCCCGGGCAGTCATTGACAACAATCGGGGATTTCCCCATTTTCGCAGCATAGGCGACCACTCGGTTGATCGTTTCATCTGAGGTTTTCTCGCCGCGAATAATTTCGACTAGTGGCATACGGTGCACAGGGTTAAAAAAGTGCATGCCACAGAAATTTTCTGGACGTTGGAGTGAAGCTGCCAGTAAATTGATTGGAATGGTTGAGGTATTCGAAGCGATGACGGTGTCGTCACTGACGTGTTGTTCAACATCGCTCAATACCGCAGCTTTGATTTTTGGATTCTCAACAACGGCTTCAATTACTACGTCAACGCCCTCGGCACCCGAGTAGTGAAGGCTAGGGGTGATCCCACTCAAGACTTTTGCCATTTTTAAGCCATCAATACGGCCACGTTCTAATTGTTTGTTGAGTAATTTTGCCGCTTCATTCATTCCTAGATCTAATGAGGTATCAGCAATATCTTTCATCAGCACGGGGACACCCTTGAGTGATGACTGGTAAGCGATACCACCCCCCATGATCCCTGCACCAAGTACCATGCCTTTTTGAGTCGGCTTTCCAGCCTTTACGGCTTGTTTGGCTTTCGCTTTTATATACTGATCATTAAGGAATATACCGACAAGCGCTTGTGCAATCTCGGTTTTAGCCAAAGTAACAAAGTATTTGTTTTCAATAGCAAGCGCTTCATCGCGTGAACAGCGTGCCGCTTCTTCAATGGTTTTCACTGCGGTAATGGGAGCCGGGTAATGTGGACCTGCAGCTTGGGATACCATGCCTTTTGCGACATTGAAGCTCATTGTGGCTTCTATTCTATTTAATTGTAGTGGGGCTTTTTTCTGGGCTCGACGTGATTGCCAGTCAAGTTTGCCGGCAATAGCATTCTTTAGCATGATGATAGCTGCGTCTTTAAGGATTGAAGGCTCAACGACAGCATCCACTAACCCCAACTTTAGAGCGTCGTTCGCTTTTTTATCTTTACCTGCAGTGATGATTTCCATTGCAGAATCGGCACCGATCAAGCGAGGTAAGCGTACTGTACCACCAAAACCAGGCATGATGCCGAGTTTGGTTTCAGGTAGGCCGATCCTAGCGGTGCTATCTGCTAGGCGAAAGTCAGTCGCTAGCACACATTCACAACCGCCACCTAATGCATGGCCGTTAATCGCGGAAAGTGTTGGAACAGGCAGATCTTCGAGTTTATTGAAAATATCATTAGCATGGCTAACCCACTGCGAAAGCTCTTCAGCGGGCTGCGCAAATAGACCAAGAAACTCGGTGATATCAGCACCGACAATAAAAGCGTCTTTATTGGATGTTAGCAGTAAGCCTTTAAGATCGGTTTGATGGTAGAGCACATTAAGAGCTTCGTTGAAGCTCTCTAATGTTTTGAGATCAAACTTATTTATTGAGCCTGGAGCATCGAGGTTCAGCTCCGCGATACCATCTTCCAGATAGCGTACGGATAGGGTTTCACCTTGGTAAATCATGTTCTATCTCCGTGAATTCCGGTTCTGTGCCGAATTTGATTGAACTGGTTTGACCTGTAACCAGGTTAAATAATAGTCTGAACCCGACTTGCAACAAATACAATAATTTTTTAAACATTTGTTTAACTTTGTGAAGGCGTAACTAAGCGTAAGAGCCGTTATAACCATAATGTGATGAATACGCGGAAGATTTTTTATACTTTTCTTTAACAATTTTGCAAGGTTGGGAAATGTTTCTCAAGCTTTGTCATTGATTTCACTGTCATCTGGCTATTTGCTATTTATCGATCGTAAATGGGATAGCCGTAGCATGGTGCTGTGGTTGTAATTCCATCGAAGGATCGACAAAGATGAAGAGTAAGCTGACAGTATTATCTGCGGCATTGGCGATAATATTGCCGATGAGCGGGCAGGCTGTAATGATGGTGAAACCATCACCTCACAATACCCCTGCAGTAGATTGGAGCTGGGTGCCTGATTTACCACCGGGTGATCCATTGTTCACCCACCAATGGCATTTGCGTAATACTGGGCAATCAGCATTTTCTCAGTCAGCAGGTACGGCTGGTCAAGATATGAACTTATGGCTGACTCACTTATTAGGTATCCATGGCGTGGGGGTCAATGTGGCTATCATTGATGATGGGTTGGAAATTGGCCATCCAGATCTAGCGGCGAATGTTCGTCCCGGATCTTGGGATTTGGTGAACAATGATAATGATCCAACCCCTGATGATCCATCAAATAACCACGGTACAGCTGTGGCTGGTCTAACTGCTGCTGTGGGGTGGAACGCTATAGGAGGGCGAGGTGTTGCACCTAAAGCTGGGTTAAAAGGGTTTAATTGGCTGTTGAATCAATCGGCTGAAGGTTGGTTGATGTCGCATGGCGCTGCAGTTAATACCCAGGATACCCGAGTGTTTAACCAGAGCTATGGTTATAGCACTATTTTCCCCATTGCTTACGACATGTCTGATCCCAAGTTAATGTTGGAAGAGCAAGTGTATGAGCAGGTAACGACAGCCTCGCATCAAGGGCGTGGCAGCTTGTTCATTAAATCCGCCGGCAATAGCTATAACTACTTTTATGGTTGGCTTGGAGCATCAATTGGTGCTGCTTATGTGCTACCGGGAGATTTTTTTGATAGCAATCGTATTGGGCCTGCTAATGCTGGTTTACCAATGCAAGACAGTAATCTGACGCCAACAAATGCAAATTATTGGAATGTCGTGATATCTGCTTTAAATGCTGATGGTAGGCTCGCTTCTTATAGTAGCGTGGGGGCAAATGTATTTGTTTCCGCCCCTGGTGGCGAATATGGAGAAATGAAGCCAGCAATGGTGACAACGGATTTGACAGGTTGTGATGCTGGTAGCAATGTGGCTGGTGGCGCTGGTAATACGCTGCATGGCGGTACGGAACTTGACCCAAACTGTGACTTTATGGGCACAATGAATGGTACGTCGTCAGCAGCACCGAACACTTCGGGCGCTGTGGCTTTGTTAATGTCGGCCAACCCTGCACTCAATTGGCGCGACATTCGCCATATTTTAGCTTCGACAGCGACTAAAACAGATCCTACTCATGCTGGCGTACCGTTGAGCTTCACTCAGTTTTCTGGTGAGGCCGTTACCTATGATGCAATTCCTGGTTGGCAGACAAACGCTGCTGGATACGATTTTCATAACTTCTATGGTTTTGGGCGAGTCAATATTGATGATGCGATCATGATGGCGTTGCAATACAGCCAGCCACTCCCACCACTTATTATTACCGACTGGTCAAGTCAAAGTGCAGACGTCTTGATACCAGATGCTGAACTGGCCGGGGTAACCAGCACGTTTGAGCAAATGAGCGATTTTGTCGTAGAAGCAGTGCAAATAAAGATAAACCTAGAGCATCAGCGTATACACGATCTTGCTATCGAGCTGGTATCACCGTCTGGTACTCGCAGTGTATTGCTTTCGCCTCGGACGGGGTTGGTTAGTCAATCGCTTGATACATCAATAAAGGGTTTTGAGCAGCAATTGATGCTGTCACACCAGTTCTATGGTGAATCAGCGAAAGGGGATTGGCAGCTTATTGTAAGAGATACAAATAAAGAAACAACGAGTTGGCTTGCTTACTTTGACCCAGAAAATATATTCCCCATTACACAGCCGAACAATACACAAGATGGCACCTTAACGTCATGGGATATTCGCTTCTTTGGACAGCAGGGAGAGTAGGAAATGAAATCACGTATTCGTACTAACGTCAGTATTATTGTCATGTCATTATCGATAGCAGCATTTAATGCGTCAGCGCAGGAAGTATTACCCTCTATACCACTAAGCCAGTTTTCACAGTGGGAGTCCGTTGGTGAAGTGGAAATTGCTGGAGAGCGGTATACAAAATTATATTCAGTGGACTCCGAGCGAAGGGGTATGCCTCAGCAGTTATCAATGGACGCAAGTGCATCACTTTTTGTTGGTGATACATTACTTGCGACTTCATCTGCTAATGGTCCGATGGAAGTATCTGGTGGCCTTTTCTTACGTTTAGCGCCGAGCGTAAACCCTAGTCAATTTGCACATAGCAGCCAGCTTGAAATTGTACATAGCGGAAGTGAAATTGTTCTGGTTCGAACAAAACAAGATCAAAACTTATTACCACTAATTTCATTGCTTGAAGCAGATACCCGTGTAGAGCAGGTAAGGTTAGAGTTAGTCGGGGGCACTAACCGGCCACAGTAGAATATTTAAGTACTAGTACTGTTTAATAAGGGGGCGTAAGCCCCTTTTCTTTTTTGGCCTGAGATCAGAGTGCTGCATTTGTGATATTCTGTCAGATTACCCATAGTCATTGCAGCACGGCGTGTTATGTCAGCATCTGAACCGTATTTGATCCCAGCCAGTGGGGCCACATTTGAAGAAGAAATAAAGAAGAGCCGCTTTATTACTTATTTAGCCCATACACCCAATATAATGGCTGCGAAGGCGTTTGTTCAGCACATAAAAGATAAACACTCCGATGCGAGGCATAATTGCTGGGCATTTGTTGCAGGTCGCCCTGAAAACTCCATGCTATGGGGATTTAGTGATGATGGTGAGCCGTCAGGTACCGCAGGGAAACCCATTCTAGCGCAGTTGAGCGGTTCGGGCGTTGGGGAAATTACTGCCGTTGTAACGCGATACTCCGGTGGGATCAAATTGGGTACTGGTGGTTTAGTTAAGGCATATGGTGGTGGTGTTCAGCAAGCTTTGGCGCTGCTTCAAACTACACAAAAGATAATAACCACAGAGCTGGTGCTGAGCTGTGAGTATAATCAAGTGTCGCTGGTGGAAACGTTGCTCGCAGAATATTCTGGCCGTCAAATAGAAGCTGAGTATGCGAATAAAGTTGATATGACTATTGAGTTAGATAGTCGCCAAGCGAATGAATTTAGGACCAAACTGATAAACCGTAGCGGTGGACAGATTGTTGCGGTAGGCAAGAGTGATTAAAACACTTTAGAAGCCTAGTATTTTTAATTAAGGATGAGAGCCGTATAGGCAATGCAATTTCGTTCCATAATCAGAATTGTCGGGCTATTGCTCGCATTATTCAGTGTCACTATGCTGGCACCTGCTTTAGTCGCGCTTGTTTATCGAGATGGTGCCGGCTTTCCTTTTGTTGTTACATTCTTCCTGCTTTTTGCTGGAGGCGCCCTGTTATGGGTACCTAACCGGCATTACCGGCGAGAACTAAAAGCCAGAGATGGCTTTCTTATCGTTGTTTTGTTCTGGACGGTTATCGGAAGTGCCGGAGCTGTGCCCTTTATTTTGGCGAAGACACCCGATTTATCAATAACTGACTCTTTCTTTGAATCATTCTCCGCGTTAACGACGACCGGAGCGACAGTTATTGTGGGCCTCGACTATTTACCCAAAGCGATCTTATTTTATCGTCAGCTACTGCAGTGGTTTGGTGGAATGGGGATCATTGTTTTGGCTGTAGCCATTTTACCTGTGCTTGGGATTGGTGGGATGCAGCTTTATCGAGCTGAGATACCTGGTCCAGTGAAAGACAGTAAAATGACGCCGAGAATCGCTGAGACAGCAAAAACATTGTGGTACATCTATTTAGCGTTGACCGTCAGTTGTGCTACAGCCTTTTGGTTGGCGGGTATGTCTGTATTCGATGCGATATCACACAGTTTTTCGACGGTGGCTATTGGTGGGTTCTCAACGCATGATGCCAGTATGGGGTATTTTGATAGCCCTACGATTAATATGATCACCGTTGTATTTCTATTGATATCTGCCTGTAACTTCTCACTGCATTTTGCCGCTTTTGCAAATGGTGGTGTACACCTAAGAACATATTGGCGAGACCCTGAATTCAGAGCATTTTTAGCAACCCAATTTATCTTGCTAGCGATATGTTTTAGCTTGCTACTAAAGCATCATTCTTATGATTCTTATTATGAAGCATTCGATCAGGCCTTATTCCAAACAGTGTCGATATCGACAACTGCGGGTTTTACCACGACAAGCTTTTCAGAATGGCCATTGTTTCTACCGGTATTATTACTTTTCTCCTCTTTTGTTGGAGGGTGTGCAGGCTCTACGGGGGGCGGCATAAAAGTAATTCGTATGCTCTTACTATTATTGCAAGGGGTCAGAGAGCTTAAACGACTTATTCACCCAAGAGCGGTTTACACCATCAAAGTCGGTAATAAAGCTTTGCCACAGCGTGTTGTTGATGCGGTTTGGGGGTTCTTTTCCGCATACGCGTTAGTTTTTGTTATATGTATGCTCGCTCTTATTGCGACCGGGCTTGATGAGTTAACTGCTTTTTCTGCGGTTGCGGCAACATTGAACAACTTAGGTCCGGGGCTGGGCGAGGTGGCTGTGCACTTTGGTGAAATTAATGATCCTGCTAAATGGGTGTTAGTTATTTCAATGTTATTTGGTCGTTTAGAGGTATTTACCTTATTGGTGCTATTTACCCCAACATTTTGGCGTAATTAATAGAGGAAAGCATGGAAAAAGTATTATTGCTCCACTCAAGCAGTGATGGGCAGACCGTCAAAATATTACGACGTATAGAAGAGGCACTTGGTGAAGACTGTGCTTGTGAGCTTGTTGATCTCAATAATGTAACTTCAGTGAACTTCGCAGATTATAGTCGTGTCCTAATTGGTGCATCTGTGCGCTATGGTCATTTGAATAAAAAGCTTTATCAATTTATAGAAAAGAACCTTACAGCGCTAGAGCAGGCTAAAGTTGGTTTTTTCTGCGTTAACCTTACTGCGAGAAAAGAAGGTAAGAATACGCCAGAAACCAGCGCTTATATGCTTAAGTTTCTTAAGCGATCACCTTGGCAACCTAAACTGCAAGCGGTATTTGCCGGTGCACTGCGCTATCCTCGCTATAATTGGCTTGATCGAGTCATGATTCAGCTCATTATGCGTATCACTGGTGGAGAAACCGATACGACAAAAGAGGTTGAATATACCGATTGGGAAAAAGTTAAGCAGTTTGCCAGCCAGTTTAAAGCTATATAAGTGTGTTTTTTGATGGGTTGGGTTAACTTTTGTTCAAAGAGGTTTTTTTTTTAAGTTTTTTAAAAAAGCCCCTTGCCAACGTGATCGAAGTCTCTATAATGCGACCTCACTGACACGGAGCACGGCAACTTAAGCCACTAACCAGTCAGTTTGTTCTTTAACAATTTGACCATGCAATCTGTGTGGGCACTCGTGAAAAAGTTAAGTCAAAAGATTTATCAATGAACTGAGTGACCAATACAAGATAATGAAAATTATTTTGGCACAGTCAATTCGAATGTCATGACTAGCTTCTAGACTAGCTTCTAG
>NZ_JAKJSI010000036.1:0-87145 GCF_050336695.1 Photobacterium minamisatsumaniensis | reverse complement strand
ATACCTGATACAGGATGAGTTTATCTGGTCTGATGGTCGTAGCCCAGGTGCGATCCCTAAAGCATTGAAAATGATGCGAGAGAATGGGAAACGGCTAATTCTTCCAAAGAAACGAAAGAGAAAGCCGTACCCTAGAGCGGTACTGAAAAAAGCAACTAAGTACCCAGCGAGAAGCCGAAATAGAGACGCCACTCGCTCTTAAGCGAATGGCGTTATGCATTAGCAGGCGTTTTCTTATCATCAGAAAGTAGAGGTTACTTTTCTGCCAAGATAATACGCAGCGTACGGCGTAAGGGCTCTGCTGCACCCCAAAGTAGCTGATCACCCACAGTAAAGGCATTCAGATATTCACCACCCATCGCCAGCTTACGCAAGCGACCAACAGGAACAGATAATGTACCCGTTACTTTCGTTGGGCTAAGCTCTTGCACAGTGATATCACGATCGTTCGGGATCACTTTTACCCAATCATTATGCGATGCGATGATCTGCTCGATTTCATCAAGCGGCACATCTTTCTTCAGTTTTAGCGTTAGTGCTTGGCTATGGCAGCGCATTGCACCGATACGAACGCATGTGCCATCAATTGGAATTGGCTGACCATCAAGACCTAGGATCTTGTTGGTTTCGACGGATGCTTTCCATTCTTCTTTGCTTTGACCATTTTCACGTTTAACGTCAATCCAAGGAATTAACGATCCCGCAAGCGGTGCGCCAAATTCGTTAGACGGAAAATCAGCAGAGCGCATAGCATCAGCGACTTTACGATCAATATCTAGAATCGACGTTGATGGATCAGCAAGTTCACTCGACACCGTATCGTTAATCACACCCATTTGGCTGATCAGCTCACGCATGTTCTTTGCACCAGCACCCGATGCGGCCTGATAAGTCTGTGATGTCATCCATTCAACCAAACCAGCTTGGTAAAGCCCACCCACAGCCATCAGCATTAAGCTGACAGTACAGTTACCGCCAGTAAATGTACTTACACCATTATGTAAGCCTTGCTTCATCTGGTCATAGTTCACAGGATCAAGCGAAATAATAGAATCGTCAGCCATACGCAACGTTGATGCAGCATCGATCCAATACCCTTTCCAACCAGCTTGACGCAATAGCGGATACACTTTTTCTGTGTAACTTCCGCCTTGGCAGGTCACAATCGCATCCAGTTTTTTCAGGCTATCGATATCAAAGGCATCTTGAAGATTACCAGCATCTTTACCAAAATTTGGCGCAGGAATACCCACCTGAGACGTTGAAAAGAAAACAGGTTCGATTACATCAAAATCGCCTTCTTCTACCATACGCTGCATAAGGACAGAACCAACCATCCCTCGCCATCCAACTAAGCCTACTTTCATCATGTGCACTACACTCCCTGTTTCTATTTATATCAGTATAACTATCGGCAACGGCTATACATTGAGCGTAAAGACGCTACTTATAGTTATCATGACAAACAGACCCCCATCTATAGTAATTTCGGCCTTGAAACACAAGTAGAATATGCAATAAACCTGTAAAAAAAGTCACTACTGTGTGAAATTTTCATCTGGAAAGTAAAGTTGACGTTTTTATTCGCTGGTATAAGCCACGCATCAACTCGGTAAATAAATGGGCTAGAAAGCAAACAACACCCGAATAAAAAGCAGACAGGTTGATAGAAAACGTTCAATTTAATGGCTTAGATCTATATTCATTAAATCTACAACACAAACTCCATTCCCATCATTTTTTGATATAACCACGACAAATTGATAATCTGCGAAATAGTCACTAAGCAAAACTTTAACCTAGCAAATAAGCCATAACACGAAGTTTTAGCCCAACAAATGGAGATATTTATAAATGGAAACAGATTTAACATACAGTCATAAAACAACCACCTCACAACTCATGAACGCTTGATATACAAAAACACAACAATAAAAGGTGTGTTTTATCCTTTTTTGAGCCTCTTATTGAATGAGTTCACAGAAAATCAAACTCTTTATCGCAGCGACATACACTATTCGATAGAGTGGCCACGATTTCATATTAGACCTCAATAATTGGCTTTCAAATCATAACAATTTCAATTTAGCCTCATCATTTATTAATAAAATCAGAGGCTTTTTAAATTTCAGGCTCGACGTTACAAGGTTATAAACATGAACACACAGACTGTAAAACTGCCTTCAATCACACAAGTAGTGATTGCTCTGGGTATTTTTCTTGCGCTGGCATTCTCTTTTACAGCGAAACTCGACTTACCCATCCAATTAGCTCTCTATATTGGCTGGTTCATCATCATGGCGTTGGGTATTAAGCTCGGCCACAACTACAAGTCACTCGAAAAAGCAGCAACCAATGGCATTTCCAATGGTCTTGGGGCTGTGCTCATCTTGCTTGCAGTTGGCGCGCTTGTGGGGACGTGGATTGCGGGTGGTATTGTACCAACCATCATTTATTATGGCCTGAAAGCCATCCACCCTTCGATATTCCTATTGGCAACCATGCTGATCTGTTCGCTAACAGCGCTTGCGACAGGTACATCTTGGGGTGCCGCGGGTACCGCAGGTATTGCAATGATGGGAATAGGTCAAGGCTTGGGGATCCCTGCGCCAATGACAGCTGGTGCGGTACTATCGGGCTGTTATTTCGGTGATAAAATGTCGCCATTATCTGACTCTGTGATCCTTGCTTCGTCGATGTCTAATGTCGAAATCGTGGAACACATTAAAGGCATGCTGCCAATAGCTCTGATCAGCTACATCATTACCGGTATTATGTTTACTGCTGTTGGTATCCACTACGCGGGTAATGTCGATATGTCGCAGGTTGAATCTGTGATTATCGCAATGGATCAGCAATTTGTTATTTCACCATTTTCTTTTGTTCCCGTTATAGTTGTTCTAGGGCTTCTGACGCTACGACTTCCGTCTTTCCCTGTTATCTCATTTGGCTCTCTACTTGGGATCATTTGGGCGGTAATGGTACAAGATATGGATCCTCTTGTTGCCTTTAATACGGCATGGGCACCCTTCTCAATTAGTTCTGGTGTGGACTTTATTGATGCCATCCTAAACCGCGGCGGTATGTCTTCAATGTTAGGCTCAGTGGCAGTGATTATTTTCGGCCTAGGCTTTGGTGGCCTACTTGATAAAGTCGGTGTATTACAGACCATTGCGAAGCTGTTTGAAAAGCGAGTTAACTCTGCTGGTAGCTTAACGGTTTCTACCATTGCGACCGCTTTTTTAGGTAACGTCTTCGGCTCAGCTATGTACGTATCACTCATACTGACGCCAAAGATTTGTGCAAAGAACTACGATCGCCTTGGCTACCAGCGTAAAAACCTATCTCGAAATGCAGAATTTGGCGGCACACTTACATCGGGTATGGTGCCATGGAGCGATAACGGTATCTATATGGCGAGTATTCTCGGTGTCGCCACGTTCTCTTACGCTCCGTTTATGTGGCTAAGCTTCGTTTGTATTATTGTCACCATTGTCTCTTCATATATGGGTTGGTTTGTTGACCGCTGTCCACCAACCGTTGAAGCTGACAATGAAGAAGAGCTGCCTGCAGTTACTCAACAACAAACTATCGTATAAACGGATCAATTTTTCTTGATCATTCTAGAGCACCTTCGGGTGCTCTTTTTGTACATGATGCAAATGCCCCCCATTGCTTGCCTATTTTATTTTCATAAATACATTAAATATGTAAATGAATATTAATGAGAGGTATAGTAGTAAGACCCTTTAAAACCCAGATAAATACATCAAAACCAACCTTCACTACAGTAAAAAAACGTTAAATACACCATTATTAACCAATTAATTAATAAAGAAAAAACATTTCATCATAAGTTTAAACATCACACCTATTCATTAATTTATATAAACAGACCATTAATATAGATCTAGATCACAATTAATAACGAATACTTCCATAGTATTACTTTTCAGTAGCACATATTGACCCCAATCAAATAATTCCTACCCTATTTAGAGAAAATAACTGCGTTTTCTTATTTTAAGTAGCAGAAACCTCTAACTTATTGTTAAAGGTTGTTACAAGTTACTTTTGCCAGTTTGGCTTTTTGATTCCTACGAGGTTATATATGAGCAATCCAGCAGTAAAAGACCAAAAGGTATCGATAGGTGCATACATTGCCCTAGCGTTCGCTTTTGTGTTCTTTTCCGGTTTACTACAGACGAATGAGTGGTACGGGGTTTTTGATTTTAACACCCTAAATGGTTCTTTCGGCACCATGGCAAATAATGTCACTGTTGCTGCTGAAGGCGCGATAGAAGTAACGCAAACCACAATGCGCGGTACAGGCGGTAGCGGTGCTCGTGACGGTTTCCTATTCGCATTAACACTTGTTCCAACTGTTATGTTTGCACTAGGTATGATCAACGTACTTGAGCACTTTGGTGCCCTAGATGCTGCACGTAAACTACTAACACCATTGCTACGCCCTCTTGTTGGCCTGCCTGGTGATACTGGCTTAGCTTTAATTGCCTCATTGCAGAACACCGACTCAGGTGCTTCTATGACTCGTCAGCTTCAAGAAGCTGGTCATATTAACCAGCGTGAAACCGACGTATTTGCGATGTTCCAGTTCTCTGCTGGTGCAACGATTGTTAACTTCTTCTCTTCTGGTGCCGTGCTATTCACATTGGCTTATGCCGATGGCACACCAGCAGTAACATCTTCTATCGGCCTTGCTGTTGTAATGATGTTCGTGATGAAAATTGTAGGCGCAAACATCTTCCGCTTCTACCTTGCAGCGACTGACAAGAAAAACAACGTAACTTCAGAGAAGGAGACCGCATAATGTCTCAAGCAACTAAAAAACCAATGATCACTGATATCTTCGTTGAAGGTGCAAAAAAAGGCTGGGCTATTTCAACAAGCTCAACCATTCCAAACGTAATGATGGCATTCGTGATCATCAAAGTACTTTCTCTGACTGGCGCACTTGATGCTATGGGCGTGTTGTTCTCACCAATTATGGGCGTTTTCGGCCTACCAGGTGAAGCTGCTGCTGTATTGATTGGCGCATGGATGTCAATGGGTGGTGCTGTCGGTGTTGTGATTACACTATTTGATAGCGGTATCCTAGACGGCAGCCACATCGCAATTCTAGCACCAGCTATCTACCTAATGGGTTCTCAGGTTCAGTACCTTGGCCGAATCCTTGGTGTTATCGGTACAGAAGGTCGACATATCCCTGTTATGGTTGGTATCTCTGTACTGAATGCCTTTGTTGCAATGTTCGTAATGAACATCCTGCTGTAATTCTTTTAAAGGGGAGCACCTTTGCTCCCCTTTTTATTCCTGTCGCTATTCCTACCCGAAAAACGGGTTTCTATCAGGAGCTACTATGAGTTTCTCACTACAAGATTACTTGGAAGAACTACGTCCGTTAATTGATGTTGACTGCGGTACCCTTACTAAAGAAGGCATCGAAGTTATTGCCAACCAGATGGAGAAAAAATACCTCGATCTAGGCTGGAACGTTAAGCGCATTGATTGCGGTATCGCAGGCACTGGCCTTGAAGTTCGTAACAAGCCTGAAGCTGAGTCGATTGATGTCATGCTAATTGGCCACATGGATACCGTATTCCCTGTTGGTACAGTCGCTGCTCGTCCAATGACGTTTGACGACAAACGTGCGTATGGCCCAGGTGTTTCTGATATGAAATCGGGTCTGCTAAACGTTGTTCACGTTATGCGTGAAATGGACAAAGAAACACTGGATAAGCTATCAATCTGTATTTGTATGAATCCAGATGAAGAGATTGGTTCTCTGCATTCAGAAAAATGGCTTAAGAGCGTTGCAGTCAATGCAAAAAATGTTTTGGTTGCTGAAGCAGCACGTGCTGATGGCTCTTTAGTTAAAGCTCGTAAAGGCATGGCACGTTACCGTCTAACGTTTGCAGGTAAAGCCGCTCACGCTGGTAATGAACCACAAAACGGCCGCAGTGCAATCACAGAAATGGCAAACTGGGTGTTAGCCATCAACAACCTTACCAATTTCGAGTCAGGTACTACCCTGAACGTCGGTGTGGTTAAAGGTGGCGCAGGCGCAAACATCGTTCCGGATCATGCAGAAGCCGTTATTGATGTTCGCTTCTGGGATAACGACGAATATGCTGATGCTGATGCGAAAATTCGTACACTTGCTGAAACACCATTTGTCGACGGCGTTGCAATTACTGTCGAGCGTGAAGCTCACAAACCATCAATGGTGCCTTCAGAGAAGACTGAAGCACTAATGGCGTTGGTTGAAGAATCAGGTAAAGAGCTAGGTATTGATATTACATGGCAAGAAGTTGGCGGTGGCTCTGATGCTAACCTAACAGCGGTACTTGGTATTCCAACACTTGATGGCCTTGGCCCTGCTGGCGCTGGTTTCCACAGCGCAGATGAATATCTTGAACTAGACACGATCGAACCTCGTATCCAGTTACTTAAGAAAGTTATCACTAAAATTGCTGGTTAATTACTTTCTCCAGATATGACAAAGGGCGCTCTAGCGCCCTTTTTTGTTTTCATCAGTACCTTGAATAACCGCACTGTAACTCTGATGTGCAGGCTTACTTGCTACATAGCGGCTAAGAAACCGTGCTCTAACAGCCTGAACATGCTGCCTTGATTCTACCAATACCATTGTACGAATACTTCTTTCTATTTTGCATACTTCCACCTTATTTCACCCCGAAAGTACTACTCAATAAAAAACGCGAGAAGCATAATTTATTAACCGTCTGCTTTTCAAGGATAAATGTTAAAAATAGCTTCTAAAGGCAAAACGGCCTACTAACAGACCACCTCGCTAGGCTCTTAATTTAGCTGGCCTTTTACGCATAAAGCTAAAATATAAAACATAAGATTCATTTTTAATGTATGTTTTATTTGTGAAAATGATCTTGATCAAGGAACTCATCAGCCAGGCGCCGTATCCTCCCCTTATAAGTTGCAATATAAATACACCTTTAAGGAATGCAATAATGTCGAACCTAGCAATGTTTTGTCACCAGTGCTCTATGGCTCAGAGCGGTGGTTGCGGTAGCACAGGAAAAACCCAAGGTACCTGTGGTAAAGATGAAAACCTATCTCGTCTACAAGATATTATGATCTTTGGCCTAAAGGGCCTATCAGCATATCGGACTCATGCCGATGATTTAGGCGCTGATACTAAATCAGTTGATGATGTCATTGCCGAAACACTGTACTTCACCCTAACGAATGTTAACTTCAGTTTTGACCAGCACATCGAGCAGCTAATGAAAATTGGTGGTGCTGGTAGTGAAATGATGTCTCGCCTTGGCGAGGCACATCATAACCGTCTTGGTGTACCGACACCGGTATGTGTTCCTCAGAACAAAGCTGAAGGTAAAGGTATTCTGGTTACAGGTCATGATCTTGAATTGCTTGAGCGCCTATTGATTGCAACAGAAGGCAAAGGCATCAATATCTACACCCACTCAGAGATGCTACCTGCTCACGGCTATCCAGAACTTCGTAAATATAGCCACCTGAAAGGTAATGTGGGTAAAGCTTGGTTCGACCAAAAGCAACTATTCCAAAAGTGGAATGGTACGATCATCGTAACAACTAACTGTATCGTACCGCCAACAGGCCGTGCAGATTACGCAGATCGCCTATACAGCTACGGGATTGTTGGCATCGACAACTGTCGACAACTTGAAGATGACTTCGCTCCACTTATCGAGCAGACATTGAGCCTACCTGATATTGAAGGTTTTGATAGCGAAGATACGTTGATGACGGGTCATAACTACAAAACGATTCTTGGGCTTGCACCTCAAATTCTTGAAGCGGTTAACGACGGTAAAATCAAGCAATTCTTCGTAGTGGCAGGTTGTGACAAACCAGGCAAGCCTAATGACTACTTCCGTGAATTAGCACTTTCAATCCCAGATGATTGCATCATCTTAACCTCATCATGCGGTAAGTTCCGTTTCAATGACCACGACTTCGGAACCATTCCTGGTACTGAAATCCCACGTTACCTCGACCTAGGCCAGTGTAATGACAGCTACGGTGCAGTCATGATCGCACTTGCCCTAAGCGATGCAATGGGCGTACCCGTTAATGATTTACCAGTGAATATTGTCCTGTCTTGGATGGAACAAAAAGCGGTTCTTATCTTGCTTGCTCTCTTCAACCTTGGAATCCAAAACATCTATCTTGGTCCAAATCCACCAGAATTTGTCAACGAAGATATCTTTGCCTTCTTGCAGCAGCAGTTCAATCTGCAGCTAACTGGCAATGCCAAGGAAGATCTAGAGAAAATGCTTAACCCTCAGCCTCAAATCGAGATGGTTGAAGCATAACGCCCAATTTTACAGGGCCTAATATGGGCTCTGTAAACCTACATAATTTGGGCCGGTTCTCTGCTACCCACTTAGGGCTGGCCCACCTATTAAAACAATAATAGAGCCTGACTATTCCTTGTAATAGATCAGCGCGTATTTGCAGTGCTTGTTCGCTGGAGCTCATTATGTCTAATGATTCGCAAAATTCCTCATCAACCCCCCGTAACATTTCATTTGCCACAATGGATGGCAATGAAGCAGCAGCCTCTATTGCTTATTGCTGTAACGAAGTGATAGGGATCTACCCAATTACGCCATCATCACCGATGTCTGAAGCGTGTGAAACTTGGGAGTCTCAAGGCAAAGCTAACTTATGGGGCCAAGTTCCACGTGTCATTGAGATGCAATCAGAAGGCGGGGCCGCTGGTGCGGTGCATGGTGCTTTAATGGCAGGGGCGATGGCAACGACATTTACTTCATCGCAAGGCTTACTGCTTAAAATTCCCAATATGTATAAGATTGCGGGTGAACTAACCCCCTTCGTTATGCATGTTGCCGCGCGAACGCTTGCCACCCATGCCCTATCGATCTTTGGTGATCATTCCGATGTAATGGCTGTACGCCAAACTGGATTTGCGATGCTAGCGGCAAATAGTGTTCAACAAGCACATGATTTTGCACTTATTAGCCAAGCTGCAACGCTCGAAAGCCGCATTCCGTTCGTCCACTTCTTTGATGGTTTCCGCACCTCGCATGAAATCAACAAAATTGCCCTGATTAGTGACGACACAATAAAAACCATGATCAACCAAAATCAGGTTGACGATTTTCATCAACGAGGTTTAACGCCTGATTCACCGAGCATTCGCGGTACGGCACAAAACCCAGATACGTTTTTCCAAGCACGCGAAGCGGCTAACCTCTATTATCAAGCCTGCCCTGATATTGTGGCAGCCAAGATGGAGCAATTTGCACAACTAACGGGCCGCGAATACAAACTGTTTGATTACTACGGTCATCCAGAAGCCACTGATGTTATTACCGTCATGGGCTCTGCCTCTGAAACCGTTCAACAAGCAGTAGATCATCAGTTGCAATTAGGCCGTAAGGTCGGGGTGGTAAGTGTTCACCTATACCGCCCATTTTCGCTTAAGCATTTCTTATCTGTACTGCCAGTCACAGTGGAACAATTGGCCGTACTCGATCGCACTAAAGAGCCGGGTGCCGTTGGTGAGCCGTTATACCTTGATGTGGCCACCACCCTGCAGCAAGCCTTTAACCAAAACCGCTTCCCACACTTACCTGCAGTCATCGGTGGACGGTATGGTTTATCTTCAAAAGAATTCAATCCATCACATGCCGTAAGCATTTTCGATGCGATGATTAAACGTAGCCTGCACCAATCATTTACCGTGGGTATCAATGACGACATTACACACCTATCGCTCCCAGAACCGACAACGGTAGATGTTGAGCCTAGCTCGCGTCTGCGCGCACTATTCTACGGGCTAGGCGCCGATGGCACCGTCAGTGCAAATAAAAACACCATCAAGATCATCGGCGAAGGTACGCAGCTGCATACCCAAGGCTATTTCGTTTATGATTCTAAAAAGTCAGGCGGAACAACAGTCTCTCACCTGCGCTTTGACGGTTCCCCTATTGAAGCACCTTATTTGATTGAGCAAGCTGAATTCATTGCCTGCCATCAATTTCAATTTGTGAACAAGCTGGAAATGTTTGAAAAGGCAACCCACCAAGCCACACTGCTTATTAACAGCCCTCATTCGGCTGATAGTGTATGGGAACATCTGCCACTGGAAGTTCAGCAAGTCATCATTGATAAACAGCTAAATCTCTATGTTATCGATGCAGTATCACTGGCGCGTGAGCTTGGGTTAAAAAACCGAATAAACACCATTATGCAGGCAGGTTTCTTTGCGCTAAGCGAACTCATGCCCTTTGACGATGCAATTAGCCAGCTCAAACTAGCGATAGAAAAAAGCTATAGCAAGCGCGGACCTGCAATTGTACAGGCAAACCATATCGCTGTTGATGCAACAATCGCACACTTAGCACAAGTGGCGATCCCTCCATCAGCCACCAGTATTTTCCGTCGCCCACCAGTGGTTAGCGAAAAAGCACCAGATCTGGTCAAGCGTGTTAGTGCCATGATGATGGCAGATAAAGGCGACCAACTGCCGGTTAGTGCCTTCCCTGTCGATGGCTGCTGGCCTACCGCAACAACCCAATGGGAAAAACGAAACATTGCGCAAGAAGTACCGGTATGGGAAGAAGATCTTTGTACCCAATGTAATATTTGTACCCTTGTATGCCCTCATGCTGCCATTCGAGCAAAAGCTGTTGCTCCCGAAGCATTAGAAAATGCACCACAAGGTTTCAAGCATACAGAATACAAACAGCGAGATTTCAAAGGACAGGCATATACCCTACAAGTTTCACCTATGGATTGTACCGGTTGTAACCTATGTACCACTGCGTGCCCAGCAAGTGATAAAAACAACCCTGAGCGTAAAGCTATAAATATGGCTCCCAAGCAAGGGGTTATTGAACAGCAGAGCGACAACTTTGACTTCTTCCTTGATCTGCCAGAGTTAGAACGTATCGATATCAAACGTATTGATGCTCGTACTAGTCAGTTGCTTCAACCGCTATTTGAATACTCAGGTGCATGTTCTGGCTGCGGTGAAACGTCGTATGTGAAATTGCTAACGCAACTGTTTGGTGATCGCTTGCTCATTGCCAACGCGACAGGCTGCTCTTCGATTTACGGCGGTAACCTACCAACAACGCCTTATGCCGTTGACCAACATGGCCGTGGTCCTGCTTGGGCAAATTCACTGTTTGAAGACAATGCCGAATTTGGCTTAGGGATGCGCTTAGCGCTCGATAGTAAACGTAATACAGCGTTGTCACTGCTTGAAACCGCGACCGATATATTGCCCCAAGCACTCATTGGACAAATCAAGCTAGATGCCTTTGATGGCAGTGAGTCTGCCGTAGTACGTCAACGTGAGAATATCGCACGCCTACGAGCAGAATTGCCTTACTCTCATCGCCAATTAGATAGTAAAGCGGATGATCTTGTTGCAAAAAGCAATTGGATTGTGGGTGGTGACGGTTGGGCTTACGACATCGGTTTTGGCGGCCTTGATCATGTTCTTGCAGGAGGCGATAACGTTAATGTTCTGGTTATGGATACACAAGGTTACTCCAATACTGGTGGTCAACAGTCAAAAGCAACACCGACAGGTGCCGTGGCAAAATTTGCGACTCAAGGAAAAGTCAGCAACGGGAAAGATTTGGCGTTAAATATGATGATGCATGGCAATGTCTATGTTGCCAAGATCGCACTCGGCGCCAATATGAACCAAACCATTAAGGCACTACAAGAGGCCGAAGCCTACCCTGGGCCGTCACTGGTTATCGCCTATTCACCTTGTATTACCCATGGCTTCGACATGGCTGAAGGTATAGAGCACCAACAGCTGTTGGTTGAAACCGGCTTGTGGCCATTATTCAGATTTGATCCTCGCCGGACAGAAAAAGGCCGTGCAGCCCTGAAAATGGACTCAAAAGCACCTAAGCGAGACGTCGAGGATTTGGTCAGTAAAGAAGCTCGATTCACTCAGATCTTACGCCGCGATCCAGAGCGATATGCACGTAACCTTGAACGTCTGCGTGACCAAGTTGCAACGAAGCACTTACTGCTTGAGCAGTTAGGTCAGTGGAAACCCGAGAAAAAATAGAATATCAAGCGTCACGGTAACGACCGCGACGCTTCAATCAATTCATACATATAACAGCTCAATTGGGATTTCGTTAAACGTCACACACTCCCAATTGACATGACAAGAGTTGGAGAAAAACATGGCTAACATTGGTATTTTTTTTGGTAGCGATACAGGTAACACAGAAACAGTCGCAGAACGCATTGCGGTTAAGCTTGGTGTCGAGTGCAACGACATTGCAGGCAACAGCCATGACATTTTTGATGACTATGACTTCCTGATTTTTGGCACGCCCACCGCTAATTATGGTGAGATGCAGCCTGATTGGGACTATTTCGTACCTGAAATGGAAGATGCCGATCTAAGCGGGAAGAAAGTCGCGATCTTTGGCTTAGGTGATCAAGTTGATTACCCTGATAGCTACCTTGACGCGATGGGAGATTTAGCCGATCTTGTTATCGAAGCAGGCGGTGAATTAGTGGGCGAATGGCCAACTGATGGTTATAACTTCAATGATTCCCGTGGGGTAAAAGAAGGCAAATTTGTTGGCTTGGCACTCGATGAAGATCGCCAGCCCGAACTGACCGATGATCGTATTGCGACATGGTTAAACAGCCTCGGACTGTAAACGACCATCAGCATTAAGTTCAATCGCAAAAAGACAAAGGCTGCATAATGCAGCCTTTTCTCTGTCTGAACAACATCACACTAAATTATTGTAGCGGTGTTGTTGAATCAACATTCGTTGAGCGACGAAGCATTCCAATTTTAAACTTAAACGCTTGAAGCGGTCGTCGCCATGTAAATTTAGGCTTTGCCCAACGCAATACGTGTTTTAAATGAAGCCGTTTAGCTGGCTGGTAGCACTGGGTCTGGCATTGCAAACAATTAGGTTTGTCGTTTCCCAAACGGCAACTGCCTATTCGACTCTCAACATAATTGATTAGCCCTTCGCATTCAGGGCAAACAATTGCTCCACGGTGCAGCGTTTTACAATAAAGTCGAATCATCGCTTTAGCTGTATCCAGTTCACGCTGCTGACGAACTGAATCTGTAGTTTGAACGGTCATAGTGGCGGTATTATCCACCGACAGCACATCCATCCATTGATTTAGATCAATTTAGGCTAATGAACAGTTCCGTCAGTACAATATTCAGCACCTAAACAGAGTAATAGATTGCTTTCCAAGCGTTAGAAAAGTATTCATTCTATGCGACAGTCGCTTCTGATAAATATTCCTTCGCACTTGTCACCGTTTCCGTTAAAACTTGATCAAGGCGAATACTTTCATCGAGTGTCACCGTTTGCTGCTGTTTCAGTTTCGTTTCGATATCAGTGGCCACCGAATTTAATACTGTGGCGCCTAAGCTACCAGAGACGCCTTTCAAACTATGAACTAATCGTAATGATTGCTCATCAATTTCACTCTGCTTAACCATATTTACAAATGAGTGACCATCACTCGCATGCTCTTCAATAAATATGTCCAGCAGCATCAACGCGGTTTCCTGATCCCCATCAAGCGAGTCAAGCAAGAAATTCACATCAATTTTAGCTGGTGCTTGCCGAGCATTCGTGTCTGATACTGGCTGATCTGCTTTTATCTGCGGTACGTCTTCTATCGTCGGTTGTGGCGGCTCAGAAACAAAAACCGGTGTTTCCTGCTCTGTGAGCTCTTCAATGACCACATCTTCGTTTTTATCAAGGCCGGTTGTATCACTCATCGCTTCAGATTGGCACAGTTCAAGACCTGCTGCGATTTCAAGTTCTACCTTTGCAATAATGACATTTAACTGCAGACAGTCTTCGTGTGTAATCTGACCACCTTGACGAGCAGAATGCTCGATATGCTCTGTAACAGCCCTTAGCTGCTGCGCACCTAAACTACCTGCGACCCCTTTTAGGCTATGCGCGATCAACTGAACCTTGGATAGATCACCTGTATCTAAGGCTCGTTTAAGCTTTTCACCATCATCAGCATGCTCTTCTAGGAAAATCTCCAAGAGCATCCCAACAGATTCATAGTCGTTATCCATACTGTCGAGAATATGTTGCATATCAAAAACCAATAAGGAATCAATATCATCAGTTTGTTCGGAATTTATGCCCGCATTCAATTCAGCGTCAATAGGAGTTGACTTAGGGGCTTTTGATATCGATTGTTGATCATCAACTTCTTTTGCTGGCTCGCCTTGGATAGAAGGTGCTTTCACCTGCCCCTGATTTTTTATCAAAATTCCAATACAACCGAGTGTCGCAATGCCTGAGGCTGCCGCGATAATATAACCAAGCTGCAGACCCATTATCGCACCAGAAAAAACACCGCCCGCAGTCACTATAGCCAGTAAAATTATTGATAATTTCATCAAACCTAACCTTTATGGTTGCCGAGTACATCCCTGCAACACCAATATGTATGATTATTATTCAACTGGATAACCTTAGTATTAGCTCCGGTATGAAAACAGAACCACTAACATCCAGAAATTTATACAAAACAACATAGATAACCTTAGACAATAAATTCATAAGGGGGCAAATATGAAACCAAAGAAAAAGGGCAATGCCGGTGGCATTGCCCTTAAACTTTCCAACGTCTTTTAGGACGAGGTAATCTTCAATCAATGGATTAGTTATCGCTGTTTAGTCGACGCAATAACTGATCTTTTAGGTTCGGCGGTATACCTTTCAACGTCAGCGTATCGCTCTCTGCATCATAAAAAATACGTTCGCCAAGCAACATGCTATCGAAATTAATGCTTACACCACCACCGGAGCCTACGAACTTCGTGAGCTTACGCATGGCAGTACGGTCAGCAGGAAAGCTTTCCTCCAGTTCATAACCTTGCTGTGATGTAAACTGATAAAAGTCCGTGCCATCGTTTGACTCTGGTAGCTCTGCCGCTAACTCTTTGACTGTGACTTCATCACCAGATTGTAATTGGCCATTGCAGTAGTCATACACTTGTTTGCGATATTGCTGCTTCTCTTCTTTCTCTAGACGCGAATCCGCACAAAAATCCTCAACGGCTTGCATAAGCACTTGGTTTTGCTCTTTTACATCCAAGCCAACTTCTGCCTGGAGGAAATCAAGGAAGAAGTCTGCAATTTTACGACCAACACGACCTTTAATGAATGTCAGGTAACGATTGGAATCACTATCTGTTTCCCATGACGACAAATCAATACGTGCCACAATATCCATTTTTCCGACATCAAGATAATCCGTCGCACTGATATCCAATTGCTCTGTCACCTTCATACTATGGCATGTCGGCAGCAAACCAATAAAAAGATAGTCCGTTGCTAGCGATTGATACTCAGCAATCACCAATGTACCTACATCAGCAAAGGGATATTTTGCTAGCTCTGAATGCAATCGCTGTACCGATTGGTTAGAAAATGTAAGAAAATCTAACTCACCAGTACGTACTTGCTTCAACCAATGGCTAAATTCGCTCTCTTCTGCGAAGTGACCAAACCCTTTCGCCCCTTTACTGCTATACACACGATGCAGTTCTGCAACCAAATCTTCTGTTGAAGAGTTATTTTCAAGTGTTTGTTTTCTTAGGTGAACTTCTAGTTCATCTGATTCGTTTTTTGTCAATTGGTGAAGAATGACATTCGAAAGTGTAAGACTCATAATGGAAAAGTTTCAGTAAATCTAAAGTGTAGGTTATTATAAGTCGCTTTCTTCAACATTAAACAAGATTAAACAAGACTTCCTATGCCTATTACTTCAAAATACAGCAATAACAAAGTTGAACAGATCATTGACGATGTGTTCGATGTACTAGAGAAGCATGATGCTTCAGCAGAGCTTGCTCTGATGATCGTTGGCAACATTGCGACAAATATCATCAATGCAGATATGCCTGCTTCGCAAAGGAAAGCCATTGCAGATAAGTTTTCAAAAGCGCTGCAATCCTCAATCAAAGAAGATTAATCTTGCTTGCGTTATAGCAATATAAGACTGGGAAACACTGACATTTATGGTCTCCAGCGGTAACAATTACAAAGACAAAGTCTCCCAGCTAATTAGCTGGGGGCATTGGTTCAGCTTTTTCAATATTATTGCGGCCATGTTATTGGGTACGCGATACATTGTGCATTCTGAATGGCCCGAGAGCTTGCTTGGTCAACTGTACCTTGCCTTTAGTTGGGTTGGGCACTTTGGGTTTCTTGTTTTTGGCTTTTATATTCTAATTCTTTTTCCTGCGAGTTTTCTGATCCCCTCACAGCGCTTAATGCGATTTTTTGCGGTATTGGTGGGCACCATTGGGTTAACAACATTATTGTTAGATACCCATGCCTATGAATCGCTGGATCTCCACTTAAGCCCATTAGTTTGGGATTTATTACTGAGTGGTGAAAGAACAGAACTAAATGCTCGCTGGCAATATCTGTTTGTTACCGTCCCGGTTATCTTCCTGTTACAGCTCGTGCTGTCAGAATGGCTATGGCGCAAATTAAGAAAATTGACCCGAAAACATGTTGGCGTGCCTATCGCCATTGTTTTCGGTGTCTGCTTCATCAGCAGCCACCTTATTTATATTTGGGCTGATGCCAACCTATATCGCCCAGTTACTGTCCAGCGCTCTAATTTTCCATTGTCTTACCCGTTGACGGCTAAGTCATTTATGGAAAAACATGGCCTACTTGATCGCAAAGAATATACCGAACGTCTAAATGCCCAAGGCGTTGAGGACAGCGAGAGTATTCGCTATCCATTAGAAAAACTCAGCTTCCGTGATCCGGGAACACAGCAAAATATCTTAGTCTTAATGATTGATGGCCTTCGCAGTGACATGGTGCAACCTGAGGTTATGCCGTACCTTTCCGCTTTTGCGAATCAAAACCTGCATTTCACCAATCATTACAGCAGCGGTAACGATGATTCATCAGGTATTTTTGGCTTGTTTTATGGGTTACCAAACAATTATTACAACAGTATTCGCTCATCAAGTATTCCACCGATCCTAATGAGTACGCTAGAACAGCGCGGCTACCAGTTTGGACTGTTCAGTGGTAGCAACTTAAGCGATACCGTTTATACCGACGCCGTTTTTAGCGGCCAAGATTTACCGACAGAACCGGCTAATAACGACGATCCAACAGCGATTGCTGACTGGTCTGCTTGGTTGAATGAGCAATCAGAAGATGCACCATGGTTTAGCTACATTGAGCTCACCTCTGTTGAAAACTTTGAAGAAAGTGGCGATTATGAGCCTATTTTTGAACCATCGTTAGGGTCAAAAAGTGTAAAAGGGAAAGATACCAATACTCTTTTCAAAAATAGCTATAAAAATGCGGCTTACTATATTGATGAGCAATTAATTACCATTTTTGACCAACTCGTTGCCGAGAATACAATGGACAATACCATTGTTATTATCACCGCAAACCATGGTACAGAGTTTAACGAAACAGGCTCAAATAGCTGGGGGGCAAACTCCAATTACAGTCAGTACCAATTAAAAGTCCCAATGATCATTTATTGGCCTGATAGCGTCGCTTCATTGACCGATCGGCAAACCAGCCATTTTGACCTTGTCCCCACTATCATGGAATCGGTGCTAAGCGTCACGACGCCCACATCGGCGTACAGTAGCGGCACAAACTTATTCAAAGTCAATCCAAAACGCCGCTGGCTATTGGCAGGGAACAATGATGATATCGTGATGATCCAGCCAGAAGCGACAACAGTCGTTGATAAATATGGTAACTACAGCGTTTATGATCAGAACTACCAACCATTGGATACAACCAAGCCTAAGCTTTCAACGTTGATGCAGGCTATGCACGAAATTAAACGCTTCTACCAGCCTCAAAAGTAGATGCTAAGCAACATTAAAAAGCCCGTGTAACTATTTAATGAATAGTTACACGGGCTTTTTAATGCAACTCAACTATCTATCAACAATGATTATCGGGTTAACCCGCTAGAGTGACAAAGCGTTCTTTAGGTTGATTAGACTGGTATCACGTTAGTAATAATCCTGATTATTCGCAAAGCATTGCTCAAACCCATCAGACCAACCATTTGCATATCGAACATCAATCTCAATTCTTTCAGGATCACGTCGAAACCCTTCTTGATGAGTGCGTGCTTCTTGCTTTCGACTGCTACAGCCATCTTGATAGCCGTCAAGATAATTTCGAGTAAAACCCAGCTCAGCCAGTTTTTCGTGGCGACTATCAGCACATCCAACAATGGCACTGCCTACGACTATCGATGCAAATATTATTGGTACTATGTGCATAGTCTTCCTTAAACCAATATGAAAGATTACACCTATAATCTAGTGTTCCTCACCAAATATACCTGTCTTAGTTTCGATACATCCGCTATTTTTATACACAAATTACCCTTTTATGAAGAAGACGATATGAGTAAATCTGTCCTTATTACTGGTGCAAACCGAGGTATTGGTTTGGCTCTTACTGAGCTTTACCTTACAAACGGTTGGATCGTGTATGCTAGCTGCCGTGACATCACACAAGCCAATGAATTAACCCAACTTCAACACCTTCATACACATTTAACCGTTCTCGAACTTGATGTCACAGACCATGATGGCATTCAGCAACTCAGCCACTCACTCCACACAATTAGTCTTGATTTATTAATTAATAACGCGGGATATTACGGACCTAAAGGCTACGGGTTTGGGCATACTGATGCCGAGGAGTGGCGGAAGGTATTTGAAATCAATACCATTGCCCCATTGAAGTTAGTTGAAGCCTTCTACCCACAATTAAAAGCTGGTAAGCCGAGTGTGATTGCTTGTTTATCTTCGAAGGTTGGCAGCATGGCTGAAAATACCAGCGGCGGTGGGTATATTTATCGCTCATCGAAAGCCGCACTCAACTCTGTTGTTAAAAGTCTTTCCAACGATCTTCAACCAGAAGGCATCGTTAGTGTCGCACTTCACCCTGGCTGGGTCCAAACTGAGATGGGCGGACCAAATGCACTGGTTGATACCCACATTTCTGCAAAAGGTATCAAGCAAGTTATAGATAATTTAACCGAAGCAGATTCAGGGTTATTCATCGACTATCAAGGTAACTATCTACCTTGGTAATGACCACTAACTATTCTGATCGCTTCTTACGTACATAATCAACCTCTCCTCACTTTGCTTCTTCGATCATTGTTCCCCGAAGAAGCATTTACCTCAGTTCAAAATAAGCAATCGATATGATATGAACCTGAATAACGTGTGCCATATCTCCCAAACTTACTAATTAGTATGCATATAAATTACGATCTGTGTCATCACAATCATTTTAATTTTATAAATCCGTAACAATAGTAATAAATAATAAAAAGGATACTCGAACGTTGGCTCAACACGAAGATCTAGACCGTTTCTTTCAACGCATACTCACTCAATGGGGAAAGGCGCATGGCCTACGTACTATTTGTGAGCTGACTTGCCGAAACCTCTTTTTAAGCTTTGGTGCAAAAAAAGCCCAACTTGTTGTTGCTTATAAATCACGCTGGAAAACACTGTTAGAAATGAAAGCCGATGGCATCCATTATCAGTTTCCACCATTGGAAATCCCAAAAGACAACACGATCCCTTTTTATCAAATAACAAAAGCTATACGACAACGCCATACTCAAGTCATTGAGCTCGACACTGTCAGACGATTTCTGTTACCGATAGAACGCCGCTCAACCGTCATTGGCTGTTTGGTTTTTGATCTCCCAAGAAACGAGAATAACGACAAGTTAGACAGTAATCATTTCTTTCCCCTATCGACACTGATTGCGTCTGAACTTGATTCCTATTTAATTAATGCCAGTATCCAAGATGAGCATTCCGGCCGACGCAGCGCTGAGCGTGAACTAAAGATCAGCATTGATGAACAGCATAATCTGCAACAACAGCTACAAGCTCTTCACGACATTTCATTTAAATTATGGCGAGCCAATTCTGTTGACGATATGATGTTTATCGCTGTTGATGAAGCAAAAAAGAACTTAAAAATAGACCGAGTAGCCATTTTCATCTTTCAAGACAATAAGCGGATGAGAGGTACTTATGGTACTGACATTCATGGAAATACGGTTGATGAACATTATTTCGAATCAGCGATCCCTAATGATTGGTTCGCAACTGAAACGTTAAAGAATAAAGAGTACTTTTCTGTTCAAAAAAACACACCACTCTATCATGATTTTAAGCAAGTCGGCTTTGGCTGGAACGGTTACATTTCTCTCTGGGATGAAGATACCCCTATCGGATGGATTGCTTGCGACAACCTCTTAAGCGGTATGCCATTACATGAAAACCATTACCAGCTACTTAAGCAATTTGGTTTCATCGTTTCACAGCATTATGTCCGTAGACAAGCGGAAGAAAAATTAAGAAAGCTCAATGCTGAACTTGAGGCTAGAGTCAATAAACGGACTGAAGAGCTGCAACAAGCAAATGAAAAGCTTGAAAAAATATCAAGATTAGATCCACTAACATGTATTGATAACCGCCGGGTGTTTGATGAACAATTTGCTGAGGAATGGCGTCGAGCAGAGCGACATCAATTACCATTATCTTTACTGATCATTGATGTCGATCACTTCAAATTGTATAACGATACTTACGGGCATGCGGCTGGCGATCAATGCTTAAAAGCAATTGCCCAGTGCCTTGTCAACTTGGAAAGGCGAGCTGGTGCACTATTTGCCCGCTATGGTGGCGAAGAGTTTGTTTTATTACTGCCAGGGCAGGATCACAGTGCGGCTCGCTACGCCGCTAAACGAGTAATACACGCCATCCAAGCACTTCAAATCCCCCGTACGAATGGGGCTGAGAGTGCACCAAACATTGTCACTATTAGTGTAGGAGGAGGAACGATTATTCCATCTTCCTATCGCTCTCCGGATCATTTTTTTGAACAAACCGATCTGGCGTTATATGAAGCTAAATCACTAGGAAGAAACCAGTATTTCATGAATAAAAATAACACCTAATACGTATTTCCTCGTGATAAATCCGCTACTTTTTCTTTGCAGCACGAGAGCGGCTTTGACTTGTCGTATTTTTATTCGACCCACCTTTCGTATAACGACGTTTTTTACCTTTAAATGGTTCTGGCGACTTTAGATCTCGTAAACTTTGTGGCACATCGCTATGTTTCACCTTTTCCATAAGGCTGACTACCTGTTGTTCAAGGGTATCCATAAAAGGTTTGTACGCACATTTTTTATCTGCCATATCTTGCAACTGGTGCTCCCAGTGCGCCGTCATATCTGGATAAGTGGCTTCATCTGGCAATGCGTAAATCAATCCTTTCCCTGCTTCTGTCGCATGGATACTTTTCCCTTGCCTCATCAGCAACTGACGTTTGAATAACAAATCCAAAATGCCCGCCCTTGTTGCCTCTGTGCCTAATCCATCGGTATCGCGCAAAATTTTCTTTAATGAACTATCAGAAACAAAACGCGCGATCCCCGTCATAGCCTGTAGTAACGTAGCTTCCGTAAAGGCTTTTGGTGGCTCCGTCATCTTGTCTTTTATCTCACCCTCTTTGCAGGTCAATACTGTACCTTTCTCGAGTGGGGGGACTTTATCCGCTAAATCAGTCTCGTTGACAGAATCATCACGGCCGAGTAATTGACGCCAGCCTGCCGACATTAATTGTCTACCTTTGGCAATAAATAACCCACCAGCAATGGTGAACTCTAACTTCGCCTCGCTATATACCGCCGAAGGGTAAAACTGCATTAAGTACTGCCGGGCAATCAGTTGATAAACCTTCTGCTCACTACTGTTTAATGCATTCGCACTGATCGATTTAGGTGTTGGAATAATTGCATGGTGAGCATCGACTTTTTTATCATTCCAAGCTTTCGACTTAAGTGACGTATTTGCACCATTAACAGCTTGGCTCAAACTCCCCTCATTATTCGCAATGGCCTGGCACACATCACCAGCTTGCTTGAAATGATCAACTGGTAAATACCGAGAGTCAGAACGAGGGTAAGTGATCACTTTATGCTTTTCGTAAAGAGACTGACAGTTTGCCAGTACATCGGCAGCACTCATGCCATAGCGCTTAGCGGCATCTATCTGCAGCGCAGAAAGAGAATAGGGTAACGGTGCTGATTGCTTGGTTTCTTTGCGCTCTGAGGTGGTCACTTCCGCGGGTTGCCCTTTAATGCGACTAGCAACATTCTCACACAGCTTACGATTAAGAATGCGTCCGTCTTCATCCATCCATGGCTGACAGGCTTCACTTGGCTTCCAACGCGCTCTAATCGACATATCCTGATAGGGGATCAGTGCGAATAACTCATGAAATGGCTTGGGTACAAAATTGGCAATTTCATCATCACGCCGTGCGACCAAGCCCAAGACAGGTGTTTGCACCCGCCCAACAGATAATACCCCGCGATAGCCCCCTTTTTGTCCAAGCAAAGTATAAGCGCGAGTCATATTCATACCGTAAAGCCAATCTGCTCGTGAGCGCGCCAGCGCAGACACCGACAGTGGTATAAAGTCACGGTTACTGCGCATTTTACTGAGTGCCCGCTTCACCGCTGCAGGGTTTAAATCGGAGATCAGCAACCGCTGCATCTTAGCTTTTTTACCTTGCGCCAGCTTAACGTAATCTATTACCTCATCAACAAGCAGCTGCCCTTCTCTATCAGGATCACCGGCATGTACAACATCACTTGCTTGCTTACAAAGCTTCCGAACCACTGCCAATTGCTGCTTGGCCGATTTTCTCGGTGAGAGCTGCCATTGCTCAGGCACAATCGGTAAATCTGCCAAATTCCATTTTTTGTACTTTTCGTCATAGGCATCAGGTTCAACCTGCTCAAGCAAGTGCCCAATACACCAAGTGACAATATCGCCATTTCCGACCTCGATGTAGCCATTTTGATTTTTGTGAGGGCGAGGTAGCACCGCCGCGATTGCGCGGCCAAGGCTTGGTTTTTCAGCAATATAAAGACATGTCATGGGGCAAGATCTATTAATCAAACAGTGATTTCATTAACTTGAACTATATGAGAAAACAATCAAGAGAACAAGAAATACTGGATATAGATACAGTTAATAATGTGACTACGCTAAGTTGAAAATTTTACCTCGCGTAATCACAGAAGCAGGAATCAAGTGCCACTAGGAGGTTTTAAGGATCAATTTTTTTTCTTTGACTAAAAATTTAATTGTTTTAGGTGCAACCCGAATACACCATGTTAGATCCAAGCAGCGTTGGATCACCCTTTCCTTAAACGAAAATTGCGGGCAATCCTCAATATACTTCATTTCATATAGGCTCTTTCCTGCGACCCAATCAAACCTTCTACGTTTAGATTGACTCCAACTTGCAAATCGCTCAAGGGGTTTAAAGTCTTCATTCATCGGCACTGCAGACCAGTTGACTTCGGCTTGAGAGTTTTTCACTTCCGATGAGCCTGATATCTTCAGGGACTTTACATCATTGATACTAACACTACCTTCTTCGACCCCGATAAAGTTAAACATTTGGTTAATTTGCTCGCCGGTATTGGTCAATAGATCCTCATATTTCACGAGCATAATTTTATCTTGGAATTCAGGATTGTTATTTATAAATGTTGAAATACGGCTTACAGATACCTGCCAGTCAAAAGCTGCTTTTTCAAAGTCCCAATCAAACGACTTCTCACCTGATTCGACCACAGATCGCCCGTCTCGCATAATGATAAATAAATGTGAGTCAGGGAAAAGTTTAAAAAAATGATTAATATTTTTTGTTGAGGGCGTTTTTGTGACGATGACTGAGTCATGTGGCAAGTCGGCATTTTCATGAGCGCTGGAAAGAAACCCCTTTAAACCATTACCTATATGCCTCAATATATTATCTGAGGTTAATACTTTATTTTCCTTATCCCATTTTGGATTCCAATAACGCTCAATTTTTTTTGAAAAACGATAAAGAGCCCCTGACTGACTAACGATAAAGTCTTCATTTATCGGTGCACTGTTTTCACATTGCTCATGCAACGTCAGCACATTCGATAGATAATTTGTTCCAGATCTTGGCATAACGCCGAGTAAAAAGCATATCCTTGCCATAAGCACTCCAATTTAAAATGACTTATCTACGCCCTAATAAACATAGCAGCTCTTAAACCTCTTATGCTGTAAAAACGTTCGATGTATATCAAAATTAGTTTGCTAAGTGGGTTATATGATAGTTATTGTTTTATATGATGATTTATTATCACTCTGCCTACGGGAAGGGACACCACCTCCTTAAGCGATGGAGGTGGATTTAACGTAGTTGTAAGCTGCTGGGTATAACTAACAGTTATCCCCGACTGTTAGTTACGGCTTTCCAGCCAATCTTTAACGTCGTTATATTGACCTCGGAAGACAATGCGATCCGCCTTCTTGCCAAGTTGGTAGCTATACATCGGATCGTAATAGTACTCGAGTAGCATTTTTAACCAGTCGTAGTGGCTATCTAATGCACCTGTAGACTGCATAACCTGTACTGCATTTTTTTGTATCAGGAGTAACTCTTCATACCGTTGGAAACCGAGGCGCTTACGAATGCTGAACATCCCTTTTTCAAGGTATTCAGTAAACATTAACCAGCCGTTTTCCTCACCGTATTGTGCAACAAAATCACCCTGCATTCTTACGACATAATCATCTAAAAGCCGCTCAAGACGTCTATCTAACGGGTCATCGACAATGGCGATTGGTGCTTGCTGCATCGCTTGGTTAATGGATAACGGAACGCTGACCGAGCCAATGATTCTGCCTTCATCTTCAAAAACAAGGTGGTCATGTCCTGCCGCTTGTTTTTTGAGCATATCAATCGCTAAAATATTCTCGAAATCAATCTGTGTCCGCTGCGGGGTTACATAGCGCCCAAATGAAGAACCACGGTGATTAGCCGCCCCTTCTAAATCGATACCATTTGTTACTTCATTAACCATGATCGTTTTGCCACAACCGGTATTACCACCAATCAGTGTCATTGGTTTTGTTGCGACGGTATCGACCGTGTCAATTAAGAAACGGCGGAGGGCCTTATATCCGCCCACGATCATCGGATAATCAATACCTGCTTCTTTCAGCCATTGCTGCGTAATACGCGAACGTAAACCGCCACGGAAACAATATAAGTAGCCCTGTGGGTTTGCTTCGCAGAACGCTTTCCAGCGCGCAACACGCTCAGCCTTAACAGTGCCATGGACCAATTCGTGCCCTAAAGCAATCGCGGCTTCTTGTCCTTGCTGTTTATAACAAGTACCGACGGCCTTTCGCTCGCTATCTAGCATTAAAGGCTGGTTTTCCGAGGTAGGAAATGCACCTTGAATAAATTCAATTGGGGCTCGCATATCCATTAATGGTGTTCCATTAACAAACAAATGCTTAAAGTCTTCACTGTTTGGACGGGACATGGTTAACAAATCTCAATTAATACAGTATCACCATGACTTGCACTTAGCTCACCAATCGCATTCAGTGTTATTCCATGCTTTTTGGCAATCGCCTGCACCTCTTGTTCCGCATCGGGTGTTACAGCCAAGAGCAGGCCTCCTGATGTTTGTGGATCGCAAAGTAATGATTTTTGTTGTTCTGTCATCGAGCCTAAGCGGTGACCATAACTCTCAAAATTACGGCCCGTTCCCCCAGGCACACAACCTTCTGCAATGTACTCAAATACACCCGGCAAGTAGGGCACTTGATCAAACTGGATCGTCGCTTTAAGGTCGCTACCTTCACAAATTTCGTTCAAGTGCCCCATTAAGCCAAAGCCCGTTACATCCGTCATGGCTTTTACACCAGTTACATCTGCAAAATCAGTCCCCGGCTTATTTAATGCACACATCCAATCACGTGCCAAGCCTTGGTGCTCTTCCTTCAATTTGGCTTTTTTCTCTGCCGTCGTCAGCACTCCAATACCTAGCGGTTTCGTTAGGTATAGTTTACATCCCGCTTCAGCCTGATTGTTTCGCTTTACACGGTCAGTATCAACAATACCCGTTACAGCCAGGCCAAAAATAGGTTCAGGTGCATCAATCGAATGACCACCAGCCAACGAGATCCCAGCTTCACGGCACACAGCACGGCCACCTTCAATGACCTGCTGCGCGATTTCTGGGGCTAATACGTTAACCGGCCAACCCAGAATCGCTATCGCCATAATTGGCTTGCCACCCATGGCGTAGATATCACTGATGGCGTTAGTGGCGGCAATACGGCCAAAGTCATATGGGTCATCAACAATGGGCATGAAGAAATCGGTAGTGCTTACCACCGCGGTACCATTACCTAAATCATATACGGCCGCGTCATCTTTACTTTCATTACCAACAAGCAGGTTAGGATCGGAAAAAGGAGCAAGCTGTGACCGAAGAATTGTATCAAGAACTTGAGGAGAAATTTTACAACCACATCCTGCTCCGTGGCTGTATTGAGTAAGGCGAACATTTTCCATGATACGCTCCGATATATAGACAAGAGCGAGAATTCTACTCCTGCGCTCAGATCGTGTCATCATTCAGGATCAAAAAGGGAAGCATTAAATGCTTCCCTTTTTTCATATACTTAAATTTAGCAGCAATGCGCACTTTACGTATCGGTGATACTACAAGTACTCCACAAATTGAGAGACATCTCTTACTGGTGCCTTGGCATCACGACAGCCTGCTGTACCCATATAGAGGAAGCCCACAATTAAATCATCTCCCTCCACACCCAAGGCTTCGCGCACAACCGGGTGATAGGCCCACTTACCCGTTCGCCAAAAACCGGCAAAACCTTGTGCAACCGCTGCCATTTGCATCGCTTGTGTTGCACAACCCGCAGATAGGTGCTGCTCAATAACAGGGACTTTGTCATGCTCGGTAATTTTCGCAACCACGGTGATCACCATGGGGGCACGGAAAGGTGCTTTGGACGCTTTCTCGATAGCAGCGTCATCAGCGCCATCCGCTTTTGCCGCTTCAACAAGAATTTGAGATAGCTTACCTAAGCCCTCTTCCCCCTGTGACACGATAAATCGCCACGGTGTTAAGCCCGCATGGTCCGGTGCACGTAACCCCGCCTGGAAAATGGCCTCAAGAGCTTCACCTTCTGGTGCCGGTGCAATAAGTTTTGGCAATGAACGTCGATTTAACAACAGAGAGAGCGCATCCATAACAACCTCTAATTAATATAGTTATTCCTTCAACGATACCATAAAAACCCCATGTTAAAACCAGATGGCAAGCAGGGAAATAACACCCACTCAGCTAGAGTTTTGCCGCAAGCTCTACACCTTGTCGTATCACACGTTTAGCATCAACTTCACCTGCGACATCAGCACCACCAATAACATGGACATTCACACTATTTGCTTTGAGCTTTTCAGATAATTCCTCAACGGAGGTTTGTCCTGCGCACAAGACAATATGGTCAACGTCAAGAATTCGAGATTGCCCTTCGACTGTAATATGCAAACCTTGATCGTCTATCCGATCATAATTCACGCCACCGAGCAATTCGACACCGCGCTTCTCAAGCACTTTCTTATGGATCCAGCCCGTTGTTTTACCCGGCCCTTTACCTACCTTGCCCGGCTTACGCTGCATCAACCAAACTTGCCGCTGGCTGACATATTCGTCATGAGGGTATAAGCCACCCGCATGATTAATCGATTTATCAATGCCCCAATCTTGCAACCAATCATCCAAGACTTGATGCTCTGGTTCTGTGAGCATAGTTGAAACATCCACGCCGATACCACCAGCACCAATCACTGCGACTTTCTGGCCAAGTTGCACCTTGTCACGAATAAGTGTTTGGTAGTCGATCACTTTTTCATGCTCGACACCTGGAATACCCGGTTTTCGAGGCTGGACACCTGTCGCGACAATAACATCATCATAACCACTTAATTCATCAGCACTTACCGCATGACCAAGTTTTACATTAACTTCGGTTTGCTCAAGACGACGAGTGAAATAACGAATGGTTTCTTTGAATTCTTCTTTTCCGGGGATCTGCATGGCTAAATTAAACTGACCACCGACATAATCATTCTTTTCAAATAGGTCAACATCAAAACCGCGCTCTGCTGCGGCAACAGCAGTGGCCATTCCGGCAGGCCCCGCCCCCACAACCGCAATACGGCGATTCTGCACCGCAGGTGATAGCACCAGCTCAGTCTCATAACAGGCTTGCGGGTTAACAAGGCAGCTCGCTCGTTTCCCGACAAAAACATGATCAAGACACGCCTGATTACAGCCAATACAGGTATTAATGTCATCAGCCCGATCCTGCTCCGCCTTTACAATAAAGTCGGGATCAGCAAGAAACGGACGTGCCATCGACACCATATCGGCCTGTGCCGACGATAATATATCTTCTGCAACTTGTGGGGTATTGATACGGTTACACGTGACCAGTGGGATAGACACTTCAGATTTTAGTTTTTCAGTAACCCAAGCAAAGGCAGCCCGTGGGACTTGAGTCGCAATGGTCGGCACACGAGCTTCGTGCCAACCAATACCAGTATTTAAAATCGTGACACCTGCTTGTTCAAGCAGCTTAGCCAACTGTACAACTTCTTCATGTGTACTGCCCTGCTCAACCAAGTCCAACATAGATAAACGAAAGACAATAATGAAGTCTCGGCCAACACGAGCGCGAACCGCTTTCACTAACTCAAGCGGGAAACGAATACGGTTTTCATAGCTCCCTCCCCAATCGTCATAGCGGTGGTTCGAACGCTTACAAATAAACTGATTAATCAAGTAGCCTTCAGAACCCATTAATTCAACACCATCATAGCCAGCTTCACGGGCAAGCTCTGAGCTACGCGCAAAAGCATCAATGGTTTTCTGAATCTGGCGAGGGCTCATCTGGCTCGGGGTAAATTTGGAAATGGGTGATTTAATCGCCGACGCACTAACGGCTAAAGGGTGCATGGCATAACGTCCAGCATGCAATAACTGAAGCGCAATCTTACCGCCCTCTTCATGAACTGCATCGGTAATTACACGATGGGCACGTGCCGCTCTTCCCGAACTGAACTCAGCACTTAAAGGGTGTAACCGGCCTCGAAAGTTCGGTGAAAACCCACCGGTTACAATCAATCCGACACCACCCCGTGCTCGAGCGGCATAGAAAGCGGCCAGTTTTTTAAATCCATCACGGGATTCTTCTAACCCTGTATGCATTGATCCCATCAACACACGATTACGTAATTGAGTGAAACCAAGATCTAACGGGGCTAACAAATGAGGGTAAGATTTATCGTCCATGGCTTCCATTCTTTTGTTGTTATGGTCTGACCAGTATATGAAGCCTGCTGGCTTTAATCAAACACTTGTTTACACCAAATTAACATTAACTTGATATAGATCTAACTAAGACCACACAAATCATCACTCAGCACACTCAACATTTTTTTGATAAATTCGCCGCAGCCGTAGGTTTATCAAGGCCTTGATGCACGATTTCTTACTGTAATTCCTTGTTTACTAAGTTAGGATAGAAGTAATACCGAACATATAATCAGGATTGTTCATGAAAATGATATTTAAGGGAATAGGTAAACTGTTCCGTGGAATTTGGAAACTAATTAGCTTTACTCGACAGCTAATTATTAACCTAATTTTCCTTCTGATCGTAGGTGCGTTGTTCTTTGCTTTTTCTAAAAGTGGCGAAGAGCCGACAATTCCCGATGAAGCAGCACTCGTGCTTAATCTATCTGGCCCCATTGTTGAACAACGCAATTACATTAGCCCTATCGATGCCGTCACCAGTAATGCGTTAGGCCAACCGCCTGTTAGGGAAAACGTATTATTCGATATCGTCGAAGCGATTCGTACCGCTTCAACTGACAATCGTATTACAGGCTTAGTGCTTAACCTGAAAGGAATGAGCGAAACTAACCTTACAAAGTTACGTTATATCGCTAAAGCCATTGAGGAGTTCAAGCAAGCAGGTAAGCCTGTTTATGCCGTCGGTGACAACTACAAACAAAGCCAGTATTACCTATCCAGCTATGCTGATAAGGTTTTCATGTCTCCTGACGGCGGGATATTACTGACGGGATATGGCCGCTACAGCTTGTATTACAAAACACTTTTAGAGAAGCTAGACGTTAATACGCATGTATTCCGTGTTGGTACTTACAAGTCGTTTGTTGAACCTTACACCCTCGATGGTATGTCTGATGAAGCCCGAGAAGCGAATACCGTATGGCTTAATCAACTATGGCGAGCCTACACCACAGACGTAGCCAAAAACCGTAATATCGACGCTTCGGTTCTCACACCAGAACTCGATAATTTCATCGCTCAGTTAAAAGATGTCGGCGGTGACTTTGCTCAGTTAAGCTTGCAAATGGGCCTCGTTGATGAATTGGTTAATCGTCCGCAATTGCGCCAGCAGCTTATTGATACATTTGGCAGTGATGGTGACAACAGCTTTAAACAAGTGAGCTACTACGATTACCAACCAACGATACAAAGCACAGATCTACCGAGTGAAAACCAAATTGCTGTCGTGGTTGCCAGTGGTGCAATCGTCGATGGCAGCCAATCCAAAAATTCAGTGAATGGCGACGCCACGGCCGCTTTACTTCGTGAGGCTCGACTTGATGATAAAGTAAAATCGGTCATTCTTCGCGTTGATAGCCCTGGAGGCAGTGCATTTGCATCAGAAGTGATCCGCAATGAGGTGGATGCATTAAAACAAGCGGGTAAACCCGTTGTGGTTTCAATGTCTAGCTTGGCGGCATCTGGCGGTTATTGGATATCTTCAAGTGCCGATCATATCCTAGCCCAACCCACAACCATCACTGGCTCTATTGGCATATTCGCCATTTTAACGACCTTTGAAAAAGGGTTAGAAAAAATGGGCGTCTACAGCGATGGCGTGGGGACAACACCATTTTCTGGTGTAGGCGTTACTCGTGAATTACCTGACGGTGTCGCCCAAGTTTTCCAACTTGGTATTGAGCATGGTTATCAGCGCTTTATTGGCTTGGTAAGCCAAAATCGTGATATGTCACTTGAACAAGCTGACAAGATTTCTCAAGGCCGTGTATGGACAGGCCAAGATGCGCTGAAACTAGGCCTTGTTGATGAACTTGGTGATTTCGATGATGCGATTAACGCTGCCGTTGATATTGCACAGCTAGACAGCTATGAACTGCGCTGGATGGCTGAGCCACTTAGCACTGCTGAAATGTTTATGCAGCAATTTAGCTCACAAGCGCGTGCGTTTATTGCGTCGGTAATGTTCGATAATGTACCTGAAGCCTTGCAACCTGTAACACAACAGGTTGTAACAGACCTTACAGCTCTTGGTAACTTTAATGATCCAAAAGGGCAATATGCGTTCTGTATAAACTGTATCGATATTGAAAAGTGAGACTAGCCCGGCAACGCCGGGCTTTTTTTACGAGCCGTTAGCCGTATAATGCGCGCACCAACCCATTAATTCTGTACTCGAAAATGGAAAGAAAACACATTTATATTGCCTATACTGGCGGCACCATTGGTATGCAGAAGTCAGACCATGGTTATATTCCTGTTGCTGGCTTTATGGAAAAGCAACTGGAGAGCATGCCAGAATTCCATCGTGCAGAAATGCCTAAATTCACTATCCATGAATACGATCCATTGATCGATTCTTCGGATATGACGCCAATGGATTGGCAGCGCATTGCCGATGATATTAAAGCGAACTACGACAAGTATGACGGTTTTGTAATCCTACATGGTACAGATACCATGGCATATACCGCGTCTGCGTTGTCATTCATGTTCGACAACCTTGATAAGCCCGTAATCGTCACAGGCTCTCAGATCCCGCTTGCGGAGCTGCGTTCTGACGGCCAAAGTAACTTGCTCAATGCATTACATATTGCGGCTAACTACCCGATTAACGAAGTGACTGTGTTTTTCAATAACAAGTTAATTCGTGGTAACCGTAGTACCAAAGCACATGCTGACGGGTTCGGTGCCTTTATCTCACCGAACTTACCCCCTTTATTAGAAGCGGGTATCAATATTAAGCTTAACAATGTCGAGCTCGATAAAAAGCCTGACGGCGCATTTAAAGTGCACAACATCACTCCGCAACCTATTGGAGTGATCACGATGTACCCAGGTATTTCACCAGAAGTTATTCGCAATACACTGCGTCAGCCAGTGAATGCAATGATCCTGTTAACTTTTGGTGTTGGTAATGCCCCACAAAACCCAGATTTACTTGAGCAGCTACAAGAAGCAAGTGAGCGCGGTGTCATTGTGATGAACCTAACACAGTGCCTATCAGGTAAAGTGAATATGGGTGGATATGCTACCGGTTGTGCACTTGCTGAAGCTGGCGTACTCAGTGGTTATGATATGACCCCTGAAGCGGCTCTTGCTAAGCTGCACTACCTACTGAGCCAAGACTTACCCACTGAAACAGTCAGAAGCTTAATGCAGCAAGACTTACGCGGTGAACTCACTCACTAATTCGTCCATCAGCTTCCCTTACCTTAAAGCGAGAATCTATGATTCTCGCTTTTCTTTTCCAGCCGTCGTTCCTCAGTCGGTCATCTATACCCAACTTCGGCATAACTTCATTCTTTCTCGTCTACACTTTCTGTTATTACTCTTTATACAGGCAAAGCCATGACGATGATCCTCCACGGTGCGTCCATTTCACCATTTGTCAGAAAAATCATGCTCGCACTCGCGTATAAAGGAATAAGCTATGAGTTACAGCCACTCAATCCTTTTGTCGAGAAAGAGTTAGCTCAAAAACGTCACCCTATGGGAAAGGTGCCCATCCTCGAACATAAAGAACTGAGCATTATCGATTCAACCGTTATTGCTCACTACCTCGATGACACTTTTCCTGTCCCCCCGCTTTACCCTGGTGATGCCGCATCACGAGCACAGATCCGCTGGCTCGAAGAATATGCCGACACGCGACTGACCTCGCTCATTGGTGGGGTCATGTTTTACCAGAATATTTTACGCGGTAAGATACTCAACAAAGATATTGATGAAGAGGCTATTGAGCTCTGTATTGAACACCATTTACCGCCTGTCTTAGCTTATTTAGAAGAACAATTGCCCGACAAGGGTTTTGTTACTGAGCATTTTTCAATGGCTGAAATTAGCTTATGGAGCGTCATGCGAAGTGGGTGGATGGCAGGATTACGTTTTTCTAATTACCCGAAGCTCAATCGATACCTCAGCACCATAGAACAAGAACCATGGGTGGCCAATTTGATCAGTGTTGAGGATCATGAAATGTCAGGCTTTTATTGCAAGCCTGTTATTATTGGCACCCAAGATTAAGGCCTTACTCTTTTTATAGCTGCTCGTAATCGAAGCGGGCAATCTCATCAGTGTGGTTTAATGATTGATCACCTTCAAAATCACGCTTAAATTCTGCTTTTGATTTGAATTTGATTTCCCCGCCAACTTCTACGGACATATGTTCAGCTTGAGCATTGTGACGTGATTGATAAAGCATAACTGCTTGTAAGGCTGAATCACGTTGCGCCTCCGTTAACACGGTACCATCTGGCCATTTACCAAGCTCAACAGCTGTAGAGATACGACGATAGATATCTGGTGTCATCGCTTTTAACAGAGTATCAAGATCCATATGATTTACTTTCCACGTTCATTGTTTAATTATTTTGCTTGGTATACCAGTTTCAGCTTAAGCTCGCCAAACATCCGTCGATAAAATGCTTATGGGATCACACTACATTTAAAAATGGGAATCCGATTTCCTGCACAACTTCTGGTAAAATAAGATTTATCAGAGTTAATCTCGCACCAATAGCAACAAACCAATCAACAAATTCGCCTTAGCCAGCCGCACAGGATCAACATAGCATTCGTATGAACCATTCTTTTACAACCATCGCCAAGGTTATTGTTACCGTAATTAGCCTATTCGTTCTTTCTGGTTGCGACTTTAAACACCGATCGACAGATAGCCTATGTAACAGTAATCCTCAACTGTGCGCAGATACTAATCTTAATGATGGTCAATGCCGACTGCAGCGCACTAGCTTAATCTGGCAACGGTACGATGTGCTGAAAAATCCAATTGATGCGGAGAAGTTCAAAGAACTTAAGTTTACCTACGATTATCAAAAATGCTTAGAGTATGCGGCACGTATTGAGCCCACCGAATTAAAAGAACGAAAAACCAATCGAACTCGTGCACTGCTGCGGGCGTATGACTCCATCAAGCGGCTCAACCTTGAACTTGCTGATTCCTCAGACCCTGACATTATCTACTATCGATGGAGCCAAGGTGACAGGAAGGCACTGCAGCAGTTTCTCAAACTCGAAGGGACACCAGCACTAGAGACCCCCGAGATGCAGCTCGCGTTAGCCACCTTCTATACCGATAAAGACAAAGCAAAGACCATGGTTTTATTACAGCGAGCATTAACTCTCTACGACAAAAACCAAAAAGTAAAACCTGAGATTATTCAAAGCCTAGCGACTATTTCTCATCAAGACGGCAATATAGACCATGCCTACTTATGGGCGATGATCGGTAGTGAACTAAAAATACCGGTTAGCAGCCGTGAAAAGTTAATCGCGTTCTACCCAATGGCCGACCAACAACGGGAAACGCTTGATCGTAGAGCGAAACAAATTGCAAAAGCGATTAATCGTGGTGAATATAAAATAGACATGGTGCGGTAGCCGCACCATGTTCAAAACACTGCAAAGATGAAAGTAAATTACGCCTCCCCCTTTTCCTCTGGCACTTGAAACACCAACGAGACCGAATTAACACAATATCGCTCTCCCGTCGTTTGTGGTCCGTCAGGAAAAACATGGCCTAAGTGGCTATCACACTGCGTACACCGGATCTCTGTTCGAAGCATACCGTGGCTGTTATCCTCTAAATAGCGAATTGCAGCTTTATCCACTGGAGCATCAAAACTCGGCCAGCCACAACCTGAGTCATATTTACTGTCAGAGCGAAACAACGGCGCATCACAACAAGTACAGCTATAGATGCCCGTTTCACGGTTATGTAATAGTGTCCCAGAGAACGGCGCTTCCGTTCCCTGTTCACGACAAACTCGATATTGCTCATCGGTTAATTTGTCCTTCCAATAAGCATCTGATTTATCTGACATTAGATATCCTTATTTTATTTATCTTGTTATCACTTTGGAAAATGAGTTGCCAGTTTACAGAGTGTGGCACATACTTTCCGCGCGAAAGGATTTTACATCTTCACGACTCATTTAAGCATATTTTAGCTGGGCTACGTGTTGATATTAAAAGTTAATAACGATAATGGTGGATATTCATACAATTGCTGTACAATTTTGCAGCGTTGTAGTGGGAATGTAAAAAAAAAACGAAATTTTTTTGACCTTACGCAATTTAAATTCGTTTTTCACTTGCAGCATCACATTTGTTTCTGTAATTTTACTACCAGTTATCTTTCATTAGAAATTAAGTTGTGGAGCAACTGAAATGACTATCAAAGTAGGTATTAACGGTTTTGGCCGTATTGGACGTTTTGTTTTCCGTGCATCTGTAGAGCGTAACGACATTGAAGTTGTTGGTATCAACGACCTTATCGATGTTGAGTACATGGCATACATGCTTAAGTACGATTCAACTCACGGCCGTTTCAACGGTACTGTTGAAGTTGAAGGCGGTAACCTAATCGTTAACGGTAAAACTGTTCGCGTAACTGCTGAGCGTAACCCAGAAGATCTTAAGTGGGATGCAATCAACGTTGACGTTGTTGCTGAAGCAACTGGTCTTTTCCTAACAGACGAGACTGCACGTAAGCACATCACTGCTGGTGCTAAGAAAGTTGTTCTTACTGGTCCTTCTAAAGACAAAACTCCTATGATCGTTATGGGTGTTAACCAAGACACTTACGCTGGTGAAGAAATCGTTTCTAACGCTTCTTGTACTACTAACTGTCTAGCGCCTGTAGCTAAAGTTCTTAACGACAAGTTCGGTATCGAATCTGGTCTTATGACAACAGTTCACGCGACTACAGCAACTCAAAAAACTGTAGATGGTCCTTCAGCTAAAGACTGGCGTGGTGGCCGTGGTGCTTCTCAAAACATCATCCCATCATCAACTGGTGCTGCTAAAGCAGTAGGCGTTGTACTTCCAGAACTAAACGGCAAACTAACTGGTATGGCTTTCCGCGTACCAACTGCTAACGTTTCTGTAGTTGACCTTACAGTTAACCTTAAGACTCCAGCTTCTTACGAAGCAATCTGTGCTGCTATGAAAGAAGCATCTGAAGGCGAGCTTAAAGGTGTTCTAGGTTACACTGAAGACCAAGTTGTATCACAAGATTTCATCGGTGAAGTTCAAACTTCAGTATTCGATGCTAAAGCTGGTGTTGCTCTAACTGACACATTCGTTAAAGTTGTATCTTGGTACGACAACGAAATCGGTTACTCAAACAAAGTTCTAGACCTAATCGCTCACATCTCTAAGTAATGTAAGCTTTTAGTTAGAATAATAAAAGGCGGCGCTTTTAAGTGTCGCCTTTTTTGTATCTGACAATTACCATAATAAAAAACATGATTAAGTTGACCCTCATCATCGACAACCAAAGACTGAATTAGCCATTTTGTCGGTGCATTTTCGTGCTAGAAGCAGCATTTTACAGCTTTTATACTATCGTTCCGAGCTCAAAAAACAATAAAGACTAAAATTTACTTACAAATTTAACAAATATTTTTTATTTTTTGTTGATATTTTTTAACTAAAAATAAGTTTGACGTCTTTTGATATTTTCTATCATTACGTATCAACGTTGGTATATAAATCAAATAATTAAAGGATTGCCTGATGGACTTGCGTCAACTGTCTACACTTTCAGCGTTATCAGACTCAGTTACTGTGTGTGAATATCAAGGCATAAAGATAATTCGCATTATCCACAATGCTGTTGAAGCGGGTATTTCGCTTCATGGCGGTCACCTCATCTGGTTCAAACCCGCAGGTGAAAACGATGTAATTTGGCTAAGTGAAAAAGCTGAGTTCAATCCAACAAAGGCTATTCGGGGTGGTATCCCTGTTTGTTGGCCATGGTTTGGTAAAGCAGCAACGCCCTCGCACGGATTTGCCCGTAATAGTGAATGGACATTAAAAGAACACCGCGAAAATGAGCACGGCGTCATTGTGGCACTCGCATTAGAAGATGATGAAGTAACGCGTGAGATTTGGCCGCACAAATTTAATAACGAGCTGATTTTCGAAATGGGTTCAACCTTAAAAGTCAGCCTGACATCAACGAATACTGACACATCCACTTGGCATTATGGCGGCGCATTACATAGCTATTTTGCTATCAGCGATATTAATCAGACCTGTACTACAGGCATGGGCACGCACTACCTTGATAGTACCCAAGGTGGTGAAGCATGCAGCGGTGAAGAAACACTACACTTTGATCAAGAAATTGATCGTGTCTATAGCCAGCCAACAGACATCATCACTATTCACGATACCGCCGGCCATCGCTCACTTGAGGTGAAAAATAGCGGCCATAATGCAGCTGTTTTATGGAATCCTTGGCAAGCCTTGTCACAGAGCATGGCAGATATGGCAGACAACAGTTTTGAAACCATGGTATGTGTTGAATCAACGCTGACTGGCAATGACAGCATCACCCTTGCGCCAGGTGAGAGCCATACATTAGCGACCGAAGTATGCGTTAAACGTTAAGCAACCCAAGCGCCTTGCAATCAGTTTAAGGCGCTTTCCCCTTCCCCTAAGCAAGCATTTGCGAGTTAGCTTCAATTAACACCCAGCCATTACCATCTGGGTCGACAAATGTCGCAAAGCGCCCTCCGATAATGGTAACGATTTCAGACAACGGTACACCACGGCTGCTCAGCTCAAAATGCGTACTGTGAATATCGTCTGTCTGTACGACTAACCCCTGTACAGAGCCAGCCTCCATTCCCCCAAACGGGATCACTAAACTAATGGTTGTTTCGGCCCCCTTAGGGGCTAACTGAATCCACCGCTTATGATTATCAGCGTGATGATCACGTATCAGCTCAAACCCAAGTGCGTCTCTATAAAATTGTAACGCTTCTCCTTGGTCAGAGACAGGAATTGAAACAGTGTCGACTCGTGAAATACTCATTAAAACAGTTCCCCCCAATCAATAGCACTTTTTTATCTTAAGCTAAGGCATTTGATTTCGCGCACGAAATAAACATTATTCGTGCCAATGCAACGCAGTATTTAAAACAAAACAGGCTTGTTCAAACAGATTTGATCCGTGATTGAACCGAAATTCCCCCCCAAAATAGCTCTTTTTCAAAAAGCACATCTTGAACCAAGCATTCGCGACAAGCTGCTAGTTTTTACAAACAAAAGAGAGATTGCTAAGCCAATACGACTAGCTAGGAAAGAAATTTCGCCATATTCAACTAGATATTTTTTCAAGCGGTTTGATCACATCTACGCAACGATTTAGTGATGTTTTTTTAAACGTTCTCTCTTGCAGAACGCGATTTATAGGAGGATAGTAACAAGAAGTACAAAAAACACTCACTTTGTGAGTGCGAGGTTAAAAGGGAAATTTAGTTTATAAACCAATAACTCATTGAAGCAAATTAATCAGTTAGGTCTAGTCTTAAGTTAAGAGGGATGTGAAAGTATTTTGTTTTCGTCCTTTCTAATTGATTAAAGAACGATTCAGGGGGCATACCATGAGTATTTTTGACCACTATCGTCAGCGCTATGAAGAAGGCAAGGATGAAGAGCTTTCATTACAAGAATTCCTTGAAATCTGTCGCAACGATCGCAGTGCGTACGTAAACGCCGCAGAACGTCTATTGATGGCTATCGGCGAACCAGAAATGATCGATACCGCTCAAGATCCAAGTTTGAGCCGTCTTTTCTCTAACCGTGTAATTTCTCGCTACAAAACATTTGAAGATTTCTATGGTATGGAAGATGCCATAGAGCAAATCGTGTCTTATTTAAAACATGCTGCTCAAGGTTTGGAAGAACGTAAACAAATTCTTTACCTCCTTGGTCCGGTGGGTGGTGGTAAGTCATCTTTAGCTGAAAAGCTAAAAAGTTTAATGCAGAAAGTACCAGTGTATGTACTTACTGCTGACGGTGTACGTAGCCCAGTAAATGACCACCCTTTCAGCCTATTTGATAAAACTGAAGATGGTGATTTGCTTAAGCAAGAATACGGTATTCCAGGCCGCTACCTTAACAACATCATGTCGCCATGGGCAGCCAAGCGTTTGCATGAATTTGGTGGGGATATAACGCGTTTTAAAGTGGTTAAAGTCCGTCCATCTATTCTGGATCAGGTTGGTATCGCGAAAACTGAGCCAGGTGATGAAAACAACCAAGATATCTCGTCGCTAGTTGGTAAAGTCGATATTCGACAACTCGAACACTTCTCACAAGATGACCCAGATGCTTATAGCTACTCTGGTGCACTTTGTAAGGCAAACCAAGGCCTTATGGAGTTTGTGGAAATGTTTAAAGCACCACTAAAAGTGCTGCACCCTCTGCTAACTGCAACACAGGAAGGTAACTATAACGGTACCGAAGGGCTTTCAGCCTTACCGTTTGACGGTATCATCCTTGCCCACTCGAATGAATCTGAGTGGCAAACGTTCCGTAACAATAAGAATAACGAAGCCTTCTTGGATCGTGTTTACATCGTTAAGGTACCATATTGCCTACGCGTTTCAGAAGAGATAAAAATTTACGAAAAACTACTGCAAAGTAGTGAGCTTTCTGCCGCACCATGCTCACCGAGTACACTTGAGATTCTAGCTCGGTTTACTGTACTTTCCCGCTTAAAAGAGCCAGAAAATTCCAGCCTTTATTCTAAGATGCGAGTTTACGATGGCGAAACACTAAAAGACACCGACCCGAAAGCAAAGTCTTACCAAGAGTATCGAGATTATGCGGGGGTTGATGAAGGGATGGCTGGTCTTTCGACCCGTTTTGCTTTCAAAATTTTGTCGCGTGTATTTAACTTTGACCATTCTGAGGTGGCTGCTAACCCCGTTCATCTGTTCTATGTGCTTGAGCAGCAAATTGAACGTGAGCAATTCCCACAAGAGTTGGCAGAAAAATACCTTGAACATCTAAAAGGTTTCTTAACGCCTAAGTATGTTGAATTCATTGGAAAAGAAATTCAAACGGCCTATCTTGAGTCTTACTCTGAGTACGGACAGAATATCTTTGACCGCTACGTAAGTTATGCTGATTTCTGGATTCAAGACCAAGAGTATCGCGATCCAGAAACAGGGCAGCTATTCGACCGCTCGGCATTAAATAACGAGCTGGAAAAAATCGAAAAGCCAGCAGGTATTAGTAATCCGAAAGATTTCCGAAACGAGATCGTTAACTTCGTATTGCGTGCTCGTGCTAGTAATGCTGGTAAAAACCCTAATTGGACCAGCTACGAGAAACTGCGTACCGTTATCGAGAAGAAAATGTTCTCGAATACCGAAGAGCTACTTCCCGTTATTTCATTCAATGCTAAAACTTCAACCGATGAGCAGAAGAAACACGATGACTTCGTCGCTCGTATGATGGAGAAAGGCTATACCCGCAAACAGGTTCGCTTGCTGTCTGAATGGTATTTACGTGTACGTAAATCGTCATAAAGGCCAAGTGTTAATGGATGAATAAAGGGGGGGAGCTTATGGCGCATTTCATAGACCGCAGGCTCAACGGTAAAAATAAAAGCACGGTAAACCGTCAGCGATTTTTACGCCGTCACAAGCAACAGATCAAAGAATCAATTGCTGATGCGGTAAATAATCGCTCAATTACCGATGTAGACAGCGGTGAGAATATAACCATTCCTTCCCGCGATATCAGCGAGCCAAGCTTTCACCAAGGCCGCGGTGGACGACGTGAAGTTGTCCACCCGGGCAATGACCAGTTCAGCCCCGGAGACCGCATTGAACGCCCTCAAGGAGGGGGCGGTCAAGGTGGTGCTGGTGAAGGACAGGCTAGCCCTGATGGTGAAGGGCAAGATGAGTTTGTATTCCAAATTTCTAAAGATGAATATCTCGATCTTCTCTTTGAAGATTTAGAACTACCAAATCTTGAAAAAAATCAGCTAAACAAAGTGGTTGAATGGAAAACGTTCCGTTCGGGTTATAAATCTGCAGGTGTTCCTGCCAATATTGCAATCGTAAAATCATTGCAAAACTCTTTGGCCCGACGTACTGCAATGACAGCGGCAAAACGCCGTCAGTTACGAGAGTTGGAAAAAAACCTCGATTTATTGATGAGCACTGAACCCGCTCAGCCTTTTGAAGAAAAGAAGGTAGAGGAAGATATTCAAGCACTGAAGCAAAAAATCAGCAGTGTGCCGTTTATTGATACCTTCGATTTACGTTACAAAAATTATGAGCGCCGTCCTCAGCCCACCAGCCAAGCAGTAATGTTCTGTTTAATGGATGTATCAGGCTCGATGGACCAAGCAACCAAAGATATGGCTAAACGCTTCTATATCTTGCTGTACTTGTTTCTTAATCGAACTTATAAGAATGTGGATGTGGTCTTTATTCGACACCATACACAGGCAAAAGAAGTAGATGAACACGAATTCTTCTACTCCCAAGAAACGGGCGGCACCATTGTTTCAAGTGCTCTGCGGATGATGGATGACATCATTAAAAAACGCTATTCGCCGGCAGAATGGAACATATATGCAGCGCAAGCTTCTGATGGTGATAACTGGGCGGATGATTCACCCGGCTGTAGAGAGCTACTGGATAAACAGATTTTGCCAGCCACTCGCTACTACTCTTACATCGAAATCACGCGTCGAGCGCACCAAACACTTTGGCGGGAATATGAAGCCCTACAAGGTAAGCATGGTAATTTTGCAATGCAGAACATCAGAAGCGTAGAAGACATATTCCCTGTATTCCGGGAGCTATTTAAGAAGCAAGTTAATTAATATCGCTTTAGGGGAGTGTGCTATGGAGACAACCACAAAGTCAAAGGCACTCAGTGACGGTCCAGATTGGACATTTGATCTTCTCGATCAATATCATGTAGAGATAAAGCGTGTAGCCGATCATTATCGGCTAGACGCCTACCCCAATCAGATTGAGATCATCACCGCTGAACAAATGATGGATGCCTATTCCAGTATTGGTATGCCTATCAATTACCATCACTGGTCATTTGGTAAACGTTTTATTGAAACAGAGCGAGGCTATAAGCATGGTCAAATGGGGCTTGCTTATGAAATCGTAATTAATTCCGATCCTTGTATTTCCTATCTAATGGAAGAAAATACAATCACAATGCAAGCATTAGTGATGGCTCATGCTTGCTATGGGCACAACTCTTTTTTCAAAGGCAACTACCTCTTTAAAACGTGGACAGATGCCAGTTCAATTATCGATTACCTATTATTCGCACGGAAGTACATTACTGAATGCGAAGAAAAATACGGTGTTGAAGATGTTGAACGCCTGGTTGATTCTTGTCATGCGCTAATGAATTATGGCGTTGACCGCTATAAGCGCCCTGAACGTATTTCAATGGTTGAAGAAAAGGCAAGGCAGCAAGCGAGAGAAGATTACCTGCAAACACAGGTGAATGCTTTATGGCGAACGATTCCCGTTCAGCAAGAAACGGAAAATGTTGCAGAAGAAATCCGCTTTCCGTCAGAGCCACAAGAGAACATTCTTTATTTCATTGAAAAACATGCGCCTTTACTGGAACCTTGGCAACGTGAAATCGTCAGGATAGTTCGTAAGGTTAGTCAGTATTTCTACCCACAAAAACAAACACAAGTCATGAATGAAGGTTGGGCTACATTTTGGCACTACACCATTTTAAATCATTTATATGATGATGGATTAGTGACAGACCGCTTTATTCTTGAGTTTTTGCACAGCCATACCAATGTCGTCGCTCAACCAGAATATAACAGCCCATACTATAGCGGTATTAACCCTTATGCACTTGGGTTTGCAATGTTCCAAGATATTCGCCGAATATGTGAAAATCCGACCGAAGAAGATAAACATTGGTTCCCAGACTTTGCTGGTAAAGATTGGCTCGAAACCGTGCACTTTGCGATGCAAAACTTTAAAGATGAAAGCTTCATCAGCCAGTTTTTATCACCAAAAGTGATCCGTGATTTCAAGCTATTTGCTGTTGATGATGATGACAGGCACAACTATGTTGAGGTCAGTGTTATTCACAATGAAGAAGGGTATCGCACCATTCGTGAAAAGCTCTCATCACAATATAACTTAAGTAATAATGAACCCAATATTCAGGTTTGGAATGTCGCTTTAAAAGGTGACCGTTCCCTAACGTTACGTTATGTACCACATAACCGTATTCCGCTGGCAAATAGCCACGAGGAGGTGTTAAAGCATATGTATCGCTTGTGGGGGTTTGATATCACACTTGAAGAGGAATTGCCTGATGGGCGCACCCAAATTTTAGGGACATGCCCAGTGCGAAACCAATACAATACCGAAATGTAATTCAACATTTAGAAACAAAAAAGCGAGAGCATTAGCTCTCGCTTTTCTTTAAGTCAGTATTACTGCTCTTCTTCATATAAGTGACGTGCAATCTCAAGGCGGTTTGCATACCAAATTGCACCACTTTCTCGACCATACTGGCGAATACGATCAGCAACAGATTCAGGTTGCTGATTATCGCAGTATGATTTCATATCACGGTAGAAGCTAAGTGCTAACTCACATGCTGCTTGATTCATGAAGTAGTAACCACCAACACGTGTATAGATCTTACGCAAGCCATTGATAGTTAATACATAAAGTGTATTCCCCGACTTTTTCGCCAGACCTTGGTACATACGGTAATCAAAATAATTGAATGCACGGGCACGACAGATTGCTTCACACAGCTCAGGATCATCTTTACCGTATTTATCAACAATCTTTTTCACTTCTTGCATTAAAGCAGCTTTGTCTTCGCTATTCTCAACGAATTCAGCAAAACTTTCTGCTTTTAGCAATGATTCACACTCATGAATAACATGATCAAGTAGTTGGCTTGATTCTTCATGGTTACCCTTAACTGCATAACGCATGTAAACGCAGCTAATGTCGGTACGTGCAGACAATAAGTCTTCCAGCACGCTCTGAACATCCTGCCCATCTAAGGTAATCAGTGTATCCAGAATACTTAAACCCGAGGTATCCATGTAATTGTTAACGCGCGTTGGTTTACCATGCTGAATAGTTAACCAGCCATCACGAGCAAGCCTTTGTAATACTTCACGAAGCGTTGTTCGAGTAACGCCAATTAGTTCGGATAACTCTCGCTCTGCAGGTAAAATAGAGCCCTGAGGGAAGTGATTATTCCAGATACTTTCTATAATATATTTTTCAGCAAATGTTGCTGGGCTATCAGCCTTTATAACCATCTGATTAATTTCCAGTTGCTTCTTGCTAATTTTTTTATTGACTCATCATACCACTAGTATGATCTGGTTGCCTACTTTAATGCGGATAGCGACCACCTCGCACAAGGCTTTATACAGCCTAATCGACCATGATAACAGATAGATTCAGTTAATATCTTCGGACAAATAAACACTTACAGTATATGGACATATCATTCACATCCCCATTAATACTTTAATCTTTGCATCAACATCAAAAAACTTGATAAAGCTCAACGTATTTTGAAAGATGTAAGCATATATTTCACCCGCTCGTAGCAAACTCGTGCTTTGCACGCGTTTCTTGATGATTTTACACGATATTAAATAAGTTCATCTACTAGCACTTGACTGATCTAGATCACACGGTACAGTTAGCACGATCTGGGAGCTGAATGGATGCTGCTGCCTGCTTTAAGTTAAACACCATAAATGTATGATTTTTAGCTTAGAGGGTCTCTACAGAACAATAACCAACACAATAATAAATGGTTATTCTGCTCTCGGACTACAAAAGGCAAAGTAGCACGCAGCTCATCTTTATGTTTATGCGTATATTTTGAGAGACTCGAAACATGGCTATTTCGCTAGGGAACGCCTTTATAAAGAACTTTTTAGGCAAGGCCCCAGATTGGTACAAAGTATCAATCATTGCTTTTCTAATTATTAATCCGCTCGTTTTTTTCTTCGTAGACCCATTTCTTGCTGGTTGGCTTTTGGTTATTGAGTTTATCTTTACCTTAGCTATGGCACTTAAATGTTACCCTCTTCAGCCCGGAGGTTTACTGGCTATAGAAGCGGTGGCTATCGGTATGACCAGCCCTGAAATGGTTAAACACGAGCTTGTTGCAAATATTGAAGTGCTCTTACTGTTGATCTTTATGGTTGCTGGTATTTACTTCATGAAGCAGCTCTTGCTGTATATCTTTACCAAAATACTGATCGGGATTCGCTCCAAAACGCTACTATCACTCGCCTTCTGTGTTATGGCGGCTTTCCTGTCGGCTTTCCTCGATGCACTAACGGTTATCGCCGTTGTTATTAGTGTCACAATTGGCTTCTACAGCATTTATCATAAAGTCGCCTCTGGCCAAGAACCTCATGCCTCGCATGATCACACATCTGATAGCAACATCCGTGAAGTTAGCCGTGATGATCTTGAAAACTACCGAGCATTCCTACGTAGCCTGCTCATGCATGCTGGTATTGGTACTGCTCTGGGTGGTGTAATGACCATGGTGGGTGAACCTCAAAACCTAATTATTGCCGACCAAGCTGGTTGGTTATTTGGTGAGTTTATTCTACGTATGTCACCAGTAACAATACCTGTTTTCTTCTGCGGTATTTTAACTTGCGCCCTTGTTGAAAAATTCCAAATATGTGGCTACGGTTCGCTACTACCTGAAAATGTCCGTAAAATTTTAGAGGATTACGATAACGAAGAACGTAAGCGCCGTACCAACATTGATTATGCGAAACTATGGATACAAGTTGCTATCGCTGTTTGGCTAATTGTTGGCCTTGCGATGCACCTTGCCGCTGTTGGCCTAATTGGTTTGACGGTCATAATCCTTGCGACATCATTCACAGGAATCACGGAAGAGCATGCTCTGGGTAAAGCCTTTGAAGAAGCCCTGCCGTTTACTGCACTATTAGCGGTATTTTTCTCAATCGTTGCGGTGATCATCGACCAACAGCTATTCGCACCAATCATTAACTTGGTATTGAGCCTTGAGGGTAATGCTCAGATGACCATGTTCTACATAGCGAATGGCCTACTTTCAATGGTTTCTGATAATGTATTCGTCGGTACGGTATACATCAACGAAGTGAAAACAGCGCTAGATAACGGTGTGATCACTCGTGACCAATTTGACATGCTAGCCGTTGCCATTAATACCGGCACTAACCTACCGTCAGTGGCGACACCTAATGGACAAGCTGCATTCCTATTTGCGTTAACATCGGCACTGGCACCATTGATTCGCTTATCATATGGACGCATGGTCTATATGGCGCTGCCATACACCATAGTCCTGTCTATCGTTGGTCTAGCCTGCATTGAATTTACGCTACTGCCAATGACCAACTGGTTTTATGATATGGGCTGGTTAACTCAGGCAACTGAAACCGCCACACAAATTGCACCAGCGACTGGACATTAGTTGAATCTTTAGTAAAGATAAGTGTCAGTTATAACAGATCAAGGCCCTGAATATTCAGGGCTTTGTTTTAGAAGCCACCGAGACCTATTAACGGTTCGTTCATCATATTAACTGGATATACACCATGCACTTTTTGTATACCTTCTCGAAAAGCCGCTTATCGTGGCTATTACTGTTTGCCTTTGTTGTTTTTTTTGAGGGCTGCGCACTGTTTTTCCAACACGCTATGAAGCTCGACCCTTGTGTGATGTGTATCTATGAACGTGTTGCAATGATGGGGGTTGGCTTTGCTGCACTGCTGGGAATGATTGCACCACAAAATGCCGTTATTCGATGGTCAGGCCTTGCAGCATGGGGCTACACCGCGTACAAAGGGCTTGAACTCGCCCAAGAGCATGTGGGCTATCAGTTTAATCCGTCACCATTTGCAACATGTGACTTATTTGTCACCTTCCCAGACTGGGCCCCGCTGAATAAATGGGTGCCATGGATGTTTGAAGCAAGCGGTGATTGCAGCAAAGTGGTATGGGAATTCCTTGGCCAATCAATGCCTCAGTGGTTAGTGATCATTTTCGCAGCAAACCTCGCCGCTTTAGCACTTATTGTTATTGCTCAGTTCCTAGGTACCAAGAAAGATTAAATACCGCCGAATGAGTAAATATTAAAAAAGCGAGAAACTCACATTTCTCGCTTTTTTCTGCTCAGTTAAAAGTCTTCCTTTAACTGTTTTTTAACGCATCAACGATAGGGTAATCGGCAGGGCACAGTGGATAGTTAGTAATATCACCGAGATCAACCCATAACGCATTTTGATGACTTTTTAAGACGAGATCGCCCGCAAGCCAATGTGATAAATAACCTTTCAAATGAACAACCTTATCGCCGTAATCAAAGCGACTTTCGGCTAAAAACTGCCCTGTCTGGGTGTCAATCACCAGCTCTTCAAATAGCTCACGTTGCAATGCTTGCTCCGGTGTCTCTTGCGGTTCAACTTTACCGCCAGGAAATTCCCACAACCCGCCTTGGCTAGCATGGTCAAACCGCTGTGCAAGCAAATATTGTCCAGACTTTTTGATTACACCAGCCACAACCAAAATGACGGGTTTATCCGAGATAGTATCCTTTGGTGTCATGTATTACTTGCCACAACATTGCTTGAATTTTTTTCCACTACCGCATAAACACTCATCGTTACGGCCCGTTTCCTTATAAGGGTTTACAGCTTGGGCTGCTGCACCTTGCTGTATCTCATCAGCGGCCATTACAACTTCGGCTAGCATCAAAGGCAGTTGTGCATAAAGATCTTCAAGCGCTGGCATCCCTGTTACACCGGCTTCAGCCATTTGGCCCAGCGTGCCTTCTTCATCCATGATTAACATCAGTGTGGTGATCAATGCTGATAGCATTCGCATTGTGCCATCAGACATTGGCTGCTCAGCCCAGTTAGGTTCAATGGCTGGCCAAACAGTTAAAAATCCTTCGGCAAAGTGAACCATATCATCTGTCAAACCTTGCTCAGGCTGCCAATTGACTTGCTCTGGTAATACAAACTCACCAGCTTTGATATGGCAATATTGCATTTCAAAGTGATTCAAGATCGCTCTTTTATCATCACTATTGATTACCACAGATTCATCAACTTCAACACCACCCGTTACCAACAGCGGTAGCCAAGTCTCAGGGTCTAACGGCTTTGGATTGGCGTTAGCCGCCAATAGCGCACCTTCAATAAAAGTGGCTGGCATGCCTTCCCACTGTTCCGGTAGTGTCATTAGTTCAGTCATGGTGTTCTGTCTCATTTCATCGTTATTGCCGCAGATTATATACCCAAGTCAATCTCGCTGAAACGCACAACTTGATCATATTACGAATGTGTTTGAAAGACTTCATCATTTCAGCAACTTGAGTTATCTCAGTAAAACAACTAAAAATCGATAAAACGGTTGAATTCGTTGGCGAATAGTGGCAAAAATGATGAAGTTTAAGCCAGCTATTAGGATACGAAGTAATATGTCAGGAGCCATCATTGCCGGAGCAAGCGGTCTCGTTGGAGACGAACTATTGCACCTTCTTCTTAGCCATCCGGCATTTAGCACTGTCTATTCGCTGTCTCGCCGCGAACTCCCTTTCCATGGGTCTAAGCTCACTCAGATTGTCCATTCAGAGCTTAGGATCACTGACTGGGAAGAATCCGCTCCAACACCTACGATTGGCTTTATCTGTTTAGGTACAACCAAAAAGCAAGCTGGCAGTAAACAAGCACTAGAAGCCGTGGATTACCAACTCGTCAAAGAGGTGGCAAATACCATGAAAATGATTGGCGTAAAACACATTATTGTCATATCTAGCTTATTTGCGAACCCTTGGTCGCCTTCTCATTATTTGCGCTGTAAAGGAAAAATGGAGAAAGCACTCACTGCCATGAATTTTGAACATTGTGTCTTTATTCGACCTGGGCCCTTAAAAGGCGAGCGCAGTGCTCCACGTAAAGATGAATTGTTAGTACAAGGCATTTTCGACATTTTCCAGCCCGTCGTGATTGGCCCTCTTGCGAACCTCGATCCTATTCCTGCGGAACAAGTGGCTAAACGTATGCTCGCACTGTCTATTGCAGCAGAAAACGGAGCACTTAAAGCAATCGAAGTGATTTCAGGCAAGATGCTATTAGACAAGCCCGCAGTTACCCACTAAAATCTCGCATCCAAACTAGGAGCAACTCCTAGAGACTATTCGACTACTTGTATCGAGAAGTGCAATGCGTGTAATTTTAGGCCCGATGGAAGGTGTGCTTGATCATCTAATGCGGGAAATGCTGACCGAAATAAACGATTATGACTTATGCGTGACTGAATTCGTCCGTATCGTTGATCAGTTACTACCCAAGAGTGTTTTCTATCGTTTATGCCCTGAACTACATCAAGGCGGAAAGACGGCTACTGGTACGCCGGTACGCGTACAATTGCTTGGCCAACACCCAGGTTGGCTGGCAGAAAACGCACATCGCGCAATACAGTTGGGTTCATCTGGCATCGACATTAATTTTGGCTGTCCCGCTAAAGCAGTTAATAAAAGCCGTGGTGGTGCTGTTTTATTACAAGATCCACAACGAATGTATGACATCGTTAAAGCCGTTCGCAAAGCAACAGATCCAAGAAAGCCCGTTACGGCAAAAGTCCGTTTAGGTTGGGATGATCCTTCCCACTGCTTTGAAATTGCTGATGCAGTTGCACAAGCCGGTGGTGATGAAATCGTCATCCATGCTCGTACCAAGGTCGATGGCTATAAAGCCGACACCATAAAATGGGATTACATTCGCCAGCTTAAAGGCAAAGTAAGTATCCCTATTATCGCTAACGGTGAAGTGTGGAACTATCAAGATGGTCAGCGTTGCCTTGAAACAACACAGACCGATGCCTTAATGGTGTGTCGCGGTGCACTTAATTTGCCAAACCTTGGTAATGTCGTTAAGCACAACGCGTCACCCATGACTTGGCCAGAGGTGCTTCAGTTACTCCTTCGCTATTCTGAGTATGAAATTAAAGGTGATAAAGGCCTGTATTATCCAAATCGTGTTAAACAATGGTTTGCCTACCTGCGCCATCAATACCCAGAAGCTAAAGCCTTGTTTGTCGATATCCGCAGTTTGAATAAAGCCGCTCCAATTATCGATGTGTTAAAACGCGCCTACGCTAATATCAACGTGCAAACCGCGTAGGTTATTAAGATAACATTGGGTAGTTCACATTTAACCATTATTTAAATGTGAACTACCCAGCGACAAGGAAGTTTACCTCTGAGTTTTCTCGCCAATAAACTATAAAAACATATCGCTACCTTATCCCATACATAGCGCTTTTATTTAACGGCTCACTTTAATAAAAATATCATATCAGAGAATGAATATACCCTTTCCACCCATCCCATTATAAACATGCAACATAGTTGTACGTTTATAATTCACGTAAATTTTATAAACATAAACATGCTTTATAAATAACATAATTTAATTATCGACAATTAAACTTATAACCGCCAAATTCAACTTTGATAATATTAGAGCCAGCAACCTAATAATAAAAATAAAAAGTGAGATTAATACCGAACCATTAAGAATATTCACTAATAGTGGGTAAGAGTTCATATTTATAATTATGTGAATTAGGTCATATATTCACCAAATTAATATTGTATTACAAGAGTAATCATCTAAGTGTTGAAAATAACCCATATAAAAAGGCATTAATATGAAAAAAGGTATTTTATCCTTACTTGCTTTATCTGTTTGTTTTTCGGTAAATGCAAAAACACTGACATTAGGTCATGCGATGTCACTAGATAACGCAGCTCACAAAGGAATGGTCATTTTTGCTGACAAAGTAAAAGAAAAATCCAATGGTGACCTTAATATTCGAATTTTCCCAAATGCACAATTAGGCTCTGAACGAGATCAGGCTGAACAAGTTGTGACTGGAGCTATTGATATGGCAAAAATCAATGGCGCACTGGCAGAATCTTTTGAGCCTACCTTTAAGACCATTTCAATTCCGTTCTTATTTAATGATACAGCACATATGCGCAGCTTCATGAAAAGTGACACTGCTGATAAGATGTTGAAATCTAGTCAGGGTAAGGGGTTCATTGGACTAACATTCTACGATTCAGGTTCAAGAAGTTTTTATGCTGATAAACCAATTAAAACACCTGAAGACCTTAGTGGCCTAAAAATACGCGTTCCAGAATCACCAACAATGATGGAAATGATTCGTCTATTGGGAGCTCGTGCTACTCCAATGCCGTTTACTGAAATATATACGGGTTTACAGCAAGGTGTAATCGACGCTGCAGAAAATAACGTACCTAGCTTAGTTGAAATGCGTCATAGTGAAGTTGCTAAATTCTATTCACAAAATGAACATTCAATGGCACCTGATCTCATTATTATCTCAGAAGCTTCTTGGGCAAGATTGAGCGATACAGAACAAAAAATATTAAAAGAATCAGCTTTAGAGTCTTTAGATGAACAAATGAAAATTTGGGATAAAAGTGAGCAAGATAACATTAAAAAAGCTAAAGAGCTCGGTGTTACATTCGTCCAAGTAGATAAAGATAAATTCCGTGAGAAAGTTAAGCCGATGCTAGATTCTGCTATTCAAGATCCGACACTTGGATACTATGTTGAAAAAATCCAAAGCATGTAATTTGTAATAATATAATACTACAATTACTCACCTACCTTTGTAGGTGAGTAATTAATTAAAGGTTGTAGAATGCGTGATTTGATCCAAAATTTCAGAAGGTATCTAGATAACACCGTTTTATTCACATGTAGTTTCGCACTCATATTGTTGGTTATTACGGTTAGTTGGCAAGTTTTCAGTCGCTATGTATTAAATGACCCTAGTTCATTTACGGATGAGTTATCACGATTTACGATGATATGGTTAGGATTATTAGGGGCTACATATTTATTTGGCAAGAAAGGGCATCTTTCAATTACCTTACTTCAAGATGCATTACCAAAAAAAGCTAAGCTATTCCTTCAAACATTAATAAACATCCTCATGTTGAGTTTTATTTATATGGCTATGTTTAAAGGTGGGATTATGCTTATCGGTCGAACTCTACAGCAATTATCGCCAGCATTACAAATACCGATGGGATATGTATATACCATCTTGCCAATCTCGGCTGTTATATCTGCTATATATATAATTATAAATATAATTGACCATATTTATGAAACAACACTTAAGGAGGAGTAAAATATGGATATTTCCGTAGGTTTTTGGTTATTAGTTTTATTTATGACTATGATAGCATTTAGTATTCCTATTGCTATTGCTATTGCCTTATCATCATTAATTATTATGTTTACAATTTTACCGTTCGATGTCGCTGTAATGACTGCGGGACAAAAAATGGTTACTGGTATAGATAGTTTTAGTTTATTAGCCATTCCATTTTTTATTCTTGCTGGTAACATCATGAATAGAGGTGGAATAGCAATCAGGTTAATAAACTTCTCCAAACTACTCGTTGGACGCCTACCTGGCTCTTTAGCGCATGTGAACATTTTATCCAACATGATGTTTGGAGCTGTTTCTGGATCAGCAGTTGCAGCAGCTGCTGCTGTGGGTAAAACACTGTCCCCTGAAATGAAGAAAGATGGTTATGATAAATCGTTTTCAACAGCCGTAAATGTAGCATCTTGCCCATCAGGTTTATTAATACCACCAAGTAACTCATTAATCGTTTTTTCTGTCGTTAGTGGTGGTACATCGGTTGCCGCTCTATTCGTTGCTGGTTATTTGCCTGGTATATTAATGGGCCTTAGCTGTATGCTCGTTGTTCACCTAGTAGCACGAAAAAAAGGCTATGGTCGTAACGGAGTTCAAAGGCCATCAATTAACGAAGTGTTAGTCACGATTTGGCAAGCATTACCAAGTATTGGTTTAATTTTTGTTGTGATAGGCGGTATTATTGGTGGTGTATTTACTGCAACAGAAGGTGCATGTATTGCTGTCATTTACTCGTTCGTCTTGTCCTTATGTTACCGAACAATAAACTTTAGCACGTTAAAAACCATCTTAGTCGAATCGACTGAAATAACAGGAATTATGCTCTTTTTGATAGGAGCGTCGACAATCATGTCTTGGGCAATGGCCTTCACAGGCTTACCCGACACCATTAGCACTTGGATGCTTTCAATCTCTGATAATCCAATTATCATTTTGATATTAATGAATATCATTTTATTGATTGTTGGCATGTTTATGGATCTCACTCCAGCATTGTTAATATTTACACCAATATTTATGCCAATTGCCATGGAAATTGGTATGGATCCTCTTCATTTTGCAATGATGATTATATTCAATCTTTGTATAGGTATTGCTACACCTCCTGTTGGTACTGCATTATTTGTCGGGTGTAGTGTAAGTGGTGCAAAAATTGAGAATGTTATTAAATCAATATTGCCTTTCTGTGCCGTATTAATGGTCAGTCTACTCCTCATTACATTCATTCCGTCGATTAGTCTATTTCTTCCAAAAGCATTTGGCCTAATTAACTAAACCTAAATATCAATGGTTAGAATCAGTATAAGTGCTATTCTCTTTTTGATGAAATCATACCAATAACTAGTCTCTTGAGTACGATAGTTGCTCAAGGGACAACATAACTTCCCTTCAATCAATTCACGACCCTCTACTTACGCTTTATTAAAAACAAAATTTCAAGTAACACTTGAAGGTACAAATGCGGCAGTACACGCCCCTCCTTCAACGATTAACTTTAAGCCTTTGCTTTTAAGGGGATTTAACCACCTAACATCAAGTGGTTTTGATATATGTCCTTTAATGATTGAACGATATAATGACCCTTGATGAGAAAAATCATATCTGGAAGCAACGGCTACAAAATTAGAAGGACTGCGGCACCAATGACTTTGTCTGAAGAAATACTTCAATTACTGCTTCGATATTCCGAGTATGAGATCACAGGCGATAAAGGCCAGTGTTATCCAAACCGTACTAAACAATGGTTTGCCTATCTACGTCATCAATACCCCAAGGCCATATCGGCAGGCAAGAACCATGGATTTGCACCAAACTTGATAAACCCAAATATCAAGTACAGAGTTCACCATGCGCTGGAAAAATACTCGTAGAAGCAGCAACATTGATGATCGCCGTGGGCAACGTCCAGTTCAAAGCAGCACAGCCCTTGCTGGTCTTATTCGCTTTTTGCCTTTGTTGCTTAAAACCAAACTAGGCAAAATCATTCTTGTCATTGGTGGCCTATACGTTGCTTTCCAATATTTTTCAGGCGGTACGCTTGTTGGTCTGCAAAATACCCCAACTCAAACCCGCTCAACAGCATCACCAGCGGAAGATGAAAATGCACAATTCGTTGCTGCAATTTTAGCGACAACTGAAACGGTATGGGGAGAACTGCTAGATAGACCATACCCGGAACCCACACTGGTCTTATATCAAGATGTAACCGCCACAGGTTGCGGCACAGGCCAAGCACAATCTGGGCCTTTTTACTGCCCCGCTGACAGTAAGATCTACCTCGACTTAAGCTTCATGAACGAGCTACAACATTTAGGTGCGTCAGGGGATTTTGCTTTTGCTTATGTCATCGCACATGAAGTGGGTCATCACGTTCAAAATATATTGGGTACCAGTACGCAAGTACGACGACTTCAACAGCAATCCAATGAAGCTGAATCAAATCAACTCAGTATTAAATTAGAGTTACAGGCAGATTGCTATGCAGGCATTTGGGGGTATTACGTTAATCAAGAGATGCAACTACTCGAAGCGGGTGATATTGAGGAAGGTATCCAAGCGGCAAGTTCCGTTGGTGATGACCGCTTACAAGAAATGGCGGGGCGTGCGGTTCAACCTGAAGCCTTTACTCATGGCTCCTCTGCCCAGCGGGTGCTGTGGTTTAAAAAAGGATTTGAACCTGGCGATCCAAAAACATGTGATACCTTTACACCTTAACCATTCGTTATGGCTGTTTTATTTAAAGTCACTGTGATGGTCTTTATTCTTGTACCGTGCTTTTTATATTTGGTTTAGCCCCAGCTCTTTTTGTCTTTTTTTGGTCAGCCCTAGCGAGACAATCCTATGGGACTCTCGGAGGTAATACATTAACGCTTCATCTGTTTCTTGCGAGCTTTCGTAATGTTGTATCCACTTCATTCCGCGAGAGGCAAAATAAGGTGCTGGTTTATAGCCACTATGATCACTTAAAAAAACGTAATTAAGATCAGATACTTTAAAGGTAAAGGCCGGACGACTATTGTTTCCCCAGCCACCAATAGCGAAAACTTTACCACCCACTTTCCAAACATGGGAATTGTTCCATTGCATCACATACGTTGTAGCAGGTAATGCACGGCAGAACGCATTGTACTCGTCATAAGTCATACTTATCCCCTCTACCTAACATTAAACTAAAAATGGCGCCATATAAGGTGTAAATATAACCCCCTCTACGAACGCCATTATCATTTGCTATGTTTGATTACTTAGAATCAGCACGACTCATGAATTTATTTTCAGAGGTGTTGATCTTAATCTTTTCACCATTTGCAATATATTCAGGTACCTGAACAGACAAACCAGTAGAAAGAATCGCAGGCTTAGTACGAGCACTCGCCGAAGCCCCTTTGATAGAAGGATCTGTTTCAACAATCACAAGTTCAACCGTTGCTGGTAATTCGATAGCCACAGGAGACTCGTCAACAGTCAGTACTTGAAGGCCTTCAGTCTCTTCGGTGATGAAAAGTAGCTCTTCTGCAATAGACGCTTTATTGAAGTTATAAGGCGTGTAATCTTCATTGTCCATGAAGACATACTCTTCACCATCAATGTATGAGAAAGTCACTTGATGACGACGGAAATCTGCTAGCGTAAGCATCTCATCAGCTTTAAAGCTTTCGTCAGCTTTCGTACCTGTTGCTACATCGTAAAGACGCATTCTGTATAGGCTAGCGCCAGCACGGCCACTCGGCGTTAGCTTTTTAATTTCTTTAACAAGAAATACTTTACCGTTATGCTCGATAGCTGCAAACTTTTTAATCTCACTTGCCTTTGGCATGATCATTTTCCAAAAAAAAATTGTGCAGTGAAATTACCATGAACTGGATTTTAGGCAAGTATTGAGAGTGTGAAACTCCCGTTTTTTCTACAAAAAAATGGCTATAAATCGACTGCATTCAGTCAAACTATAACCATTTCTCGGCGGAGATTAAATAACGCATAAATAGGTGGCTCTAACAGCCAACTATTTGCGGTTAGGATGATTCAAAATGTGGTCTTCCCAATCGATCACTTCAATCTCATAAACGATTTTATCGCGAACGGATTCACCGGCTTTATGCATGGCGTCTTTTGAGCCGGTGAGTAGCGGGTGCCACTCAGGGATATCTTTACCTTCCGCAAGCAAGCGGTAAGCGCAGGTTTCAGGCAACCATACGAATTCGTCAATGCGGTCACGCGTCAACTTTAAACACTCTTCACCCGATTCAAAGCGGTTAGGATAATCTTTACAAGAACACGTATTGTTATCGAGCAAACTACAAGCAACATTGGTGTAGTAGATTTCATCGGTATCATCATCGATCAGCTTATGTAAGCAGCATTTGCCACAGCCATCGCAAAGTGCCTCCCACTCTTGATCGGTCATTTCCTGTAAATCTTTTTGTTGCCAATAGTGTGTCATCACTCTGCCTTCTGTTTATCCTCACCACCCCAGATACTGGGTTGATATCACCTCGGAGGCGGATTTATAGCCGTCTAGTCTTCAAAGTGCAAGCTATTCTGCCATTACGACTAAAACTAACGAATGAATAAGAGTCATTATTATTTACACACTGAAAATAAGCTAAACGTGAATAGTTTTTGATCCGTTGCGATGACAGTGGTAAGTTTCGCAACCATTTTTAATAATTGTAGGTGAGTTATGGATTGTCGATTAGGTTGTGGCGCTTGTTGTATCGCCCCAAGTATCTCTTCCCCAATTCCAGGAATGCCTAAGGGCAAGCCTGCAGGCGTGCGCTGTATTCAGCTCAATGAAGATAACCTATGTAAGATTTTCGGCCAGCCAGAACGGCCACCGGTATGTCACCAATTTAAAGCATGTGCATCTCTGTGCGGAGCAACCTCACAGCAAGCCATTAACAATATTACAGAACTAGAAAGCATGACCTAAGCCATGCTTTATTAAATACTTATCCGCGTTTATTAGAAACGAGGTGAGACTATACGTTAACTTTACCCGTTAGAATGCGTAATACCGATTTAGCGTGCTCAACCGCTTGGTGACCAGAATGGGTAAGGTAACCACCGTCAGCACTTGTTACTAGCCCCTTCGCATATAAACGTTCTGCGGCTGAAACCATGTCTGGTGCTGCGTCGCTGCGTACTTTGATCCCTTCTAAATCACTGTGCATAGGGAATTTTACCAATAGGTTCATCTCGTGAACCAACTCTAAATTGTATGGCATTTTTTTCCTCTCAAATTATTCAGCTTGGTATTAATATTAGCGGTTCACACAAAGAAAACTAGGTGACGAGATCATATCCTGTCTATTCAGCGCGAGAGCCAGATCAAATTTTTGATATAAAAAAACCGCCACGATGGACGGTTTTTCACAAAAGTTGCTTATTGTTCAAATATTAAGCTTGAATGCCAACAATCAACCATGGTGCATTTTGCGCGCGTAAATTACGCTCTAAGTGCCATACATCTGTGATGTCTTCTTCGACACCTTCGGCACCATCTTTATAACGACCAGAGAACTTAATGCTTAATTGAGCAGTGTTCGCATCGTGATCTGCACGAACCAGTTCAGCATCAACATACATTACTTCCGTATGCTGCTCACCCTCTAGCTTGCCGCGCTCGGCCTCTAAGTCATTAAACAAGGCTGGGCTTACATATTCACGGATTGTTTCCAATTCATTGTGATTCCATGCGCCTTGAACCTTACGGTAATGCTCACGTGAACCGTTCAAAAACGCGTTCATGTTAAAACCAGGAGGCAGGTTAAACGGCACATCGCTGTCTGTAGAAGCATATGTTTCTTGCTGCTGAGCAGAACCGCTGTTCATGCCTTGTGCTTGTTGACGGTGCTGAGCCTGCTGCTTCTGCTGGGAGTTACCTGCATATGCCTCACGATGCCCCATTGGCGTCGCTTTAGCCCCACGCATTGTCTTAAATAGCTTAAAGATAACAAAAGCAATCAAGCCGAAGATTAGAATATCCATAAATTGGATACCCTCAAACGCTCCACCAAAGAATGCAGCAAGAAGACCACCCGCAAGAAGACCACCCATTAAACCACCCATTAAGCCTTTTTTGCTTGATTGGGCTGCTTGATTAGCAGCTGGTTTTTGTTGGTTTACTGTATTTGTTTGCTGTGGCTGTTGTCTTTTAACTGGTGCCGTTTTGAAGCTTTTGCCAAACGACTTACCGCCGCCAAATTTCTTTGCCTCAACTTGCGGCGCTGCAAAAGACACCGTCAAAATCAAGGCAAATATAGTGAAGAAGCGTTTCATAAAAATCAGTACCTTTGCCTAAAATAGGAATCAGCATCCTAAACCGCTATACCTGAATGTCAACTAAACCATCAAAGCAAATTGTTACTAACAATTATCAATGATGAATGTAGCAGCAACAAAACTTACATTAAAATAACGAAACAACGCGAATAACGGGCTTGAAGTCGCTCTATGAGTCAGTGCAAATTAGTTTGAACTTTTCAGTTTTGTGTTTTTCTAAATCTTCGTTTTAAAGCTAGTTATTATTACATGGGCGGCTAAACTAGATGTTGCATTCGACTAGGATGCCAAATAATAGGAATATCATGAACGATACACACAGTAAGCTAATCGGCTACTTATTATGGATTTTTGGATTCACTGGAGCCCACCGCTTCTACTACGGCAAACCCGTAACTGGTACAATTTGGTTTTTTACTCTGGGGCTTTTTGGTATCGGCTGGCTAATCGATTTATTCCTGATCCCGTCAATGGATCGCGAGGCCGATTTACGCTTTACTGGCGGAGAAACTGACTATACCGTCTCTTGGTTACTGCTCACTTTCCTAGGGGTGTTCGGTGTTCATCGCATGTACATGGGCAAATGGTTAACGGGTATTTTATACCTCTGTACTTTTGGTTTTTTCTTGATTGGCGTACTCGTCGACTTTTGGACGTTAAACGAGCAAGTCTCGATCAAAAATAGAGAATCTCGCCGAGCATAATCGCAGTAAAAAATCGTTCGTAAAAAGCTGATTAACGTACAGTTCTTACTCGCTGCTACTTAGGAGAGATGATAAAAATCACATCTACTAAAGAAAACAGCCGTAATTTGTGGTTAATCAGTATCAAAACTTGATCTTATTACTTAGTAAACACTAAAGTATCGAACAATGTTCTATAGCTTCGCTGACAAATCACCTGTTAGGGAGTACTAAACTTATTTTGCACTGTTCTTTTAGTGGCTATTCCTATTACAATTACAGCTAACAAAATAAGAATTATTCGATTAAGAGTAAAATTCGATGGCAAGACGAAATGACCACACTCGCGAAGAGTTGGTAAGTATGACACTGGAGCAAGTCAAAAACTTTCTCGCTGAGCACCCTCATCATGAACTGAGCTTACGAAAAGTTGCGGCAATGATTGGCTATGTACCAAGTACATTAGTCAATGTGTTTGGCAACTACAATTTGCTTCTATTGCATGCTGTCGCCCAAACATTAGACGAGCTGTTTGCTGAAGCTGAAACTCAAATGAATGAGGCAACATCAGCAGAAGATGCATTAAAGAAACTAGCTTATTGTTACCTTGATTTTGCTTCGCAAAACCCGTACCGCTGGCAGTTGATCTTCCAACACACCATGAACGGTGAAGATTTGCCAGAATGGCAATCCGATCGAATCAATAACATGACAGGCATGCTTGAAACCCTGATCCGTGAAATTAATACCCAATTAACAGAAGAAGAAACGCTCGAAGCAAGCCGTGTGATATGGTCTGGCGTTCATGGTATTACTTTGCTAACGGTTGATGACAAGCTCTTTACTTCGAGCCCTGTTAACGGCAAAGCGTTAATCGATAATTTACTCAGCACTTATATTAATGCCTGGAAAGCTTAAACGGAGTTAAGCATGTCAGGATCCACTCAATCAAAGCTGCTTACTAAGCAGCGTTTTTTACCTTATTTTCTAACGCAAGCTTTTGGGGCTTTCAACGACAATGTCTATAAGAATGTTTTACTCATTCTTATAGCGTTTGCGGCGCCCGGCACTTTGCCTTTAGACAGCGATCTGATTATCAACCTGGCTGCAGGGCTTTTTATTCTGCCTTTCTTCCTGTTCTCTGCTTCTGCTGGGGTACTGTCAGATAAATACGATAAAGCGTTAATTATGCGCATCGTTAAGTTGGCAGAGATCGTCATAATGTGTCTGGCTGCCATCGCGTTTATTAATGAAAGTTATACCGCTCTTCTGATATTGCTGTTTTTAATGGGAACACAATCTGCATTTTTTGGCCCTGCAAAATACGCCTTACTGCCACAGCATCTACGCAAAAGTGAGCTAGTTTCAGGCAATGCGCTGGTTGAAACAGGAACGTTCCTCGCGATTTTGATCGGTACCTTATTGGCGGGTATTATTGCTAACATGGATAACGCTAAGTACATCGCCGCCATGTCGGTAGTTACCTTTGCTGTCATCGGTTATCTCTGTGCCCGTTGGATCCCTGAAGCCAAGCCCAGTAACCCTGATATTCAATTCAAATGGCAGCCAATAAAACAAACTCGCATTACCCTCGGCATTGCCCGTAAAGATAAAACTATTTTTCAGTGCATTATGGGCATCAGTTGGTTTTGGTTTCTTGGTGCATGCTATCTGACTCAATTTCCAAACTTCGCCAAATTACACCTAGGAGGCAGTGCGGCGGCTGTTTCTTTCTTGTTAACCCTATTCTCTATAGGGATAGCGATTGGCTCACTTTTATGTGACCGATTATCGGGTCACCGTATTGAGCCAGGCATTGTGCCATTGGGTAGCATAGGGATCTCCATTTTTGGTGCTGGGCTAATGTTTGCTACACCTGATGCAATCCCTGAAACGCATTCAATTGTTGAGTTTGTCACCCACCCAGAGTTAATTAGTGTCTTTATCTCATTAACATTGCTTGGAGTCTCTGGCGGGATTTTCATTGTTCCACTCTATGCCATGATGCAACACCGAGCCAAAGAGAACGAACGCGCTCAGGTTATTGCTGCTAATAATATCTGGAACGCCATTTTTATGGTGGCCAGCGCCATTAGCGCCATTGTCGTGCTATCAGTGTTTGAATTTTCCATTCCACAGTTTTTTATGATTTTATCAGCGCTAAACGTCTTGGTAGTGCTATACATCTACATACAAGCACCTGATTTCTTTTGGCGGTTCTGGGTGTGGATTGTCAGCCATACGATGTACCGCGTAAAACATAAAGACCTAGCAAACATTCCCTCAGAAGGCGGCGTGCTCATCGTCTCGAACCATGTTAGCTATATGGATGCACTATTGCTGGCCGGTGCCTGTCCTCGACCGATCCGTTTTTTAATGGATCGTGATATTTATAATTTGCCGATAATCAAAAGCTTTTGTAAAGCATGCAAGGTGATCCCGATTGATGCGACAGATAGAAAATCGGTCATGAAGGCATTTGTCGATGTCAGCAAACACCTAAAAGAAGGGGATGTGGTGTGTGTATTCCCTGAAGGACAGCTCACCTCTGATGGTGATATAGCCCCCTTTATGCGAGGCATTGACCTGATCATTAAACGCTCTCCAGTACCTGTAGTACCCATTGCCTTACAAGGCTTATGGGGAAGCTATTTCAGCCGCGAAGGCGGTCGGGCTTTACTTAAGATACCTAAGCGATTCTGGTCAAAGGTCAATATTGTTGTTGGTAACCCAATTGAGTCCACACAAGCAAACAGCGTAATGTTGCGAGAAGAAGTACTGCGCCTTCGTCGCGATAACCCATAAAAAAAAGCGGAAGGTAACCCTTCCGCTTTTTTGTATACTGTTGGCTTAAATAAGACGAGATTATTGAGCGGCTAACCACTCGGCTAGCGACTTACGTGAAACCTTAATACCGCCCGCCTGTAGCGATGTCGGCAATGTCAGGTATCGAATAGGTCGACGAAAAGCGGTGACTTGCGTGCGCATGTAATCAGTAAGATTACGATTGAGTTCTTCATCAAGGTCAACGGTTGCTGTGATAATCGCGACAGGCCGCTGGCCAAACTCACTATCATCAACAGGTAAAACAAATGCTTGTTCAACCATCGGATGAGCTGCCAGCACCTTTTCAATCATTTCTGGCTGAATATTCTCACCACCAGAGATAAACATATTATCTGCACGGCCAACAATATGTAGCTCATCATCTTTTAAGTGCGCGAGATCTTTCGTCGCAAACCATTCTTCGTCACTCACTGGGAATACCATTTTATTACGGTAATACCCTAGGCATAATGTCGCCCCTTTCACCAAGATCTCATCATCCCTGAGCATGAGTTCACGGTTCGGCAATATCGCCCCAACCCCTGCGCTTGCATCGGCTGGCTTGACGGTTACTGTTGATGCCATTTCTGTCATCCCATAACCACACCAACAACTAATACCAGCGTCTGCCGCCAATTTCGTTAAACTAACAGGGATAGCTGCGCCACCTAAAAGTACCTGTTTTAATGCAAAACCGCCCGCCGACTCTAACGCCAGCACGCGTTGCAATTGCGTAGGTACAAGGGATGCGTGAGTCACAGTGGCTAACGCCCGATCAAACCCAGCAGCACTACATACGGTTAACTGTGCGCCCCGGTATAACCACCGCCACAAAATTGCCATTCCTGAGATATGAAAGACAGGCAAGGATAAGAGCCAATTATCGCCGCTTTCATATGGCAACCAAGCAAGCAAGCCTTGAGCACTCGCTAAATGGGTTTGAGCCGAATGAACAACCGCTTTCGGAGTACCTGTCGAGCCTGACGTCATCGTTAATGTAGCAGCACGCGAAGGCTGCCAAGTAACAGGTACAACCCGAGGCTTATCTGCGGGCAATAATTGGATTCGCGAATAACCCGAGAAATGGTGTTCGCATTTAGCCGGATACCAAACGAAATCACATTGAAGCTGTTCGAGCTGAGCATCTAACTCAAATTGACTTAAGCGTGGGTTTAAAGCAACAAAACGCGCACCGACTCTCAATGTCGCAAGCATTAACCAAACGACTTGCGGTGAGTTAGGGGCGATAACAGTAATTAACTGATCACGCTTTACCCCCTGCTCCAATAAGCCTTGAGCATAACTGTCAACATTGGCAGCTAGTTCAGCCCAACTAAATTGCTGTTCCTCAAATGACAAAGCGACCTCCGACGGTCGCTCTGCAGCCCAATGTAGCCAAGGCCAAGTTGGGAACGAGGCAGGCGTTAACGCTGCCATACTACCTCAAGATCGCTAAGCGACGTAACAGGCAGTTCACAGCCGGGCCATGGCGTTTCAAGTTGAGCTTGGAAAAGCTGCATGGTATCAAGGCCAGGGATCACTTCAGGTGTTTGCCAAGCCGCAAAACGAGCAAGCTGATTTAAGCCCAAGCTAGACTCCATGCTTGAACTGATCACCGCAACTAAACCTGCATTATGCGCTTGTTTAACCAAGGTAATACAACGCTCAATTGAGCCCACCAGCATTGGCTTAATGACAATCGCCACCACACCAGGTTCAGCTTTAACTTCAAAACCTTCATCACGTACGGTTTCATCCCACGCGATATTGATCCCCGTATCTTGAGCAAACGCCAAGCTTTCAGCAGGTGTTTGACACGGCTCTTCCAGAAAAGCAATACCCGCTCGGTTTTGCGGCTGTACGTACTTAGCAAACTGTTGGGCTTTTACTGGCGTCCACTTTCGGTTTGCATCTAAACGCAAGCGGATGTCTGGAATGGCTTCGATGAACATGTTCGCGACCATACCATCACGTACGGCTTCATACATGCCGACTTTGATCTTGGCAATTTTGTCGCCTGGCATCTTACTAAGCTCAACCACGAGATCATCAGGATCACCAGAACACAGTGGCGCAACTTGGTAGTTACCTTGTACAGGTAATTCATCCGCTAGTTCCAGCATTGCCATACTTAACCCGCAGGCAACAGAAGGGTAAGCAAGTGACAAATCAATCGGTTCGCCCGCTTGCCACTTGGCTAATAATGCTTGAGCTTGCTCACCCGCCTGCTCAGCTGTTTCTTCGCTAAATTCTGGTAGTGGAGCAATTTCACCGTAGCCAGTCAGGCCATCTTCTGTTAGCTCAATGACCCACCCTTCGCGGGTTACTAAACGCTGAGAGCGCAAGATAACGCCTGAGTCCATTGGAAGTTGGTATTGGAAGAGTTTTGCGCTACGCATAATAAAATTCCATCTGCAGGCTCTTTCCTAGGTATGTTCCAAAAAAGAGTGTGCTTTAATAAATGTATTCTGAGTCAATCAGATTCTGTAATAAATACTGTTTCGTCGCCATGAAGAACCCATACGGTTGCTCAGCATGTACGTTATGCCCCGCTTCAGGAATAACGGAGTAATCTAATCCTGATTGTTCAGCAAGGCATTTGAATTTCTCGTCTTTTGCTCCGCACACATAATGAATAGGCACTATCAAATCAGCAAGTTGTGCCTGTAACATCGGTTGGTGTGCCAGTGATGTAGCCTGTAACATATGTGCTATAGCACCGCTAAGATTATCACTGCGCTTTTGTATCAAACTTTGTCTTTGGTCATGATTTAACGATGAAAATACCGGTTGTTGATACCAATCAGCTAAAACATCACCAATCGGCTCGCTTGCAAAACGATTAGCCCACGCTTTATCATTTTCCCAACGCTTCTCACGTTCACTTTCAGGTAAACCAAAGTTTCCCCCTTCAAGCACTAAGCCACGTAATATTGGCTGTGGCGTTGAGGCAGGTGAAGGCTGAACTGCGTGTTGTTGGCAGGCATAGTACATCGCGAGCCTTGCCCCAAGCGAATACCCCACCAGCACATAATCTGTAATACCACGGTGCACTAAGGTTTGCTGCAGCCACAAGCTAACGTCGTCAAAACTCTTAGCATTGAGTAACTGGCTATAACCATGACTTGGTAAGTCGATGGTTAAACAAGGAAAGTCGGGGGATAACAAGTTAATAACGTCGCACCAATCTCGTCCGGTTCCGAGTAACCCATGCAGGAAAACCAGCGTTGGCCGTTCATTCGAACAAGATTTACGATGAGATTGTTTAAGCGAGGCGCGAAAGCCAAACGTTTCAGAGTAAAGAAGCATGTTGTACCTCGGCAAATAATGCCTTCAGTAATCGGCCACTCTCACCCGCAGGCGTTTGTATTTCAATGAGAGTCGCCCCCATTGTTGTCAATCCTTCACGGCACACCAGCTCGGCCTCTGCCAACGTCGTAGGGGAATGGTAGTCTAAACCAAACATCGCAGCGGCATGACTAAACTCAAGGCCATGAGGCATACGATAGAGGCTTTCTTTCTGCGCTTCAGGGACTGGCAATAAGTCAAAAATTGCGCCGCCATCGTTATTTGTCACGATGATCACGACAGGCTGTGTCGCTTGTCGTAATAAAGCCAGCGAATTCAAATCATAAAGTAATGATGTATCCCCTAACACACAAAATAAGGGAGCATTTCGTCCAACTTGCACACCTAATGCCGTCGCAATTAGCCCATCGATCCCCGAAGCGCCCCGGTTGGCAAATGTTGCAGATTGAGGGACTTTGCCGCACATATCCAGCAGGCGAACAATCAAGCTGTTACCTAAAAACAGTTCAGTGCTCTCAGGAAGCCAATCCATCATATAGGCGGCTAGACTCATCTCATTCAGCACAGAGTGTGACTGTTTAAGCTGATTTAAATAGTACGATGATACCGCTTTTAGGTTATCTGCCCAGCCATGATGTACTGTACTTTCCGGCACACCACCAGATTGAGATTCAAGCACAACCGATAAACATTGAGCGTAGTCATTGATAGGCGCTTGGATCTGCCTACTGCAGCTTTGGCTAGGGTCAAGCGGTGTTGATTGTGGATCGACCAGCCAATAATGCTGCCATGTATGGTTGGCAATGAACAGAGCTAGTCGCTTCGATACTAAACGGCCACCAAACTGCAGTAATACTTCTGCTTGCTCTAATTGTTCACGACAGGCCGCATTTTGGAGCCAGACATCATAACCTGCCCACTCACTACTTCCACCCGCTTGCGGATCAACAAAAACAGGCCAACCCAATCGCTTCGCCAATACCTGAACATCAATAAGCTCAGCAGGTGCAAGACGACCAACAACAATCACACCTTTCGCGTTAAAAAATGAACGGCATTGAGCTTCATTCACCTGCAGCGCTTGTGTTCTTGCATCCTGATATTCGGTATAAACCTGAGCGCTATTCTGCCAGCGTGATACTGGTGTTAAATACGATGAAAAATCGACTTCATCCCCATAAAGCGGTTCCGGGTAACGGCAATTAAAGTGCACCGATCCACCACGCGTATGCTGCTGGTACATCGCCGCATCAATACTGGCCAACAACCAGCTTGGTGATATTTCCGTTGTTGGAGAAGGGATATCGAGAAACTCTGTCACATGGGTAGAGAAAATTCCATGCTGACGAATGGCTTGATTGGCACCACATTGAATAAGTTCAAGTGGTCTATCTGATGTCAGTAAAACAAGCTTTTCACCCGTTAAACCGCTTTCTGCCACGGCTGGTAAAAGGTTGGCAACAGCGGTACCTGACGTCACCACAACCGCGACTGGCTCTTGGGTTGATTTCGCCAAGCCTAGCGCTAGAAAGCCCAAGCCTCGCTCATCAAAATGCGTATGAATAGTGAGTTTGTCGTTGTCATCAGCTGCCAGTGTTAGTGGCGTTGAACGAGAACCGGGTGCAATACAAACATGTTTCACACCCAACCGAGCTAATTCCTCAAGCATTAAGCCAGCCCAAAGCTGATTTAACGCGGCACGGTGGTTCTTAGGTAAAGTCATGCAGATTGACGCTCCAATTCTGGCTCATCGTTGCCCAGCAGGCTACACAGCGTTGACGTTTTGCGATCCAGCTCTTTCCATTCACTATCGGCCGTTGAACCCGGCACAATGCCGGCTCCAGCAAATAAATGCAGATCTTCACCCATAATAAGAGCACTACGAATCGCGACACAAAACTCACTGCGGTGATTACTCAAAAAACCTACCGCACCGCTATACCAACCACGAGCAAAAGGTTCATGTTCTGTAATAAAATTCAATGCCGGGTCACGGGGTAAACCTGCAATTGCCGCTGTAGGCTGAAGGTTATCGAGTAAATCGGAGCTGTAAACAGAATCGGTTAACTGTGCACCAATACCACGTTTAAGGTGCTGCACTTTGCGTAACCGCACTAATACTGGGTCTTCGGCAACCGTCATCGACTCACAACAAGGCACTAGACGGTTCACGATATCATCAACAACCAAGCGGTTTTCATAACGGTTCTTGTTGTCATCGAGCAACCATTGCGCCAAGCGATTATCTTCTGTTTCATTAATGCCGCGACCAATCGTTCCTGCTAGCGCTTCAGTATGCAAGTCACGTTCTTGGCGTAAGAATAAGCGCTCTGGGGTCGATCCAACAAAGCAATGCTTTGTATCTAACGCCATCATAAAGTGAAAGCTATTATGGTTGTTACTACGGCTTGCTTTCAATAATTGCGCGGGGGAGACTGGTGTATCAAGCTTTAGCGTCGTTTTACGCGCCAATACCACCTTTTCAAACTCTTTCTGAGAAATCGCGTCCAATGCATTAGCAATCATCTTTGACCAACCAGCAAAATCAGGCAAGTAGGTGCGGCCTATAATCTTACTCTTGATTTCAAGTACTTCAGTCGCATTTGCAGATAACTGTGATAACGACTTTACAACTTTATCGGTATTTTCCGGGGAAGTATTCGCAGCCAGTTGCCAAGCGCCATCAAGGCGGATAATTTCAACCACAGGCAAGAAAAAAAAGGAAGATAAACACCGTTGGTTGCGAACAGAGCGGCCATCAAACGAACGTCCACCCCACACCCTCTGATCATCAGCAAGAATTTTTTCCGCAGCCTTGGGGTCGGTAAATGTTTTGATCTGACCAAGCGCAACTACTTCTTCTCGGCTATCACGAGACTGCCAATAGAATTTGGGAAATAATGGTTGGGATTCCATCCAGTCAATCAAATCAGTGTTGGCAGGAAGATCCAACTTCACTGAGAATCGTTGAGTTTTTTCGCTGGATTGTTGTTGAATTCTTTCAATTAATAACTCAACGGCTTTTTGTAACGCGGTCAAGGTAACCTCACTCAGCTTTCAAGCACCTATTAAGGCTCATCCCTGGCTGATTGTTAACTTGCTAATCAATTAGCATATGTTCTAAACCCAATCACCTCAGGGGGCAAGACTTAAAGCCGCTAGAGGTAATATGAGTATACCTTTATATGGTATTGCCTTGACCCAGATGGGAATAAAGTATCAATCAACCATATAATGAATAGGGCATTCTACCTTAGTTATCGCATTCTGACTAATAAAGTAATCTCTCATCATGAATCTTCATTTCCCCTCATATTTTTTATTATGGGCAGTTTTTATCACTGCAAAGGAGCACTTTCGCTACTGGCTCTGGATTCAAACAGGCTCATGGCCTTAACCGCAACCCTGCTGATACTGAAATTCGGGGAAAAAACGTGTTTAGATTTCAAGCAACAGCCATTTTGCAACATTTTATTCTAGCAATTAAGCCAAACCAACCTAAGTTTTACCCTCCGGCAGTTTATAACACCAATAAACACCTGTCATGACAAGATAAAACACTATTCAATGTAAATATTTTATATTTATTGTTTATTTTTGACTGTTTGATAGTGTAATTTATTGTGATTAAACGAATAAATACAAGGTCGCACGAATGCACAACATCGGGATGTCATCAAAACTCAATAATGTCTGTTACGACATACGGGGTCCCGTCCTTAAACATGCCAAACGCATGGAAGAGGAAGGGCACAAAATCCTTAAGCTAAATATTGGCAACCCTGCCCCATTTGGCTTCGATGCCCCAGATGAAATCTTAGTTGATGTAATTCGTAACTTGCCGACATCACAAGGTTACTGTGATTCAAAAGGTATTTATTCTGCACGTAAGGCAGTTGTTCAGCATTATCAAAAGCGCGGCTTGCTCGATCTCGATGTTGAGGATGTCTACATCGGCAATGGTGTATCAGAACTGATTGTTATGGCAATGCAGGCACTGCTTGATAACAATGATGAAATTTTAGTTCCTTCTCCCGACTATCCGCTTTGGACCGCAGCCGTTTCATTATCCGGGGGAAACCCTGTTCATTATACCTGTGATGAAGAATCTGATTGGTATCCTGATCTTGATGATATCCGCCGTAAAATCACCCCGAATACTCGCGGTATCGTGTTGATCAACCCGAACAATCCAACGGGTGCCGTTTACAGCCGAGACTTTTTGCTTGAAGTCATTGAGATAGCACGCCAACATAAACTGATTATTTTTGCCGATGAAATCTACGACAAGATTTTATATGAAGGCGCACAGCACACGTCGATTGCACCGCTGGCTGAGGATGTTTTCTGTGTAACCTTCAACGGGTTATCAAAATCATACCGTGTTTGTGGTTTTCGTGCAGGCTGGATGGTGCTATCAGGGCCCAAACAAGCAGCAAAAGGCTATATTGAAGGATTGGAGATGCTTTCTTCGATGCGATTATGTGCCAATGTGCCAATGCAACACGCCATTCAAACGGCATTAGGCGGCTATCAAAGTATCAATGAACTGATCTTACCGGGTGGACGTTTATTGGAACAACGTAACAAAGCCTACGACATGATTACGTCTATTCCCGGCGTTTCTTGTGTTAAGCCTAAAGGCGCACTTTATCTATTCCCGAAACTCGATCAGAAAAAATTTAACATTGTTGATGACCAACGCATGGCGCTCGATTTTCTTCAGCAAGAGAAGGTGTTAATCGTACATGGTACTGGCTTTAACTGGAAAAAGCCGGATCACTTCCGGATTGTTACCCTACCTCGTGTCGACGATCTTGAAATGGCCATAGGCCGTCTCGAACGGTTCTTACATAGCTACCGTCAGTAGCCACATCATCAATAGCAACACCGTTACTCTCCTTTTAAGCCCCAGATTATCTGGGGCTTTTTCGTTAAGACATTGCCTTAATAATGCTATTTGCCCCCGCCTAATATCTGTTACCTTTATAGATATACTTAAGTTAACGCAGTGCAGTATGTTATGAAGCAAAGCCATTTTTTTGCCCATTTAGCTCGAATGAAGCTGATCCAACGCTGGCCGCTTATGCGTAGTGTTGAAAGCGAAAACATTTCTGAACATAGCTTGCAGGTCGCATTTGTCGCTCATGCCCTCGCCTTAATAAAGAACAAAAAGTTCAAGGGCAACACTAACCCTGAGCGCATTGCCTTGCTGGGCATGTTTCACGATTGCAGCGAGGTTTTAACTGGGGATATGCCAACCCCCATCAAATACTACAATCCTGCCATTGCTGAAGAATATAAAAAGATTGAGCTGGCTGCCGAGCAAAAATTGTTGTCGATGCTACCTGAAGAGTTTCAAGATGATTACGCGCCTTTACTCGATAGCCACAAGATAAACAAAGAAGACTATGCCATCGTTAAGCAAGCTGACACCTTATGTGCTTACCTCAAATGCTTGGAAGAGCTTAGTGCGGGAAATCACGAGTTTACTACGGCGAAGAAGAACCTTGAAAAAACCCTCAACGCCCGAACAACCCCTGAAATGGAATACTTCCTTGCAACATTTGCCGAAAGCTTCAACCTGACTCTGGACGATATTAGCTAATGAAACCCTTTTCGCTTTCCGATAATTTTAATCAACAATGGGAAGTACGCCGCAGCAATGAACAAAAAGTACGGCGTAATGACCACCGCTCAGCCTACCAACGAGACCGAGCTCGTATTCTGCATTCCGCAGCCTTTCGACGCTTACAAGCCAAAACACAAGTCCACGGTGCTGGCCATCATGATTTTTATCGCACACGGCTAACCCATTCGTTAGAAGCATCCCAGATTGGTACCGGCATTGTCGCCCAGCTCAAAATCAAACAGCCAGAGTTTCGGGATTTGCTGGCATCAACCAGCTTAATGGAAAGCATATGCCTTGCGCATGATATCGGCCATCCACCTTTCGGGCATGGCGGTGAAGTCGCCTTAAACTATATGATGCGTCACCACGGTGGTTTTGAGGGCAATGCCCAAACCTTCCGCATTGTCACTGTCTTAGAGCCCTATACAGAACATTTCGGTATGAACCTTTCACGCCGTACTTTATTAGGACTACTCAAATACCCAGCCTTTATTAGTACCACTCGCGCGTTAGAACTACCTGCAGATGTCCATCAATTCCGGCATTTGAAAGCCAAAGATTGGCATCCAGCCAAAGGTATTTATGATGATGATAAGGATAATTTCAATTGGGTTATTGCCTCACTGTCCAAACACGACCGTGAGCAGTTCAGCCAGATGCGCCAAACTCGCCATTCACCAACCGAACATTTAAAAACCCGGTTTAAATCACTCGATTGCTCGATAATGGAATTGGCAGATGACATTGCTTATGGTGTTCATGATTTGGAAGATGCCATTGTCATGGGAATTGTCACACGCGAACAATGGCAAGAAGCTGTCGCCAGTAAGCTCGCTGATTGCGGTGAACCTTGGCTAGAAGAACGTATTGGCGAGCTCAGTGACCAACTATTTGCAGATCACCACCAACGTAAAGATGCCATCGGCGCGATGGTCAATGCACTATTAACCTCCATTCACATTGCACCTGCGATTCAAAATGGCCTCGATAGTTTTGAAGAGCCTCTTTTACAGTGGAACGCTTTTTTAACAGAGCCAATGGAATGGGTGCTGGATGTGTTGAAACAGTTTGTCAGTCAGTACGTAGTACATAAACCTGAGATCCAGCTACTGGAATACAAAGGCCAGCAACTGGTGATGGAGCTGTTTGAGGCGTTTTCTTCTGATCCGGAGCGCCTCCTGCCCGAGAGCACACGAGAACGCTGGCGTCATGCGGAAGACAACGGTGAGAATGCACATAGGATCATCGCTGATTATATCTCAGGCATGACCGACGGCTTTGCTCAACGCCTATATAGTACATTATTCCAACCAACATCGGTTATTGGGGTTGGCAGTGAAGGCCATGGTTTCTAAGCTTTGGCTCATAACAGCTAAGAGCGGTAGTTTTTCTCAAAGACACCAGCAGGCATCTGTTGAATTTGGAATTCAATCATATGCTCAAAAGTCGTTAGAAGTGGGGTGAAATCAACGTCACGCCCCTCAAGAGCACTGAGTGCAAGGTAACCGGCCTCAACGGTCGACACACCTTGCGCTTTAGGGGATTTACGAATTCGGTAATTCCCATTATCAGCATTCTCTAAGTTCACGGTTGGCAGACGCTGCAAATTCTCCGAGAGCTGCCATATTTTATAGGCTTTTTTCCAAGTACCATCTAACAAGATCAACGTGCGCTTTTTTGGTGTAGCGCCGCTATCGGCCTCCAGTGAGCCAATTGAAATTGCTCGCTCTCCAGGATAAACAAGCCATGTTTCACGATCAGGATCGGCCAGCAATCGATTAATCTCATCGTGCTGTGAAAAGTTTTCGCCAACCCACAACCGAGCATTGGGTAATGAAAGTGTCAGTATACGCGCAGTGCCGATTGCACGTTTAACCTCTGAAGGGTGTTGTAATATCCACAGTTCAGTTTTAGCATCAATAACTTGAATCCAGTGACATATACATGCTTTTTGGGCTTTGCCACATTTTTCACAATATCGACTCATCGAGGTTGCCTTGTCTATTCGTTACTTTATTGTTTTCGCCACTGCCCTCATGGCGCTGTGCCAACTGTCATCACTACAACATACACTTGCGTGGGATCGCGACGCTATTTTAGCGGGTGAGGTATGGCGTCTAGTAACAGGTAATATTACCCATACCAACTGGCCTCACATGATAATGAACAGCCTTGCTTTGGCAACCATTACCTTTATTTTTCGACGCTACCTCAATACTCGCCTATTATCTGGACTTATTGTATTTTTAGCCGCGACCATTGGATCAACCTTAATGCTATCACCAATGCATTGGTATGCTGGGCTCTCAGGGGTATTACACGGCATATTCACGTGGGGGGCGATTAAAGATATTCAGGCTAAAGATAAACTCGGCTGGGTGCTCTTGGTGGGGGTTACAGCCAAAGTCATAGGGGAACAGTTTACTGGCGGATCTTCGAGCTCGGCAGAATTGATTGGTGCTCGGGTCGCCGTAGAGGCTCACCTGATAGGTGCCGTCGCTGGTTTTTGCTTTGCCATCACTCCCAAAATCAAAAATCACATTGCCAATCGCCATTAGGTGCATTTATAATGCAACTTATACGCATTAACATTTCGGTCTTCATTATGATGGCAGCAGAAACGCTTTATCGAATTAACGTGGCATTACCAACAGGGATTGTTCGAGTTGGGTTTCGTGGGCAATACAAATTCACTCTAACTAAAGCACAAGCCATTGCTGATGACTACAAACAATATGGCTATAAAATTCATTTTACGCCGGCGAGGGAGCCTTTTTCTTTACAGCGCTCATTGTGAGCTGTGGGTTTTAACTAAAGACAGGAGAACTACAGACCTCTCTCCTCTCTGATTTAAGCCGCCTCTATTGCAGCTTTATCCGTTCACGGTTTTTCTCTACTGTTGAGCCTCCTATCCCTTTCACTTTCGCCAAATCTTCAGCAGAAGAAAATAAGCCATACTCGTTACGATACTCGATGATCTTTAATGCCTTGTCAGGGCCAACCCCGATTAAGAGTTTATCGAGCTCTTCCGCATTGGCGGTATTGATGTTTACCGTGATCTCAATACCTTCATAATCGTTTGCTATCGCAGGTGTAATTCCCATGACAGCCGCCAATAAAACGGCAGCAATACCCATTCCTTTCATGACACTTTTCATCTGTTACTCCTAAGCCTATTCCGTTCCCGAACAGATTCACTAGCGAGCATTTAACTCGTCATGAATCACATCACCGGGCACTAACATGCTTCTAGCAATAAAAAATGTAAATGCACAAACGCTTATAGCCACCAAAAAAACGACGGGCCGCACAATGGCGGCCCGTCGACTTACGTATTAATTACAATTAGTTTGCAGCTGTATCTACCGCTTGGTAGCTAACTTCAGCAGTGTTACGCAACTCATCAAGTGTTGCCATCACATCCTGCTGAGCATTCATCTGCTCTAACTGAGTCGCAAGTTGGCTGTCTGTCGCAACAGGTGCGACTTCGGCTTCAATCACATTATCAAGTGCGATAATTAGCATGTTGCCAGAAGCATCACGCGTCACACCAAATACAGATTGGCCTTCAGCAGGCTTCGCCAAGCCGAAAGCAACTTGTGCAACCATACGATCTGCGCCAGCGCGTGAGATGGTTTCTACGTCAGAAAACGCTAAGCCTTCAGTTTCTAAGATCTCAGCATTGCCATCACGCAACGAGGTAAGGATTTCGTCAGCTTTCGCTTGAGCTTGCTCTTCACCTTTTTGCTGTGCCAGCTGATCTTTAACAAGAGCAGATACTTCATCAAATGGCAGTATCATTTCGTCACGAGAATCATCAACACGAACAACGATAACATGCTCAGGTGCAATTTCGATCACATCTGAGTTCAAACCGTCTTCACGTACTTCTGCACTAAATAGCGCTTGAAGTACTGCTGGTGTTGCCAGCAACTCTGGCGCATCAGACTGTGAGAAGAAATCCGTTGTTTGAACGGTACCATTAATCGCTTCAGCAGCGTCATCTAACGAGTCTGGCATTTCAAACGCCGTTTCCGCTAGTTGGTTTTGCAGGTCATAGAAAGCTTCCACAGCACGCTGCTCACGCAACTCAGCCGTGATTTCATCTCGTACATCAGCGAAAGGCTTAACTTTAGGCGCTTTAATGTCATCCATCTTAATGATGTGGAAGCCAAAGTCCGATTGTACTACCTCAGAAACATCACCTTTATTCAATGCAAACGCTGCATCTTCAAAGGCCGGATCCATAACACCACGCTCGAACCAACCAAGATTACCGCCATCTTTGCCACTGAAGGTATCATCTGAAGATGTTTGCGCTAGTTCAGCAAAGTCAGCACCTGCTTTTAATTCAGCAAGTAGTGCTTCCGCTTTGGCCTTAGCATCACTGTCCGTACCTTGAACAAGGATGTGGCTTGCCTGACGTTGTTCAGCAGTGCCGTACTTATTCTGATTCTCATCAAAGAACGCTTGTGCATCATCTTCAGTCACGTCTAACGATGTCGTTAGACCTTTACCAGATAATTCAATGTAAGCGGCTTTAACTTGGTCTGGACGCGTATAGCGAAGTGGGTTCTGCTCGTAGAACGCTAATGCTTCTTCGTCAGTAACCTCTGCTTTCTGCGTAAACGAATCAATGTTCAGCGTCAGGGTACGGATTTCACGTTGCTGCTGCTCTAGCTTAGTCAGTGCCGTTAGCTCACTGCTCAGTGCAAAATCACTACCTTGAATCGCAAGTAGGAATTGCTGACGAAGCATGTCAGTACGCATAGACTCTGCAAACTGATCTGGCGTCATCCCTGAACGGCGTAACAACGAGTTGTAAGTATCGTTGTCGAAGCGGCCATCACGCTGGAACTCAGGCATTGATACAATCGCAGTACGGATCTGTTCATCGCTGATACGTAAACCAAGCTCTTGCGCACGCTGCTCGATCAATACGTCATTAACCATACGATCAAGCACGCTACGGCGGAACTGTTGTACGTATGCAGGATCACCCATCAGGCTAGAGAAATAATCGCCCAGCTGAGATTGCATACGGTTACGTTCGTTCTGGTAGGCCATATCGAAGTCACGCTGGCTGATCTCACGACCGTCCACCGTTGCTGCGATTTGTTGACCACCACCAGCAAGGTAGCTACCGACACCTGCGAAAACAAAAGAAAATATAATTAGACCAAGGATAATCTTGACCCAAATGCTGCTTGCGCCTTCGCGCATTCGCTCCATCATAATTTGCCGTATCTCCTACTTATTCGATTTGGCATAGTATTGTGAAGAATGCTTCTCGATCCTAAATAGAAACGGAGCTGAATAATCCACACTGTACAAAGTAAAAAAAGCGCATCAACCCGATGCGCCCTTCATTCCAGCCAAGCTGTCTAGTTAAGACAACTTGAATTTCTGTTTGTTCAAACCAACCAACAGGGCAACCCTTCGTTAGTTTACAGAATCTTTTAACGCTTTACCTGCTTTAAAGCCCGGTACTTTTGCTGCTGCGATTTGGATTTCTTCACCCGTTTGTGGGTTACGGCCCGTACGCGCTGCACGCTCACGTACTGAGAACGTACCAAAACCAACAAGCGCAACTTGATCACCAGACTTCAGGCTATCTGAAACCGCATCAATGAATGCATCAAGAGCACGACCAGCAGACGCTTTTGAGATGTCTGCGTTTTCAGCGATTTTGTCAACTAATTGAGTTTTGTTCACAATCTATTCCCCTCAGTAAACTATTCCGTTTGCAGCCTCTCTGGCAAAATTTTCGCATCACGGATAAAAATGTATCAAGCCTAATTATATCAGTTCAAAGCCCGAAAAATACGAGTAAGCCTTGATATTATTGAGCCACAGCAAATTAGACCTAACTTATAGCTACACAAAAAAACGCTGACAAGGTTTTTAACCTCGAAAGCGTTTTTTCATATCTTAACTTTGCTGCAGGTCACTGTTTTGGGCGTTTACCAACTCAATGCCTGTTGGATTATTCTGCAATGCAACAGTTAGCACTTCATCAATCCAACGCACTGGCCTCACCTCAAGATCGGCAATGACATTGTCTGGAATTTCTTCCAGATCACGCTCATTGTCTTTCGGGATCAGCACCGTTTTAATACCACCACGGTGCGCTGCTAGCAATTTCTCTTTCAAGCCACCAATCGGTAATACTTCACCGCGTAAGGTAATTTCACCCGTCATAGCGACATCACCACGTACAGGATTACCTGTTAAGCTTGAAACAAGCGCTGTGCACATAGCGATACCCGCACTTGGTCCATCTTTGGGTGTTGCACCTTCAGGCACGTGAACGTGAATATCACGTTTTTCGTAAAAATCAGGCGCAATACCCAAACGTTCTGCACGAGTACGTACTACCGTCATCGCCGCTTGGATAGACTCTTGCATTACATCGCCTAGCGAGCCAGTATAAGTCAGCTTACCTTTGCCCGGCATTGACTCGGTTTCAATGGTCAGTAAATCGCCACCGACTTCCGTCCAAGCAAGACCTGTTACCTGGCCAATACGGTTATTCTCTTCCGCTTTGCCGTAGTCGAAGCGCTGAACACCAAGGAACTCTTTAAGGTTGTCTTGGTTAATCACCACTTTCTTGGTCTCAGGGCTTAGCAAGATAGCCTTCACTGCCTTACGACATAGCTTAGAAACTTCACGCTCAAGGCTACGTACACCCGCTTCACGCGTGTAATAACGAATAATGCCAATCAGTGCTGAATCTTCAACTTCCACTTCACTTGGCTTCAAACCGTTGCGTTTGATCTGCTTATCAAGTAAATGATTCTTAGCAATGTTTAGCTTTTCATCTTCGGTATAACCCGATAGACGGATCACTTCCATACGGTCAAGTAGCGGCCCAGGAATGTTCATTGAGTTTGACGTTGCGACGAACATGACATCTGATAAGTCATAGTCAACTTCAAGGTAATGATCGTTAAAGGCGTTATTCTGCTCAGGATCGAGGACTTCAAGCAGGGCTGAAGAAGGATCACCACGCATGTCTGATGACATCTTGTCGATTTCATCAAGTAAGAAAAGCGGGTTTTTCACTTCCACTTTCGCCATTTTCTGGATCAACTTACCCGGCATTGAACCAATGTAAGTACGGCGATGTCCGCGAATTTCAGCTTCATCACGCACGCCACCCAGCGCCATACGGGTATATTTACGCCCGGTTGCCGCTGCAATTGATTGACCCAGTGATGTTTTACCCACCCCAGGAGGCCCTACAAGGCACAAAATTGGGCCTTTAAGCTTATTCACTCGGCTTTGTACCGCGAGGTACTCAAGAATACGTTCTTTAACGCGCTCTAAGCCATAGTGGTCGGCATTCAGCACTTCTTCGGCTTTAGCTAGGTTCTTCTTCACTTTAGAGCGCTTGAACCACGGTACGCTCAGCATCCAGTCGATGTAGCCTCGGACAACAGTTGCTTCCGCTGACATCGGTGACATCATTTTCAGTTTTTGCAGCTCTTGCTCAGTTTTCTCACGGGCTTCGGCTGGCATTTTTGATTCTTCGATTTTGATCTTCAAAGACTCGAATTCATCCGGCGCGTCGTCCAGCTCACCCAATTCTTTTTGGATGGCCTTCATTTGCTCGTTGAGATAGTACTCACGCTGACTTTTTTCCATCTGCTTTTTGACACGGCCACGGATACGTTTTTCTACCTGTAGCAGATCAATTTCAGATTCCATCATCGCCATCAAGAACTCTAAACGTTCTACGACATCAACAATTTCAAGGACTTTTTGTTTGTCAGCCAGCTTAAGTGGCATATGAGCGGCAATGGTATCGGCAAGGCGCGCAGCCTCTTCAATGCCATTTAATGACGTTAATACTTCTGGTGGGATCTTTTTGTTGAGCTTAATAAAGCCTTCAAACTGATTAATGGCAGTGCGAACTAGAACTTCCTGCTCACGCTCGTCCATTTCTTCAGTCAACAAAAACTCAGCATTAGCACTAAAGAATTCATCATCCTTTAAATTGTCAACTTTTGCTCGTTGCTGCCCCTCAACCAATACTTTTACAGTACCATCTGGCAACTTCAGCAATTGCAGGATCGTGGCAACGGTACCTACATCGTATAGGTCTTCAATTGAAGGTTCGTCAGTCGCCGCTTCTTTCTGGGCCACTAACAAAATTTGTTTATTGTCATCCATCGCCGCTTCAAGGCAGCGAATGGACTTATCCCGGCCCACAAACAATGGAATAACCATATGAGGGTATACCACCACATCTCGCAGTGGTAGAACGGGGATCTCAAGGCGTTCCGAACGCTCCAGGTTCATATTTTTCTCTCTTCCGTTCAGTCTCTATATTGAGTATATGGGGTCAAGGCCGCAAGATTCAACGGGATAAGTAACAGAAAATAAAAAAGGAGGCCAAAGCCTCCTTTTTTTTTGCATTATGGGCCGTAATTGTTCAATTACTCAGCGCCAGCAGCTTGGTTTTCTGTATTTTCATAAATCATCAAAGGCTCAGACTCACCCTTAATCACTGATTCATCAATTACAACCTTGCTTACCCCTTCCGCAGAAGGCAATTCATACATGGTATCAAGTAGTACAGCTTCAACAATTGAACGTAGACCACGAGCGCCTGTTTTACGCTCCATAGCCTTGCGTGCAATCGCCACAAGTGCATCGTCGCGGAACTCAAGCTCAACATTTTCAAGCTCAAGTAAGGCTGCATACTGCTTGGTCAGTGCGTTCTTCGGCTCACGAAGGATCTGCACCAACGCATCTTCGTCCAGCTCGCTCAAGATAGCAGTAACAGGCAGACGACCAATGAATTCCGGAATAAGACCGTATTTCACTAAATCTTCTGGCTCAACCTGCTCGAACAAGTCACTCAACGTACGTGAGTCATCTTTAGAGCGAACATCAGCACCAAAACCAATACCCGTACCCGTTGCAACACGCTGATCGACAACTTTGTCTAGACCAGCAAATGCGCCACCACAAATAAATAGAATCTTTGAGGTATCAACCTGCAAAAACTCTTGTTGTGGGTGCTTACGACCACCTTGCGGTGGTACGGATGCAACCGTACCTTCGATCAGTTTCAACAATGCTTGCTGAACACCTTCACCAGATACGTCACGGGTGATCGATGGATTGTCTGACTTACGTGAAATTTTATCAATTTCATCGATGTAAACAATACCACGCTCTGCTTTTGCAACGTCATAGTCACATTTTTGCAGTAGCTTCTGGATAATATTCTCAACGTCTTCACCAACATAACCAGCTTCGGTTAATGTCGTGGCATCAGCCATGGTGAATGGTACATCAAGCATACGTGCTAAAGTTTCAGCCAGCAGCGTTTTACCGCTACCAGTTGGACCAATCAGTAGGATATTACTCTTACCTAGCTCAACACCGTCGCTATTGGTATCGCCATTACGTAGACGCTTGTAGTGGTTGTATACCGCTACTGCCAGTACCTTTTTGGCATGGTTTTGACCAATAACATATTCATCCAGGTTTTCACGAATTTCCTGTGGTGTCGGAAGTTCACTGCCATCTCGCTTAGGCATCACTTCTTTGATTTCTTCGCGGATAATGTCGTTGCATAAATCAACACACTCATCGCAAATATACACAGAAGGGCCTGCAATTAGCTTGCGAACTTCATGCTGACTTTTCCCGCAGAAAGAGCAGTACAGCAGTTTTCCACTACCACTCTCTTTTCGCTTATCTGTCATTCGCTAACCTCTTTTCGGGTTTTACCCCATCATTGCCTTGTTTTGAGTGTATAACAATTCAGGTTATTTTGCTCCGTACAACAGCATAGCCATCGTACTGAGTCAAAAAACTTACAGCTCTCGCTGACTCAAAACAGCATCGACCAAGCCGTATTCTACTGCTTGTTCTGCCGACATAAAGTTATCACGATCTGTATCACGCTCTACCACTTCCAATGGTTGACCAGTGTGCTCTGCAAGCATACCGTTCAGGCGCTGTTTGATCGTTAGAATTTCTTGCGCATGGATCTGAATATCAGATGCCTGTCCTTGGAAACCACCTAACGGCTGATGAATCATCACCCGTGAGCTCGGTAGACAATAACGCTTACCTTTAGCACCACCAGCAAGCAGGAAGGCACCCATAGAACAGGCTTGTCCCATACATACTGTGCTCACATTTGGCTTGATGAACTGCATGGTGTCATAAATAGACATGCCTGCTGTTACGGAACCGCCTGGTGAGTTGATATATAGGAAAATGTCCTTATCAGGGTTTTCTGATTCTAAGAACAGAAGCTGTGCAACGACTAGGTTGGCCATATGATCTTCAACTTGACCAGTCAAGAAGATCACACGCTCTTTTAATAGTCGGGAATAGATGTCGTAGGAACGTTCACCACGAGAAGTCTGCTCGACCACCATAGGAACCAGCGCATCTAAAATCGGCGACATGGCGTTTTTTTCTTGGTAGCTCATAACGTTATTTCCCTAAAATAAATGGCCCGAATGAAATTACTCTCACACGGACCATTGTTAGCAGAAGATTCGAACTAAAGTCAAATCTCTACAGCAATTTCAGCAAATTAAGCGGCAGGCTGCTGCTGGTTCATTAGCTCGTTGAAGCTAACTTCTTTGTCAGAAACCTGAGCTTTAGCAAGTAGCGCATCGATAGCTTGCTCTTCTAGAGCAACGTTGCGCATGTTGTTCATCATTTGCTCGTTCTTCTCGTAGTATGCAACTACTTCTGTTGGATCTTCGTATGCAGAAGCCATTTCAGCGATGATTGCTTTAACGCGTTCTTCATCAGCTTTTAGCTCTTCAGACTTGATCACTTCGCCAAGAAGAAGACCAACAACTACGCGACGCTTAGCTTGTTCTTCGAATAGCTCACGTGGTAGTTCAGGTGCATTTTCAGCATCGCCGCCGAAGCGTTGAGTTGCCTGCTGACGTAGAACATTGATTTCTTGATCGATAAGCGCAGCAGGAACGTTGATGTCGTTCTGCTCGATTAGGCCGTTAAGAACCTGATCTTTAATGCGACCTTTAACCGCTTGCTTAAGCTCACGCTCCATGTTCTTACGAACTTCAGCTTTTAGACCGTCAATAGAACCGTCTTCAACACCGAACTTAGAAACGAATTCTTCAGTTAGCTCAGGTAGCTCTTGTGCTTCAACTTTATGCAGTTTGATAGCGAAAGAAGCAGCTTTACCTTTTAGGTTCTCAGCGTGGTAATCTTCAGGGAAAGTCACTTCTAGAGTGAACTCATCACCTGCTTTTTTACCAACGATGCCGTCTTCAAAACCAGGAATCATACGGTTTTGGCCCATTGCTAGAGCGAAACCTTCAGCTTTACCGCCTTCGAATTCTTCACCGTCTACAGAACCAGTAAAGTCGATAGTTACACGGCTATCAGCAGCTGCTTCTGAATCAACGTCAGACCAAGTAGCTTGCTGCTTACGTAGCGTATCTAGCATGCCATCTACGTCTTCGTCTTTAACTTCAACTGCAGGCTTTTCTACAGCGATTTTGTCTAGACCCGCTAACGCGATTTCTGGGAAGATTTCGAAAGATGCTTTAAATACTAGATCTTTACCTTCAGCGAGTTCAACTGGAGTGAACGTTGGTGCGCCTGCTGGGTTGATCTTTTCTTTAACGATTGCTTCGATGTAGTGACGCTGCATCACTTCACCTAGGATGTCTTGGCGAACAGATGCGCCAAACATACGAGCAACCATTTTCATTGGTGCTTTACCAGGACGGAAACCATCAAAACGACGATTTTTAGCAATTTTCTTCAGTTCAGCAGCAACTGCATCTTCGATGTTAGCAGCAGGAACTGTGATAGTTAGATGGCGTTCTAGACCTTCAGTGGTTTCAACGGTAACTTGCATTTTATTTAACCTCAAAACTTACTCAGTGTTCTCTGAGTGATGTTGCCGATCAGCAATACTGACGGTGGCATCCTTTCGTGTTATGGCTGACAACCACGCCAACACCATAACGCCTTAATTCTGATAATTTCTGTTTCTGCTGACGGTACAGTCACTGAAGCAGAAATTAAAAAACGCGGTATTATAGCGATCCATGACCCTGCCGTCGAGACAGAGTGGCCGCACCGCAATCAAACCTTTCACACAAGATAGGGGCAAAAAATCCATTTACAAGGGTAAAACCCAAAAAAGCCCTTCACTTTTGCTGTTTTTTGACAATAGCCTCTTTTATTTCCAGAAACTCTGTCCCCATTGGTGCTTTTTAATCCAGTGAATCAATCACCCTCAGGGCTATTTACCACAACCAAATATCGCTTCTAGCAGGTTCATTGAACACCTTGCTGTCTAAATAATCATCAACATTTCGATTATTTCCGATACAAGATCTAAAAAGGAAAGAAAGAATACATACTCAGGATCAAAATTATTCCAAAACATTCTAAATGAGCAACACGGTGCACATAAGAAAAATGGGCATAACGTATTATTTATCTCAGGATCCCTCATAAAATAAAAGGATATAGCGATGAAAAGGAATAAAGCCAAGGTTATTGCATCATGGCAACCCACAAACGAGCGTGAATTATTAGCATTAAAAGAGCTACTTGTTCAGGAAATAGCAGGAAAAGTGAAACAACACCCAGGTGGAACTGGTGAACTAGGTAATAACACAGGGAGAATGGTACGGTAATTTAAAACGAGGGAAATGGCACGCCCTGCAGGATTCGAACCTGCGACCACATCCTTAGAAGGGACGTGCTCTATCCAGCTGAGCTAAGGGCGCATCATTGTAGCGCTAGGCTACGGGACGGGATTATACGTCGCTGATTATTAACGTCAATGCTTTTCCCTCTATTTTTCGTACGTTTGCAACCAAGCGTTCAAACAAAAGACAAACCGCTGATAAATGGAACGACCACGCTCTACATCATAAAAGTTCCACTGTGCTTGTTAAGAGATCTTCATTTCGCTTCCCTACAAACAACAAAAGATTAAACAACACGCATCCACAAACAAAGATTTAACGAAAACACCGAGGCAAACGTTTGCGCTGTAGATCTTGTTCACATTTTTTGCGACAATAACTGCGTTTTAATAAACCAGATACTGAGTCATCTTTAACAAGATACACAAAGCATAAACAGCACGCTGGTTATTGCTCACCCATTCAACCCAAAGGATAAACATGGCCGCTCAAATTATTGATGGAAAACTTATCTCTCAAACAGTTCGTCAAGAAGTTAAGGCACGCGTTAAGGCACGCGTTGAAGCAGGCTTACGTGCTCCGGGGTTAGCCGTAGTATTAGTTGGTCAAGATCCAGCATCACAAATCTATGTTGGCAGTAAACGAAAAGCATGTGATGAAGTCGGGTTTGTTTCTAAATCATTCGATCTTCCAGCATCGGCAACAGAAACAGAACTGCTCGCTTTGATCGAAGAGCTCAATCAAGACCAGAACATTGATGGTATTTTGGTTCAGCTGCCATTACCTGCCGGTATAGACAGTACCAAGGTGCTTGAGCATATCAGTCCAGAGAAAGACGTCGATGGCTTCCACCCTTACAATGTCGGCCGTTTATGCCAACGTATTCCCAAACTACGATCTTGTACACCAAAAGGGATTATCACGTTACTTGAGCGATACAATATAGAAGTACGTGGTAAGCATGCGGTCGTTGTAGGTGCGTCGAATATTGTTGGCAGACCAATGACATTAGAGTTATTGCTCGCGGGTGCAACCACAACGACCTGTCACCGCTTTACTAAAGATCTTGAAAGCCATGTACGCCAAGCTGACATTTTGGTTGTTGCTGTCGGTAAACCTAATTTTATTCCAGGCCACTGGGTTAAGAAAGGGGCAACTATCATTGATGTGGGTATTAACCGCTTAGATAATGGCAAGTTAGCGGGTGATGTTGAATATGATGTTGCAAGAGAAAATGCGCGTCACATAACTCCGGTTCCTGGTGGCGTTGGCCCAATGACAGTAGCAACATTGATTGAAAATACACTGCATGCCTGTGAGCAATACCATTCAGAGTAACTAGACGCGCGAAGTAACCTTACAGGTAATAAAAAGCGAGAGACTTGTCTCTCGCTTTTGCTTTCTAACGCCAAGTAATGCGGCTTAACGACGAGTGTTATTTACCATCTCTTTCAAGAAAGCAGTAAATTCCTCACCTAAGCTTTCATGGCGCATGCCGTATTCAACGAATGCCTGCATATACCCTAACTTGCTCCCGCAGTCATGGCTTTTACCTGACATATGGAAAGCATTGACCTGCTGTGATTCCATCAACATATCAATCGCATCGGTTAACTGGATTTCATCGCCAGCACCAACAGGTGTACGGGCAAGTAGGCCCCAAATCTCAGCTGGTAAAATATATCGACCGACAATCGCCAAGTTTGACGGTGCATCGTCTAAATCGGGCTTCTCAACCACTTTACTCATTGCCGTAGTTTCACCCGCATTCAGTTCAACACCTGCAATATCAGCCACACCATAGTTTGATACTTCAGACATAGGTACAGGCTCGACCATCACCTGACTAATGTTCGTATCATTAAATGATGCAACCATCGCGGCCATGTTTTCTTTGCGTAAATCACTGGCAACGTCATCGAGGATCACGTCAGGTAATACAACCGCAAAAGGTTCATCACCAATCAAAGGGTGAGCACACAGCACAGCATGCCCTAGCCCCTTGGCTTGACCTTGACGTACATGCATGATGGTCACGTCTTTAGGGCAAATTTTTTGTACTTCATCGAGCAGTTGACGCTTAACACGTTTTTCAAGTGTCGCTTCAAGCTCAAAAGAGGTATCAAAGTGGTTTTCAATCGAGTTCTTTGATGAATGGGTCACCAGAACGATTTCTTTGATCCCCGCAGCAACACACTCATTGACCACATATTGAATAAGAGGCTTATCGACGATAGGTAGCATCTCTTTCGGGATAGCTTTTGTCGCAGGTAACATTCGAGTACCAAGGCCTGCAACAGGGATCACGGCCTTGCGGACTGGGGAAGCTTTTGACATGTAATATTCCATTTCAATTATTTTTTAACAATATCTTCATTCTGAACGCTCACTTTAACCCGCTTACCCAGCAAGTTTATCAACATGAATGAACGTTTTTCACCATCAGGCTCTTGGTATATTGCATCAATACCTTTAAATTGCCCCTGGCTTAACTTCAAGCTTTCACCAGGACGAGGTAGACTGGAAAGCTTAGCTTGGTGCTCTTCAGAGTCTTCATTAACCATTAGCCCATAAATTAAATCTGGCAGTACCGTCTGCGGTTTCGCTCCCTGGCGAATAAAGTCTGCCACTCCACGGGTAGAACGCACCGTGGTGTAACTTATATCTTCGGGATCAAAATAAACAAACATATAGCTAGGGAAAAGTGGTTCATAGGTTTCGACTCGCTTTCCTCGCACAATTTTTTGCACAGTAACCTGAGGGTAATAGCACTCAACACCTTGACGATCAAGGTTAATTACTGCTCGCTCTTGTTCACTTCGTTTACAATACAAGAGATACCAATCTTTCATAAATAACTTTGCCTATTACCTATTTCCGCCTAAGTCCATTATACCCAACTAACGTAAAGATGCATGCTCCTGCTCTATAAAGGACTATAAGCCCTTCAACACCTTCCTATCCCACCCAGAGCCAATTGTAACAATAATGAACATAGACCTATGACGACATATTAATTCAAACAAAAACCAAAAAACAACATATACAACCATCCAGATGGTAATTAGTGGTATGTAAAACTGAAAAACCATCATGTTAATAAGATTCCAAATTTGACCACTAATAACACAAACACTTTAAAATCAAAGAGTTAAATTGTTTTTTCTTTGTTTACATTTTGTAATAATTTGCAGTTTTATAATTTGTCCTTTATAAAAGTCACAGCATTAGCAAACACAATACTAACTA